>JBMZAP010000173.1:0-6535 GCA_049611445.1 Phycisphaeraceae bacterium | reverse complement strand
AATCCAAAAAGAGTACGCTTCATCTCATGTCTCCATAAAAAAGAGGGTTGGGGGATTTCTTCTCCACTCGTGTGGTGAAAGGCTGGGCAAAAACACAGCCGGATTTGGGGGATGCCTATCAAATAGGCATTTCTAACACCTTTGCGCTAACCGCCACCAACTATTCGCAAGTGACGTGCCAAACATTACCGGGCCATTGTGAGCGCCAAGCTAGCAACTCCCATTTATGACACTGCCCTCATAGAGTTAATTAGATGTGAGCGGTTTGTCTGGGCGAAATGACAAAAAACCGCACGCGGAAGAGCGTGCGGCTCGATAGTGGGCCGACCGGATGTGCAGCGCGGCCGAGATCAGTCGGTCTGAACAGACCACTGCCCGTCGCTATCAACATCGACCGAGACCGTTGAGCCCTCGGGGACGTCGCCCTTGATGATGGCTCGTCCGATACGCGTCTCAACCTCGTGCTGCAGGTAGCGCTTCAAGGGGCGTGCACCATAGACCGGGTCGTAGCCGTGCTCGGCGACATGCGCTTTTGCCGCGTCGGACAACGAGAGCGTGATGTCGCGGTCGGCGAGTCGATTCGACAGCCCGGCAACCAGCAGGTCCACAATCTTGGTGATCTCGCTGGGCGACAACGGCTTGAACAGCACGATGTCGTCCACGCGGTTGAGGAACTCCGGGCGGAAGTGGCTGCGCAGGTCGGCCATGACGGCGTTGCGGGACGGGTCGTCGATCTCGGTCGCGCCCATCACCGCGTCGTTCATTAAATGGTGGCTGCCAATGTTGCTCGTCATGATGATGACGGTGTTCTTAAAGTCCACCGTGCGGCCCTGGCTGTCGGTGACTCGGCCGTCGTCGAGCACCTGCAAGAGCACGTTGAACACGTCGGGGTGCGCCTTCTCGATCTCATCGAATAGCACCACGCTGTAGGGCTTGCGGCGGACGGCCTCAGTCAGTTGGCCGCCTTCTTCATAGCCGATGTACCCGGGCGGGGCGCCGATGAGACGCGAGACGGCGTGCTTCTCCATGTACTCGGACATGTCAATGCGCACGATATTGTCTTCGCTGTCGAAGAGTGACTCGGCGAGGGCCCGTGCGAGTTCGGTCTTCCCGACGCCGGTCGGCCCGAGGAAGATGAACGAGCCGGTCGGCCGCTTGGGGTCCTTGATGCCGGCGCGGGCCCGGAGCACCGCGTCCGCAACGAGGATTACGGCGTCGTCCTGGCCGATAACGCGCTGGTGCAGGACTTCGTCGAGCTTAAGGAGTTTTTCGCGCTCGCCTTCCATCAGCCGCGTCACGGGGATGCCGGTCCAGCGGGCCACGATCTCACTGATCTCTTCATCGGTGACCGCCTCACGGAGTAGTCGCGCGCTTTGTTCGCTTTGGCCATCTCGTTTTAGCGAGTTGGCCGAGTCTTCCAGATCAGCCAACTTCTTCTCGAGTTCAGGCAAGCGGCCATACTCCAACTCGGCCGCCTTGTTCAGGTCGTATGCGCCCGGGCTCTTGGCTAACTCGATCTGCTGACGGATCTGCTCGACTTCCTCACGCAGCGCGCGGACCTCGTCCACCGAGCCCTTCTCGCTGTCCCACTGCGCACGCAAAGCGCCGGCCTGTTCTTTCGCGTCAGCCAATTCTTTCTGGAGAGTTTCGAGCCGGCTCTTGCTTTGTTCGTCTTTCTCTTTCTTGAGTGCTGCCTCTTCGATCTCCAATTGCATCACGCGACGCGCGACCGCGTCGAGCTCGGCGGGCATCGAGTCCATCTCCGTGCGGATCATTGCGCAGGCTTCATCGACAAGGTCGATCGCCTTGTCCGGGAGGAAGCGGTCACTGATATAGCGATGGCTCAGGGTCGCTGCGCTGACCAGCGCGTTGTCCTGAATCGTCACGCCATGGAACACCTCGAAGCGTTCTTTCAGGCCACGCAGGATCGAGATGGTGTCCTCGACGGTGGGTTGATCGACGAGCACGGTCTGGAAGCGCCGCTCCAGTGCCGGGTCCTTCTCGATGTGCTGGCGGTATTCGTCGAGGGTCGTCGCGCCGATGCAGTGCAGCTCGCCACGCGCGAGCATCGGCTTGAGCATGTTGCCGGCGTCCATGGCGCCCTCGGTCTTGCCGGCACCCACGATCGTGTGCAGCTCATCGATGAACAGGATGATGCGGCCCTCGGCCTGCTTCACTTCCGCGAGCACCGCCTTGAGACGCTCTTCAAACTCACCGCGGAACTTGGCCCCCGCGACGAGCGACGCCATATCCAGGGCGAAGATCGTTTTATCCTTGAGGCCTTCTGGCACGTCGCCACGCACGATGCGCTGGGCAAGGCCCTCGACGATCGCGGTTTTACCGACGCCCGGCTCACCGATCAGCACGGGGTTGTTCTTCGTCTTGCGCGAGAGGATGCGCACGGCCCGACGGATCTCGTCGTCGCGCCCGATGACCGGGTCCATCTTGCCCTGCTTGGCGAGTTCAACGAGGTCACTGCCATATTTGGCCAGCGCCTCGTAGGTTGCCTCGGGGTTGTTGGAGGTGACACGCTGATTGCCACGCACGTCCTGCATCGCTGTGCGGAAGCCGTCGGCGGTGATACCCAGCGTATTGAGAATCTTGCCCGCTTCGGTTTTGTCGCCTTGTTCGAGGATGGCCAGGACGACGTGCTCGACGGAGATGTACTCATCGCCGAGCTTATTGGCCTGCTTCTGTGCCTCGGTGTAGACCTGTGCAAGGTTGTGGGTGAGTTGCACGCTGTTGGGCTGGACGGATGGCGCGCCCGGTCCGGTGACAGAAGGACGCTTCTGCAGCGCGCGGTTGACCTCGGTTGCGATCACGTCTGCGGGTCGGCCAAGCTTCTCGAACAGTCGCGGGACAAGCCCGTCTCCCTGCTGCAACATCGCGAACAGGACATGCTCGGTATCAACACCTTGGTGACCGCGCTCGATCGCGTTGGATTGCGCGGCTTGAAGAGCCTGCTGATTGGCTTGGGTCAGCTTATTAAAGTCCATCTTCTATCCCTTTCTGTTTTGAAAGGTGGGGCGGACATTCTTGTCTGCCGTCGCGGAAGCCCCGCGAATCAACTTTGGGCCAGCTCAGGCCTTTGGCCTGACGACAGACAGGAATGTCTGCCCCACTTTGTCACTCTAACTCTCTCAGTTGTTCGTAAGCCTTCCTTTGCTCTTCACTCAGTTCTTTTGGCACTTCGATCATCACCCGGGCGAACAGGTCGGCGTGTTCGTCGCTGCCGCGTTTGGGCATGCCCTTGCCTTTAAGACGGAGTCTTGCGCCACTGGAGGTGCCTGATGGGATTGTCATCGTGACAAGGCCATCCATCGTTGGGACGTCGGCTTTTCCACCAAGGGCCGCAACATAAGGCGGCACCTTGATCGTGGTGGTGAGGTTGCCGCTCTGATCCAGTTCGAACCGCGGGTCTTTTGCGACATTGATTTTCAAAAGCAGGTTGTGTTCCCTGAGGCGCAGCTTGTTGCCTGTCGTTGCTCCCTTGGGGATCTTGACGTCGATGTTTTGCGTGCCGGCTGGGCCTTGCAGGCTGAGCTGTCGTGTAGCACCGTTGTATGCCTCGGTGAGCGAGACGCTGATCTCGTGTGTTTGTTCGGTTGCTTGTCGTGGTGCGCCGGGGTTTTCAAAGCGATGGCCGCCACCCGCGCCGCCGAACATTTCTTCAAAGCCACCTCCCCCGCGCGAGGCCTGGCCAAAGAGCATTTCGAAAAAGTCTGAGAAGCCGCCACCTCCGCCGCCGCCCTGAAAACTGAAGCCGCCGGGCCCTTGACGGAATTGGCCGTCGAAGCCGGAGAAACCGGGCGGGGGTTCAAACTGGTCGCCGTGTTTCCAGTTCGCACCAAGCCGGTCATACTTGGCGCGCTTGTCTTGATCCGAGAGGACTTCGTAGGCCTCGGAGACCTTGGCAAACATCTCGGAGGCCTTGGGGTTGTCCTTGTTCTTGTCGGGGTGATGCTTGTTGGCGAGCTTGCGATAAGCGCGCTTGATCTCCTCGGCCGAGGCGGTCCGATCAACGCCGAGCGTCTTGTAGTAGTCTTCAAACTTCAAAGCGGTAGCATCTCCCTAGTAGAAGTGATGCAAAAGCGCGGCCAGACGGGGCCGGCGTTAATGATTGTAAAACAACGATTTGAGGGCGTTTCTGGGCCTCTCGGGTGCCACTTTGACAGTTTTAGCGGCGCCTCCCGCCATATGTCGCCCGGATGATGTGATGCGGGGCTGATGTCAGGCGCGCCAAGGCTGCGACTTGGCAAAAAATGTTTCACTCGCGGTCCGCACAAAACCAGGTTCATCATCGCTGGTTGCCAAAGAAGCGGGCCCATTTTGATGAACGAAGTTTTTACGAAAAACTTTTCTGTAATTTGCCTTGACTCGTTCGTTTTGACCGATAACGTTCAATGTGGTCCGGCAATGGAATGCTGGTCAATTCCTGAAAGGAGTTGTGCGATGAGCCAGAACACGATTGATTGTCCCAGCCCCGAATTGCATGACAGCGACTCCGGATTTGAATCCACGCGCCTGCGGTATGACCTGGTTGTGCGTGCCCGGCAAGCGATTCTGAGCGGCCGATATGACAATGATGCCGCGATCGAGCAGATGCTCGTCGATTGCGTAGACGACATCGTCGAAGATGTCCGCGGCGCTTAATTCCGCTCACTCCCCACCCAGAACCGCCAAACCCCCGGCCCGCCCTAGCGCGATCGGGGGTTTTTTTTGATTTTTTCCGATTGGTGTTCCAATTCACGGGCCGAGCGGGGACAACCTTATAGTGGAACCCTTCAAGGCTTGTCATGCCCGTTGAGCCAAAAACCATCACCGCCCACCTGCTGCGCAACCGCATGAAGCTGCTCGCGTACATCGGCTCGATTGTCCGCGACCACCATATCGCCGAGGACGTGCTGCAGGAGGTCTCGATGCTGGCGATGGAGAAGCATGATCAGATCAGAGACGAGGACATGCTGCCCGCCTGGTTGCGCACCGCGGCACGGTTCCGCTCGCTCAAGGCCCTGGAGCGAATAGGCCGGCGGCCGGCGCTGATGGATAGCGCGCTGCTGGACGCAATGGAACCGCACTGGCAAGAGGCCGACCATCTCTCGATGCAGGAGACCAGTAAGGCGCTGCAGGACTGTGTCGAGAAGCTTGCGCCGCAGGCCCAGCGCCTGATCGAGTTGCGTTACGGCGCGGGCTTGAACGTCCGCGAGATTGCTGAGCAGCTCGGGCGCAAGGCCGACACACTCTACAAGACCTTCACCCGTGTGCATGCGGCGCTGGCGCGTTGTATGCAGAAAGTAATTGAGGAATAGCACCATGCCGGGAGACAAACCCGACAACTTGGAGCAGTTCCTCGGCGTGCCCGAGCGCTTGGCTGAGCTGGTCTTGCGTTATTACGACGGGAATCTATCCGAAGAAGAAACAACAGAGCTCCGCGAGCGGCTTAAGCAGAGCGCTGCCGCCCGCGATTGGTTTGTTCAGCTCGGCGTGCAGTCGCAATCGTTAGCCGAGGTGTTGGCCCCGCAGTACAGTGAGGAAGATGAGCTGATCTCCTTCGAGCAGCTCGCCGAGATGGAAGACCGCGCCCACGCCGAGTTGGTTGATCTGCAAAAGCGGGTGGTGCAATCGACAGCGACTGCTCCTGCGGCCGAAGAGGATCTGGCCGGGCTGTCCGCCCACGACATGATGGCGGTCGGCGGGTACGTGTTTCGCAAGGCGATGAAGAGCAAAGCCGCGGTTTACGCCTACGCTGCTGCGGTCGTGCTGCTTGCGGCTGTTCTCTTTAATCCATGGGGCGGCAACGAAACGCCAAACTGGACACCGATTGCTGAAGATTCGAGCGAGCCGGACCCTCTCGGCGTGGCACCTGTTGTCGCAACACTCACCGCAGCGCATGATGCGCAATGGCTTGAGGGTGCTTTAGCCTCTGGGTCGCCCCTGCAAGCCGGTGACCGTCTCACGCTGACCCAAGGCTTTGCAGAGATTACGACCAACCGCGGGGCGATCGCAACCATTCAGGCCCCAGCGACCATCGAACTTATCGAACACGACAACGCCATCCGGCTCCACACCGGCAAGCTTGTCGGCCTGTGCAGGACCGAATCCTCCAAGGGCTTTGTCGTCAAGACCCGCTACGCTGACATCGTCGACCTCGGCACCGAGTTTGGCGTCGAGCTGCAGCGCAACCGGATGACCACCACCGTCTTCACTGGCGAGGTCGAGGTCGCGGCCCATGGCGGCACACCACGATCGGTCACCACCAACCAGTCCGCCAAGCTAAAGATCGATGGGAATAGTCGGTCGTTTGTTGTCGATGACCAGCTGGCCAAGGGCTTCGATAAGGTTCATGCTGTCGCACTGACGAAGACCACGACGCTACCCGGCACGGGGCGGGCCACCGCCGTCGGCCAAGCCGACCCTTACTGGTCCATCGCCGCGATCGACGGCCTTGCCTTGCTCAAGCCCGTCGCCGCCACAGTCGCTGACCCCACGAGCTTTACCACCCCCAAACGCGAGAACGTACGGTTCATGCCCAACG
>JBMZAP010000172.1:0-6673 GCA_049611445.1 Phycisphaeraceae bacterium | reverse complement strand
GAGCTGAACACACGCTTCGGCGGCGGCTACCCGCTGACCCACGAGGCGGGCGGCTACTACCTCCGCTGGCTCATCGAAGAAGCATTGGGTAAGCCCAGCAGCGCCACCAATGATGATTGGCAAGACGGGCTGGTCATGCTGCGTTACGACGACGCAGTTTTTGTCCCCCGTGAGCAGGCCGGGCTCTAAAACCTACGACGTGCAACGATGACCCCACCGATCCAACAACTACTCCTGTTTGATATCGATGGCACGCTGATGATCACGCGCGGCATGACCAGCCGATGCATCGAGCGGACCGGCAAGCAATTGTTCGAAGACTCGTTTGTGATGGGCAGCATTTCACCGGGCCGGCTGGACCAACAGCTGTTCAGCGACATCGCAGGCAACAACGGGATCACCCTGACCCACGAATTGCTGGCGCAGTGGAAGGTGCTCTACTTCGATGCGTTAGAGAACGAACTAGCGAGTAAGCCCGAAGACATCATCGTGCTGCCGGGGGTGCGCGAGCTGTGGGAAGCGGTCCATGCGGCACCGGGTGTCGCGGTGGGTTTACTGACGGGCAACTTCCGCAAAGCCTCGCACCTGAAGCTTGACGCCGCGAAGATCGATACCAGCCGGCTGTATGTCGAAGTGCATGGTGAAGACGCGGAGGATCGCGTCGGCCTGGTCCACGTCGCGATGCATGCGATGGCCGAACAGGGCACGACCCTCGACCCTCAGCAGGTCATAATTCTGGGCGACACGCCACGCGATATCGCCTGTGCTCGCGGTGCGGGCTGCCGATGCCTGGCGGTCGCGACCGGACGATATGGTGCGGATCAGCTCGCGGAGCACTCGCCGGATATCTTATTTAACGACCTTCTCTCCACCCGTGATGTCCTCGCTTCGTTAAGCATTAACCAGTAAGTCTCAACACACAAACCCAACCATCCGCCGAGCTATAAGCAGCACGGCCCTTAGATCGGATCGATCTTGAGCAATTGCAACGAAATCATTCAGGCGGTCGAACAGGTGCTTGGCCAGACCCAACGCCCCGCGCTGCTGCACGCCCCGACGCTCGCCGGCCAATGCAGCACGTACACCGCCGAGTGTGTCGAGACTGCCTGGGTCTCCACCGCGGGCGCCTTTGTGACACGCTTTGAAGACATGCTCTGCGAGATCACCGGCGCCAAGCATGCGGTCGCTATCGTCAACGGCACCTGCGCGCTCCAACTCGTGCTGCACGCCATCGGCGTCGGCCCGGGGGACGAGGTCCTCTGCCCGACCCTCTCGTTCGTCGCCACCGCCAATGCCGTCAGCCACTGCCACGCCACGCCCCACTTCATCGACAGCGACCCGCAGACCCTCGGCCTGTGCCCTGATGCCCTGCGTAAACGCCTAGAAATGGCGGCCCAGCGCGATCAAGAAGGCAACCTCGTCAACCGCGAGACCGGCCAGCGCATCGCCGCGGTCGTCCCCATGCACGTCTTTGGCCACCCCTGCCAAATCGAAGCGATCATGCAGGTCGCGTCTGACTTTGGACTGCCTGTCATTGAAGATGCGGCCGAGTCGCTGGGCTCATTCACCAACCAACAGCACACCGGGCGTTTCGGCCTAGCGGGTGTCTTTAGTTTCAACGGCAACAAAATCGTTACCTGCGGCGGGGGCGGCGCGATCGTCACCGAAGACGATGACCTCGCAGCCACGCTCAAGCACCTGAGCACCACCGCCAAGCAGCCACACCCCTGGGACTACATCCACGACGCGGTGGGCTACAACTACCGCATGCCCAACCTCAACGCGGCGCTGGGCTGCGGGCAACTCGAGTACTTCGATGAATTACTGGCTGCCAAGCGATCCCTGGCACACCGTTACCGTGATACCTTGGCAGATATTCAGGGTGTCACTTGGGTAAATGAACCCGCCAAGGCTTCAAGCAATTTCTGGCTAAACGCAGTCGTGCTGGAGCCGGCTCTTACAGGTGAGCGTGATAACCTACTCCAAGGCCTATCGGATCGCAAAATTCAGGCAAGGCCTATCTGGTGTCCCCTACATCAATTGCCGATCTATAAGCATGCTCCAAGAGGAGAAATGACCGCCGCCGAATCACTTGGAAGTAGCGTCGTGAATCTGCCCAGCAGCGCTCATTTGGACCCGGCTCTCAATCCGCCTCGCACAGACCGATAACACAAGCCTCTTGAACTGATAAAGAAAAAGGCCTATGCCCCTCCACGAACAACTCCTCGGTCGACCCGATCCGCTCTTCGAAGCGGACCTTCGGGCCAATGCCGACGCCCTCCGCGACGCGATAGAGGGTCAACGCCTGCTCGTGCTTGGCGGAGCCGGCTCGATTGGTGGAGCGGTCGCCAAGAAGCTCTTCAGCTACAAGCCCGAAGCACTGCACGTCGTCGATCTGAGCGAGAACAACCTCGCCGAACTGGTTCGTGACATCCGCAGTTCAATGGGTTACATCAAAGGCGATTTCCATGCTTACTGCCTGGACGTACTGGATCCAGAGTTCATCGCGATGGTCTCAGCTCAGCCAAAGCCCTATGACGCGGTCCTCAACTTCGCGGCGCTCAAGCATGTCCGCAGTGAAAAGGATCCCTACACGCTGATGCGGATGATCCGGGTCAACGTGCTGGGCGTGGCCCGTGCGGTTGATGCGGCCAGGAAAGGCGGCGCTCGGCTATTTGGCGTCTCTACCGACAAGGCCTCCAACCCTATCAATGCCATGGGCGCGACCAAACGTATCATGGAGCAGACCATGATGCGCGTCGCCGACGAACTGACTGTCACCAGCGCTCGCTTTGCAAACGTTCTCTTCTCTGATGGAAGCCTGCCTTTCGCTTGGAAGTACAGGCTTGAAAAGGGGCAACCCATCGTCGCGCCAAGGGATATAAAGCGTTACTTTGTCACCGATCGAGAAGCAGCATCGCTCTGCCTACTCGCGTTGTCGGCCGGTAAGAGCCGGGACGTCCTGTTCCCAAAACTTGATGCCGGTGTCAATGAACTATCCTTCAGTGAACTGGCCATCCGCTACCTCGAATCACGGGGACTCACACCCCAGCTATGCGACGATGAGGAAGAAGCCCGAACCCTGGCAGCAAAAGGCCCCACACCCGGCGAATGGCCCTGCTACTTCTTCGACAGCGACACGACGGGCGAGAAAGACCGGGAGGTGTTCTACGAGGATCACGAGACGGTTGACATGGACCGATTTGCCCATGCCGGCGTGGTCCGATCCATCGCCGATGGAGATATCCATTCTCTGGAACACTTTTTCAAAGAGATCCAGAAGTTCTCTGATCAAGGCGCATGGGACAAGCCCACACTGGTCAGCCTTCTGCAGCAGACTCTCAAAACATTTTCGCACGATGAACGACATAAATACCTAGACGAGCGGATGTGACTTGAAACGATTCATCGATATTGTGCTGAGCTTAACTGCCATTGCGATCCTTCTGATCCCCGCTTTGGTGATTATCCTTATCCTCAAACTCACCGGTGACCGGGAAGCGTTTTTCTTTCAGCCGCGCATCGGCATAAACAAACAAGAGTTCACTTGCTGGAAGTTTGTCACGATGCGCCGCGGTAGTGAGAAGACCGGCACCGGCGCGATCACGATCAAGAACGATCCACGTGTCACTACGATCGGCAAGTTTCTCCGTAAGACAAAGTTGAACGAGCTACCCCAATTCATAAATGTCCTCAAAGGCGACATGAGCCTGATCGGGCCCAGGCCACTTACACCAGAGGGCTTTGGCTTCTACACGCAAGACATTCAGGACACCATCGGCAAGGTGAAGCCCGGCCTCACCGGAATCGGGTCAATCGTCTTTCGCGATGAAGAGCAATTGCTGGGCCAAACAGAGAAGCCTTTTGAGCAAGTTTACCGCGAGGATATCTCTCCCTATAAAGGATCGCTTGAAGAGTGGTATACGCTCAAGCAATCGACTTGGCTGGATCTCAAACTACTCATATTCACGATTATTGCGGTCCTCTTCCCGGGCAATACCGTTTACGAGAAGTGGTTGCACAATTTACCGCCACGCCCCGGCTCGCCCGAAGACCTGGCCAGAAAGGGACCGCAACGTATCCTCGTCATTGGCGGCAGCACCGACAACCTGTTTAAATTCCGTGGCAAAATGCTGCAGGACTTTCAGGACCAAGGTCACACCGTCATGACCTGTGCTGGCGAGAAAGACGATCCCACAGTCGAGTGGCTAGAGAATAATGGGATCAGTTTCACTTTGATTCAAAAAATTGAGCGGCGCGGCGTCAATCCACTCAGTGATCTGCAATATTACAATGAGCTGAAACGCATCATAGGTGAACTCGATCCGACGATTGTCCTTTCTTATACCATCAAACCCGTGATCTACGGGACCCTTGCTGCAAACAAACTACGTGTTCAAAAGATCGGCGCGATGATAACCGGCGCAGGCATGGCCTTCATGGGCAAGGGGGTCGCGAATCGCCTGTTACGCATGGTGACTAGTTTCTTATTACGTTTTTCGCTGAAGCACGCCGATGTTCTTATTTTTCAGAACCAAGACGACATACAACTCTTCAAAGATATCGGCGCTGCAAAGAACCAGAAGATCATCCAGACCTATGGCTCAGGAGTAGATCTGGACTTTTTTAAACCCGCTCCCATCCCCGAAGGTGACCCAGTCTTCCTACTCGTTGCGAGGATGATTCCCGAGAAGGGGGTGCGCGAGTTTGCCAAGGCCTCCGCCATCGTTAAGCGCAAACACCCCACCTGCCACTTCCAGATCATCGGACCCTATGAACAACTCCGCGCCCGCATCACGCCTGAAGAGGTCGAACAGTGGCAGGATGAGTGCGGCGTGGAATATCTCGGGCTCGTACGTGACGTCCGACCGTACCTGTTCGGCGCCAGCGTGTTTGTCCTGCCTTCTTATTATCGCGAAGGCCAGCCCAAGTCGATCCTCGAGGCAATGGCGATGGGCAGGCCGATCATCACGACCGACTCCGTCGGCTGCCGCGAAACCGTCGTCGAGGGGGAGAACGGCCTACTCGTCCCGCCACTAAACCACAATAAACTCGCAGACGCCATGATCAAGATGATCGAAACCCCCGGGCTGATCCAACGCATGAGCCGGGCCAGTATCGATCGAGCAATGAAGTTCTATGACGTCAAACAGGTCAACTTCGCAATCATGAAATCATTAGATATTACACGCCATGACGAGGGCGTTGTCGGGGGTCTAGCAAAACCAAATGAAAAGGACCAGCTTACCTCCACGAGCGTGTGACAGGCCGACCAACCTTTTTCTCCAACCAATCGATGTCGTCGCGGTACAACTCTGTTAGACGATCGCGTATATCCGTTGGCATTTCTTCATGCCCCATAGCCTTACCAATCAACAACGAACGCAGCCCCATCGACTTGGCGATTTCGATCGGTCGATTTAACCCGATCGAACGCAATTGCGTTGACAAACCGGCACAGGCCTTTGTCACTATAGGCCACTTAGGCTGAGTCGCCTGGCCGAACCGCTTGCTCGCCTCCTTGGGCAAGACCATCGCCTGCACACCTAAGAATTCGCATAGACGATCGAACACCATCTGCGGATTCGACTCGATCTCATCCTGTAGAAGGTATAGAACGTGGTCACTGCCAAAGTCAGCCTCCCACTTGCCACACCATATCGCGTACTTGCCCGAACTCTCAATCCGCGGCATCTGCTCTATTGCCGCAAAATAATCATTCGGTACCCGGCCCTTGCTACGGTGGTGGCGAAACAGAGAATAGGTTCGTTCGATCGGGTCGCGCACCAGCACAATTACCTTCAGGCCCTTAAACATACGGAGCCGACATCGGGCTTTGTCACTATCAAAGTAAGTCGGTGCGATCTCGCCACGCTGTTTATCTTCTTCATTACAAGCGAAATGCCCCCAGTACCAACCCATTCCCTTGTCATAACGGGCGTCAAAAAACATCGTCTCCTTGACGTATTCAGGGAAGGATAAGCCTGGATGCGAAACAAGGTGTTTGTGAAGCCATGAGCTGGCGGTACGTTGGGGGCCCACGCAAACAAACTGAAGTCGATTCTGATCGGTCATGCCACTCCCGCTTGATCAAGGCCGCAGAGTTCTTCAAACAATTTCTCATATCGCTCGTACCAGAGGTCGGCCATAAAACGTGAGTGCACGAGCTTCTTCGCGGCATCGGCATATCCCGCGAGCCTCTCGGGATTACTCAAGCAATCGTCGAGTGCTTGCGTAAACGCCTCAAGGTCATCGATCGGGACCAACCGACCGGTTTCACCATCACGAACGACCTCCGGGATACCACCGCACGCAGTAGACAGGATTGGAGTGTGTGCGTGGACGGCTTCGAGCACAGCTTGGGCGACGCCTTCGATATGGCTTGTCAACGCAAACAAATGCGCCTTGTGTAACAGAGAGCCGACATCATCCTGCCAGCCTAGAAAAGATAGTCGGTCTTCGATCTGATTCTCGGCAACGTAAGCCTGAATTTCTTGATCGTATACCTCGTCCGTCACAGGTCCAGCGAACCAAACGCGAAGGTTGGGGTGCTTGCTAGCCAAAGCAGCGACCGCACGCAGCAGCATCAACTGATTCTTGCGTGGATTGATCGTTGCGACATTGAGTACGACGAATGGATCATATGGAGGTGGGCCGTGGCCTGACTCGCGAG
>JBMZAP010000171.1:0-6801 GCA_049611445.1 Phycisphaeraceae bacterium | reverse complement strand
CACCGTCAGGCGTTTCTGTCTGCCGAGCAGGAGATAAAGATGATTCGACACAGCAGCTCACTTCTTCCCAAGGCAGCACTCACCGCAGGCCTAGCACTTTCACTGGGTTTGGCTGGAGATTCTCTGGCACAAGGCACAACTGTCTTGGACTCAGGCATTCTGCTTTCCGAACTCATTGCCAATGACGGCACGATTACCGTCGGTGACAAGGAGTTTTCCGACTTCAGTTATGCCGCGACAGGCGATGCCCCGCCAGCTACTGGCGTCAACGTGTTTGGCATCATTGATGAAATCGGTAACTTTGGACTTCGCTTCCAGGGCGGTTTCTTCGATGCCCCGGGAGACGGTGCTTCTGATTCGCTGATCACCTACCTCATCACGGTCACAGATCCCAATAATGCCATCATCGGCGCACGTATGCAGGGCAACACCGATATTGCAGGTAATGGTAATGGCCCCTCTTTTGCGGCTGTGACCGATACCTTCCTGCCTCAAGTGACGGATGAGAACCTGACCATTTTTGAGAGCAGAACCGAAGGTGTCGACCTCGATAACTCGCTCTTCTTTGATACCTCTTTTACCGTCTTGAATGCTCAGAAAGACATCCTGATGTTTGCCGCTGATGGCGATGTGGCAACAACCGTGTCTTTCGTCGACCAAACCTATTACCAGATCCCCGAGCCGACCTCGCTGGCTCTGCTCGGACTGGGTGCGGCAATGACCCTGCGTCGCCGACGTGACCGCTGAAGTTCAAGCTTACGGAACAACTTGGAGGAGGTTTCGGGGGAAGGCGGAAACCCCTTGGAGGATTTGAAGGACTTGAAGGATATGCTGGGGGCTCAAGACGCGGCTGTGAGGCCGCGTTTTTTATTTCTATCGCAGTCGTTTCGATCGTTTTTCTATAATGCCTTTGATGTCGCAAATCGTTGTCGCAGCCTTGTATCGCTTTGTCCGCCTGTCGGACTTTGCTGTGCTGCGCGAACCGCTGCTGGAGCAGATGCAAACCCACGGCGTACGAGGCACACTGCTGCTTGCCAGTGAAGGGGTCAATGGCACGATCGCCGGCCCGCGCGGCGGGATTGATGCGGTGTTGAGCTACCTCAAGGCGCAGCCCGGTCTCGCTGAGCTGACGCATAAGGAATCCTTCTGCGAAGAGATGCCCTTCCTTAGAACCAAGGTGAAACTGAAAAAAGAGATCGTCACGATGGGCGTCGATAACCTCGACCCCGAGCATGCCACCGGGACCTACGTTAAGCCCGAGGATTGGAACGACCTCATTGCTCAGCCGGACGTCACGCTGATTGATACGCGCAATGACTACGAGGTCGAATTGGGCACCTTCGAGGGGGCGATCGACCCGCAGACCGCCAGTTTCCGCGAGTTCCCCGAGTACGCCGACCAGGCCTTGGAGCCCGGCAAGACAAAGAAGGTCGCCATGTTCTGTACAGGCGGCATCCGCTGTGAGAAAGCCACCGCTTACGTGAAGCAACTCGGCTTTGAAGAGGTCTACCACCTGCAGGGCGGGATCCTGAAGTACCTCGAAGAGGTCCCGGAAGACCAGTCCATGTGGAAGGGCGAGTGCTTCGTTTTCGACGAGCGGGTATCTGTTGGT
The DNA here is from genome assembly GCA_049611445.1 of Phycisphaeraceae bacterium. Classification (GTDB taxonomy): domain Bacteria; phylum Planctomycetota; class Phycisphaerae; order Phycisphaerales; family Phycisphaeraceae; genus JAHQVV01. Next base: position 5,189 of record JBMZAP010000171.1, on the reverse strand, counting down.
CACGGCCTGACGCCTGGCCCGTATGCCCTGTGTTACGCCTGCCGTATGCCTATCAGTGATGCCGACATGCAGAGCGAGCAGTACCGCAAAGGCATCAGCTGCCCGCGTTGTTATGACAAGCTCGATAGCGAACGTCTTAAGCGGTTCGAGCAGCGGCAGAAGCAGGTCGAACTCGCTGAGGCGCGTGGCGAGGTCCACATCGGCGACGATGCCCGTCGGTGATCCGATCAAAGTTATTTCACGCGATATCAGGCGCGATGTCTGCCGCGCTGTCAGCGTTGGCTGCCAGTTGGCAGTTGCATCTGCTTAAAAAACCTCTTTAGCGACTCAGAAAGACGCATCCGCTTTGGCCCGGGTCTTGTTGCATGTCTCTCGCTTGTGAACCCCAAAAGGAACCCGGGATGAAACCTCCAAAAAATGAACCGTACCAACGCAGCCGACACCGCGCTGCACTTCACGCATGGGTCGTCGCTGCAACGACGGTGGCTTCAATCGGCATGTCTGCAAACGCTGGCATCGTGAAACAAGACAGTACGCAGCAACTGGCACACCGAGACGATCACTCGCCATCGCAGGATGCGAACCGTGTCGCTTCGTATTGGATCGACGCATTGCAGGCGGGGGATGCTGACACGGCCTTGTCAATGATGCGATTGCCAAGCTTGCCGGTGCAGCAGTCGTCGGTGCACAATGACCTTGCGGTGCTATCGGATCTACTGATGCAGGATGGTGTTCGTGTAGAACCAGTTGATCACCGGCGCGCGGGGCACTGGGCGTTGTCGGCCTGGCAGATGAACGTGCCCGATGTTTCGATGGCACCGGTCGTCGAGCCGATCACGCTGTACCACCCTTCGGCTGACGGTCTGATTGAGAGCTCAGCTGACTGGCAGGTTATGCCCCAGGGGATTACTGACGACCCTGCCCTCAAGCCGTTGTACAACGCGGACTATGAGGCGCTGCAGGGCTGGTTCGAGACGTTGTTGTAATCGCAACTGTCTGGGACGCGAAGCATTTGTTGAGCCACGAGCCAGCTGTTAGGTTCGTGCTATTGCTCTCTGATCGCGTACTCAACCGTGACGACGGCCTTGATGACCTTGTTCAGTGATGAGGTATCGTTGTACCCGCCGCCGGAGACCTCGTTGGAAAACGCGGGGGTGATCTGGAAGACGCCCTGGCTTGCCGAGCGCAGTGGCCCGAGCTTTTCGCCGGAGTTGCCGACAAGCAGTTGTGCGCGTTCGCGGGCGTTGCTTGTGGCCTGTTCGAGCATCTCGAGTTTCTTCTCGTCTAGTTTGGTGTAGAGGTAGCTCGGGCTGTTGGAGTCCAGGTTGATCCCGCCCGAGATCAGGTCGCCTGCTCCTCGTGCGGCTTGTGCGATGGCCTGTACGTCGTCTGAGGCGATCGAAAACCGCTGTCGGACCACGAAGAATTCGATCTCGTTGGTGTAGTTACCCTTCGCGTCGCGCTTGCGTAGTTCGCTGATGCCGACGGGGCCGAGCGTGACCGCGTCCTGCTCAAACCCATGGCTGGAGAGGTATTGCAGCAGGGTCAACCGATTGCGCTCCAGCGCCGCATACGCCTGGGCAAGGTCCGCGTGCCTCTCGACGATCTGAGTGGACCACTCCGCCCGGTCCGAGGTGATGGGGAGTTCTGCATAGCCTTTGACGTAAACCGTCTGCTCTTCGATCTTGACACGCTCAAAGCTTTTGCGCGCAAGGTGCGTCGAGAACACCACTGCAATGGGCAGTGTGCAGGTAAAGATGATCAGCCAGAACAGATTGATGCGAGCGTTGGACATGCGTGGAACCTCCATGTTCTTCAGGTGTCCGGAAGAAAAGTTGTGGGCGGCAATCCTTGCCAAGGCAAGCATCGGGTGTCGTGATCGCTTTCGATCAATCGCGTGATGAATTCGCCAATTGCCTGTATAGCAAGGCAAAACATCGCGCAATCACTGCGCGGTGTGAGTGGTGGTCACTTATCCGAGTCGGCAGGTGCAATGGGAATCTGCACCTCACCATAACGCAGAAACGCCGGCACGAAAGGGCTGTTGTATCCGAGGAACCTCGGCTCGCCATCCGCTTGCCATTGTTCCTTGTAGTCTGCTAGCCATGCGTTGAGCTTGGCCAGAGCGTTGTCATAGTTTTCGGTGCTGTAGCTTCCGCGGACGCCGATGCTCACCGCGGTCTGCGGTTCGATGTCTCTCACTACCACGCGTTGATCCTCTTTATCGTTCCCCGTGTTGCCCATGTCAGGTGTGCGGTAGAGGAAGGCCATGGAGGATTGCGACTTGCCGTCATACGTCATCTCGACCGGCGCGGTCATCGCGATGTCTTTCCGTTGGATATGGTTGAACAGCGGACGGAACATGCCGCCCTGCGATCCGTCGGTGTCGCTGTCGATCACCGCCGCGCGATAGACCGGATACTGCTTGACCTGGATTGCATCGACCGGCGTCAGTTCAGGCCAGCCCTCGGGCAACGGAGCCTCGTTGATGCGCGGTCCCTGTGTGCACGCCCAGAGGAACAGGCAGACGCCGAGCAGGGTGACGATGAGGGCAGGCTTGATGAGTGTCTTGATCCGTTTCATGGCGAATCATAGGCGCTTGATCGCGGCTACGGTCTTGCTGACCAGTTCGTCGATCTGATCCAGCGGCATGGCCGGCGGCGGCATTAATACAACGATATTGCCTAACGGTCGGATCAGGATGCCCTCTGGCCTGAGCGAATCACAGACTTTCTTTCCGATCGGATTCGCGAAATTGAACGGCTCGACGTTGCCCTCGTTATCGCGTTGGCCCAGTTCGATGCCGACCATCAGGCCACGCTGTCGGATATCGAGCACATTGGCGTCGCCGCGCAGGGCGTTGAGTTGGTCCGAGATCAATTCGGCGGAACGCTGCGTGTGTGAAATGAGATCGGGACTTTCGCCATGCGGCTGGTCAAAGAGTTCCAGCGATGCGATCGCGGCAGCGCAGGCAAGCGGGTTGCCGGTGTAGGTGTGGCCGTGGTAGAGGGTCTTTCGTTCTTCCAGGTCGCCGGTGAAGGCCTGCTCGATCTTGTCGCTGCTGACGGTGGCGGCCAGCGGCAGGTATCCGCCGGTGATCCCCTTGGCCAGGCAGAGGATGTCGGGGGTCACTTGCTCGCGTTCACAGGCAAAAAGTTTGCCGGTACGACCAAAGCCCGTGGCGACTTCGTCCGCAATAAGCAGAACGTCGTATTGATCACACAACTCGCGCACGGCCTTTAAGAATCCAACGGGTTGGCAGACCATCCCGGCAGCACCCTGCATGATCGGTTCGATACAGATCGCCGCAGTCTGGTCGGCTTGCTGTTCAAGGATGCTGCGCAGTGTGTCGAGGGATTGCTGCATGAGATGCTGCTGCGCACCCTCGTTTTCACTGGGCCAGGTGCCCATGTCGCCACGGCGCAGACTTAGAGAATCGCTTTGCCGCAGCACATCCACGGCCGGAAAACTTGTCACGTCAAACACCATCGATACGAACGGCTTATGGAATAAATCGCTGTAGCCAACCGACATCGTGCCGGTCGTGTCGCCGTGATAGGCGCCCTCGAGCCCGATGAACTTGTTCTTCTCGGGTCGGCCGTTGTGGAACCAGTAGCCCACGGCCATCTTGAACGCGACCTCGACGGCGGTCGCACCCGCGTCGCTATAAAACACCTTATTGAGTCGGTCCTCCGGCGAGACCGTGTCGGGCACGTTCCGGTTGATCCGCTCCACAAGCTGGTGGGCGAACTGCGCTGCGGGCTCGTGCGTCAGCCCGAGCATGGTGGAGTGTGCGACCTTGTTGAGTTGCTTGCGGATCGCATCATCGATCGCGGGAACACGGTGGCCATGCACATTGCACCACAGCGAGGAGACGCCGTCGAGATAGCGGTTTCCATCTTCGTCGATGAGTTGGAAACCCTCTGCGTGGTCGATGACCAGCGGGTCCGTCTCACGCCACTGGCGCATTGGCGTAAAGGGGTGCCAGACATGGGCGTGGTCCAACGCTGCGGAGGATGTCATCGTGTGTGTAGGGGGGGTGCCGGCCATTGGATTAGGGTAACAAGATCAGATGCGTCGGCTTCGCATGGCTAGAATTAAACTGGATCCATCAGGAGGACCTGAAGTATGTCTGTTACTGAGCAAATAAAAACCCCACCCATCGACCTTCAGCCCGCAGAGGTTCAAGCTCTGCTCAGCGGGGACGATGTGTTGCTGATCGATGTGCGTGAGCCGTTCGAGCATCAGGCTGAGCACATCGCCGGTGCGGTGCATAGGCCGTTGGGTACGCTCGATCCGACAGCAATACGAGAACAATTCCCGGGCAAGCGGGTCATCTTCCATTGTGCAGGGGGTAAACGCTCCGCCAAAGCGTGTCAGCTCTACGCGAAGGGGCAAACCGAGCCTGTCGAACACCTGGCCGGCGGCATCGAGGCGTGGAAGCAGGTGGGCTTGCCAACAGTCAAGCCAACCAAGTCCTCGGCGATCCCCATCATGCGACAGGTCCAGATCGCTGCGGGCTCGCTGGTCGTGCTTGGCTTGTTGCTGGGCTGGTTCGTTGCCGAGCCGTTCTACCTGCTCTCAGCATTTATTGGCTGCGGCTTGGTCTTCGCAGGCGTCTCTGGTTTCTGCGGCATGGCGAAGTTGCTTGCGGCGATGCCATGGAACAAGGCTTAGGTTCGAGTAGACCAACGCGACGCGCTGCGATACCCTATCCCGTTCCAAACGCCCCGGCCCTGTGGCGGAATTGGCAGACGCGGTGGATTCAAAATCCACTTCCTTCACCGGAGTGAGGGTTCGAGTCCCTCCGGGGCCATTCGGCGGCACTTGCCCAGTGTTGCCAACAAACGTCAGCCCTTGCTCGTCAGCGTCAAATGCTGTGCCTGCAAGGGCTTGTGTTTTTTGTGTGGCGTTGCGTGTCTTCGGCTGGCAATCTTCGGCGGTCACAGTCTGCACCGGATTCTGCACCGCTTTTGTCGCCGCCACTTGGAAGTGTTCTTCGCGCACCTGCAGGTAGTGATCCATCGCCACTTGTCCGCTGTTGCCAATCCACGCGGTCACCGCCTGCAGCGGGTGGCCCATGTCGAGCAGTTCCGTCTGCCGGGTAGATCGCATGTTCTGCCAGAGCTTTGGCCAAGGCGACAGGCCAGCACGCTTGATGATGCGTTGTAGCTGCGTCCTTAGGTTCT
>JBMZAP010000170.1:0-6935 GCA_049611445.1 Phycisphaeraceae bacterium | reverse complement strand
ATGAACAGCATCGCAATCAGCACCCACGCTCGGCAGCAGGTCTTGGCAACAACGGGCATCAGTGGCATCTCTTTCATCTCAGGCTTGATAACCGAATATACCCCCGCAAGCGCGATCTTATTACAGGTCTGGCCACCAACTCAACCACAAGCCTACCCCAAAGGCGTGACGCCTATTGAGGGTATTTTATAAATTTTGGCGTAATATAAAAAATCCTGACACAATTTCATCTTGTTAATAACGCGAGCGGGGGTAGTTTCTACGTGATCAAATTCCGGAAGTGGCCTGTGCCGACTCGCTTAGATTCATTGAAGCACGCTGCCTCGCCGTCAGAACACTCCGAAAACACATCTGCAGGAGACGAGACTTGTATAAAACCACCGCACTACTGACCGCCGTCACCGGCTTCGCCCTTGTCGCAGGCTCCACGCAGGCCGCATCGATTTCTCATGTCGGCAACGACATCGACTGGGGTGCTGATTTCACAGATCTCACCGGCTCGGTCGGCGACTTGGATGGCGACGGCACCGTCGGGACCGATGGTTTCTACTTCCCGGGTACAGATAGTGGCAATATTTTCTCTGCCGCTTCCTATATCACGAACTTTAGCGCGACGACAAGCAATGTTAGTCTCGGTTTTTATCCGAACTTTGTGGATCCGGACGGTGTCTTGCGTCGTGCTGGTACTACCAATCCGAACCCGTCGAGTGTTTTGTTTACATTTGAGTTCACATCGGATGTGCCCACCACAGTGGGATTGTCCATCTTTCTTGATGCGATTGACGCTGCGGGATGGTCTGCCGATCAGGTAACCATCAACGTCACCGGTGACAGCATTACCTACAACTCGCCGAGCGACAACGGCGATAACCCGGGCGGTCAGATCGCAGCTTTCGCCGACCTGCTGCACTTCCAGATCACCGGTGCCCAGGCCGGAGATGTGGTTGAGGTTTATTCCATCGGTGCCGAGAACGGATCGACTCAGGCGACCGTGCAGGGTTTTGCCCTTGATTCTGTCCCCGAGCCTTCATCGCTCGCACTGCTGGGCCTCGGCGGTCTGCTCGTCGCGCGTCGTCGGCGTGGGTGATCGCTAACCAGCAGTCCCTTCAACTTTCAACAACCGTCCTTAACCAACCCGGAGATTTCAGGTGAACACGACCACCAAGACCCTTGCCGCACTGTCGGCCTTTGCACTCATGGCCGGAACGTCTAGCGCAGAGACGATCACCATTCTCAACCACAGCTTTGAGTCGCAAGTCACGACGGACTTCGGCGGGACGGTTGACGATTGGTCGATCGGGGATGATGGGAGTGGGGGTAACTTAGCAGTGAGAACGTTCCTCCAGTCCGGCGCGACCTTTTCATCGCGAATTGCCGCACTGCCAGACGGCTCAAATCAAGGTATTTACTCCCGAGGTGGGGATCCGTATCAGGTGTTGAGCACGAATGTTGCCGCCAACACGACCTATACCCTGACGGTTGATGTGGGTGACCGAACCGACACCGGTTTCCCCGGCGCCGAGTTACGACTCGGTGTCGGAAATACCTTTGGCGCTAATCTGCTGACGGCGACCGTTGTGTCCAATGCCACGCCAGCGAACGGCGGGTGGTCGACGTGGGTCTCGACATTCACGACCGGCGCTTCGCCCACCGCAGGGGCTCTGCGTGTGGAGATTGTTAACACCGGTGCCGATCAACCGGCGTTCGACAACGTCCGTCTCACAGCCGTCCCCGAGCCGAGCTCACTGGCGCTCTTGGGCCTCGGCGGCCTGCTGATCGCCCGTCGTCGCAGGGGTTGAGTTTGCTGTGTAGCCGCCGGGCAACGCCCCGGGCGGACAGGCGCTGTGAGGCTTCCGCCCGCGTGGTGACGCGGCGGCTGCGAGCACCAGACAATTTGAAGCTCCTACAAGTGGTGCCGCGTTTTCGAAGGAGGCGCGGTGCTTTTTAATTGCATCTCCTTGCGGTCCACCGTCCCGTGCCACGCAAACGCCGCTTTGCCGACCCGGATACGATTGAGACGTGTTGACGATATATCACTTAGACAGGGTGGATTCTATGAGGCTGTATGTTCGCTTGATTGTTCTCTTGCTGCTTGGCGTGATGGCCTGTGGCTGCCGGTCGGTTGGTGTCGAAGATGCGCCGCACCTTGCGATCGTCGATGCCGACACCACCGTGACCCGGATTGCTTTCGGCTCCTGCCTTAAAAACCCCAGTGGCGGGGCGATCCTCGATCAGGTCGTCGCCTGCAAGCCCGACTTGTTTGTCTGGCTGGGCGACAACGTCTACATCGACACGAACGACAAGCCCGAGCGATTCAAGAAGCAGTACGGTGCGCTCGGCGCGAACCCGCGTTTCCAAAAACTCAATGAAGCATGCCGCAATCTTGCGACCTGGGACGACCACGACTACGGGAACAACAACGTCGGGATGCGGTACCCACTCAAAACACAGGCGAAAGAGCAGTTCGGTGCGTTCTGGGAGATCCCCCTTAGCGAGCCGTTCTGGGAACGTGAAGGGATCTACCGTGCCTACGAGTACGGCCCTCGTGACAAGCGTGTGCAGGTCATCCTGCTGGATGGGCGTTGGTTCCGAGACCTGAAGCAAGCCGACAAGGCAGACTCTTATCTGGGCGAGGCGCAGTGGGCCTGGCTCGAACAGGTGCTTTGTCGCCCCGCAAAGGTTCGGCTGATCTGCTCGGGCCTGCAGGTGATCCGCGTCAACGACAACGGCTGGGAGATGGTGGGCCAGCACCCGAGCGAGCGCCAACGGCTGTTTGATCTGATCGAACAAACGCGAGCGAATGGCGTGGTCTTCATCAGCGGCGACAAGCATTTTTCGGAGATCCACCGGACCACGAAGACCGCCTACCCCCTGTATGACGTCACCTCCAGCGGGATGGACACGGTCTGGGGACACACCGGCAAGAGCAAAGCGACCGGCGATTTTGAGCGCGTGGGTGAGTCGTTTCGGGCCATGAACTTCGGCAGCATCATCATCGACTGGAAGAAGCGGGAGACGACGGTCCGCCTGCAGATCAGAGACAACAAGGGCGAGGTCCAACGCGAGCAGCAGGTCGATCTGGAGAAGCTTGCGGTACCGTGATGTGAATCCGCTCGGCCCGTGGCCTCTCCCATAGGACAACGAGCGGCGGTAACGCGGTTTCTCTTTGGTTGGTGGGCGTGCGCGATGACAGGGGAGCTATCCTGTGGACGGTCAACAGCCCCGAGGATGGCTTGGTGCGATTCCATCGAGGGCATGTCAGATAGCAAAAGGTGACACCTGATGTCTTTTTGGTCTGTGAATCGTAGGGAAATTGGTTTACTGGTCGCGTTATTGGTGGCAGGCCTTGTGGGGCTTGTCGCGCCATCGGTATGTGCGGAGGCGCGCGGCCCGATCTTGACCTGGCATGACGACCCCACGACGGCGGTGACGGTCACCTGGCTTGAGTTGGGGGACGCGGCGCTGGAGATCAATGGCGCATCCGCCGAGGCGCAGTGGCGCGAGGGCGAAGCCGGGTTCGGGTACGGCGACGGCGATGATGTGACCCAACTCGCGATGCGTGGCAAGCACGCCTCGTTGTATACACGTATCGCTTTTGACCTGAAAGAGAAGCCGAAGGGAGATAACGCGCAGCTCCAGATCCGGTACGACGACGGCTTCATCGCCTATCTCAACGGACAGGAGATCGCTCGGCGGAGCGTCAAGGGGACGCCCGGCAAAAATCTGAAGGTCATGCAGCATGAAGCGGGCAAGGACTTTGAGGCCGTCGATCTCCCGACGTGGGCCGAGCACGCGCGTCAGGGCAAGAACGTCCTGGCGATCGTCGGCTACAACGTCAACGTGGGTAGCAGCGACCTGACGCTGGACGCGTATCTTCAGTCCACCGAGCGTGATGAGGCGATCATTGCAAAAAAAGCGAAGTGGTCGTACTTCTTCGGCGGCGAGCCCGATGCTCAGTGGATGGCCCCCGGGTTCAAGGTCCCGCAAGCGGAAGCCGACCCCGAGGCGGACAGACGGATCAAGCACCCAACCCCTGCGATGCCGTCTGCGGTCTGGTGGCGGAAGGTCGGCGACTCGACGTGGCGCAAGTCAACCGGCAGCCACCGCCCGTTTGCCGACTCCGGCCACACCGTCCACGTGGTCCAGCTGTCTGAGCTGGCGCCCGGCACGGAGTACGAGTTTGTGCGTGTGGCTTCGGACGACGCGACCAAGCCGGCCGAGGAGGCGCAGCCGCTGCGTTTCCGCAGTGCGCCGGAGAAGCTTGGCCGTGCGTTCAAGTTCGTGACTGGCGGGGACATGGGCGTCGGCGGCGTAGCTAAACAGATCACCACGCAGGCCGCCGCGACCGACCCTGACTTCGCGCTGCTCGGTGGTGACCTCGCGTACGCCAACGGCAAGACGACGAAATTATGGCTGAGCTGGCTGGACGACTGGCACCAACTGGCCCGAACGAGCAAGGGGCACCTGATCCCGATCGTCATTGTCATTGGCAACCATGAGATGGGATCGAAGCTCACGCCGGAACAGGCCCGGCAATTGCAGACGCACCCGCGGTCCAAGTTCTTCTACAGCCTGTTCACGCTGCCGGACGGCAAGCCGAACTTCGCAGTTGATTTCGGAAACTACCTGAGCGTCTACGCGCTGGACTCGGACCACTCGATCAAGGTCGCGGAGCAGACCGAGTGGCTTGGCCAGGCGTTGCAAGCCCGTGCGAAGCAGAAGTACCAGTTCGTTTGCTACCACAAGCCGACCTACGGCACCGCCAAGGCGCCCAACATGAACGTGCGCAACGAGTGGGTGCCGTTGTTTGAGAAGCACAAGGTCAACGCGGTTTTTGAAAACGACCACCACACCTACAAACGCACGCACCCGATCCTCAAAGACAAGATCGATGAAGACAACGGCATTCTGTACCTGGGCGACGGCGCCTGGGGTATGGGCACCCGGAAAGTCCCCAAGCCCGGCGAGAAGTGGTACCTCGCCAAGGCTCAGAGCCGCAACCACTTCTGGCTGGTGACCCTGACGGACAAGACGCCACGCTATCAGGCGATCGACCGGGAGGGTGTGGTGTTTGATGACTACGAAGATACACGCAGCTGGCGATAGGGCAGGGCGATCACGGTTGGGGCGGCGTGTGGGCCAAACTTGACGCCCACCCCCGAACCCAGTGATAATAGGCCATGGAAGCCAAAATCATCGCCGAAGGCATCACGTTCGACGACGTCCTGCTCCTCCCGGATCGCAGCGAGGTCATCCCCAGCCAGGCGGACACGTCCTCCCGGCTGACCCGAAACATCACGCTCAATATCCCGCTGCTCTCGGCACCGATGGATACTGTCACCGAGTCCGCACTGGCGATCGCGCTGGCGCAGCAGGGCGGCCTGGGCGTCATCCACAAGAACCTCTCGATCGAGGCACAGGTCCGCGAAGTCACGAAGGTCAAGCGGTCCGCCAATGGCGTGATCACCGACCCCGTCACGCTGCCGCCTGAAGCCAAGGCCAGCGAAGTCCGCCGACTGATGGAAGAGCAGCACATCTCCGGCGTACCCATCACCGACGACGGAAAGACCAACGGCAAGGTCGTTGGCATCCTCACCCGTCGCGACATGGTCTTCCTTACCGATGACGATGTCCCCGTCCACGAAGTCATGACCAAGGACCGCCTGGTCACGGCTCCGCCGAACACGACACTCGAAGAAGCAGAACTGGTCCTGAATAAGAACAAGGTTGAGAAGCTGTTGCTCGTTGAAGGCGACAACAAACTCGTCGGGCTGATCACGATGCGCGACGTATCGAAGCTGCACCAGTTCCCGTTGGCATGCCGAGACGATCGTGGCCGACTGCGTGTCGGTGCGGCGGTGGGTGTGCATCAACTCGACCGTGTCGAAGCGCTCATCAACGCCGAGGTCGATGTCATCGTTCTCGACAGCGCCCACGGACACAGCGAGAACATCCTCCAATCGATCCGCGACATCAAGGCCCGTTTTAACATCGATGTCATTGCCGGCAACATCGCGACCGAGCACGGTGCACGCGATCTCATCGAAGCCGGTGCGGACGCGGTCAAGGTCGGCATCGGCCCGGGTTCGATCTGTACGACCCGCGTTGTCTCCGGCGTTGGTGTGCCACAGATCACCGCGGTCATGAATGCGGCCAAGGCCGCCGAGCCGATGGGCGTTCCCATCATTGCCGACGGCGGCATCCGCCACTCGGGCGATATCACCAAGGCCATCGCAGCCGGTGCATCGATCGTCATGCTCGGCTCGCTCTTTGCGGGTTTGGACGAATCCCCGGGCGAGCTCATCATCCATGCCGGCCGACGCTACAAGCAGTACCGCGGCATGGGCAGTGAGGGCGCGATGCTCGCAGGCTCGGCCGACCGCTACTCACAGAAGGGTGTCACCAAGAAGGACAAACTCGTCCCCGAGGGCGTCGAGGGACGCGTCCCGTACCGCGGCCCCTTGAGCGATTTCGTCTACCAGATGGTTGGCGGCCTGCGAGCCGGCATGGGCTACTGCGGGACGCAGGACATTGAGTCGCTCCGCGCCAACGCGAAGTTTGTCCGAATCTCCGGCAACTCTCTGGCCGAGAACCACCCCCACGACATCGCCATCACCCGTGAAAGCCCGAACTACTCCGTCGAGTCCTACGCCGGCGGGGAGCATTGAGTCAGGGACTGAGGTGTCGGGGTTGACACGATCGGCAGGTTCTCGATAATGTTTCGTTCCCCGGCAGGGCCTTGGCCCGCCAAACAAGCCGGGCTTGTAGCTCAGTTGGTTAGAGCGCACCCCTGATAAGGGTGAGGTCGCAGGTTCGAATCCTGCCAGGCCCACTTTCAAAGCCCACGGCATTTCGCCGTGGGCTTTTTTTATTGCTGTTTTATGCCGCAGTCTGTGACTGGAGCATTTGCAATCCCTGAAATTAACGCTTTGTGG
>JBMZAP010000169.1:0-7009 GCA_049611445.1 Phycisphaeraceae bacterium | reverse complement strand
CCTAAGAGCATGGCAAACCACCCTCCGACCGGAGGTGACTACTTCTATGCAAAATCTCCAGACGGCAATGGGGCCGGATACGTCTACGACCAAACGACCAACGGCAATGCCAACTACGTTTACGATGACGGCAGTGTCCAGATGTATGGGCAAATCAGCCGCGACTATGTAGGCAATAACGCTGAGCACCTCTTCCGCAACGGCGGGCGCTGGTTGATGCCGACCGATCTGGTCAGGAACTGACCATACACCAAGCAATTCAATTCACCGCCACTGGCTCCACCCGATCGGCGGATTCTTGCCGATCTGAGTACGGTAATATTCCACGCGGCCCTGCAATTGCTTTGCAACCTCGGGATGTTCGCTGACAACATTGCGCGTTTGCCGCGGGTCGTTTTTCAAGTCATAGAGTTGCGTCCTGGGCGCATCTGGACGAACTTTTCCGTTCGCGAGATCGCTGTTGGCCTGCTTGGTGATGGTCGTCGCGGCGACACCGCTAATGAGGTGCTTGCCCCACTGATTTCCTTTGAAGCCCCCCTCACCCTGAGCGGGGATGTAGAGCCAGCGCTTCGTACGGATCGCGAGGTGATCGGTACTGTTGCTGAGCACAACCAACTCTTCGCGTTCTGGACTGAATGCCTTGCCAAAAAGCTGCTTTGACTGATCGAAACTGTCAGGCCCGGCATCGATCTCCAATCCAAGAATCGATGCGAAGGTAGCAAACAGATCGATCTGGCTGATCAGGGCATCTGACGCAGTATCTTCAGGAATCTGACCAGGCCAACTGGCAATCATCGGGACACGGTGCCCCCCTTCCCAGATGCCGAACTTAAAGCCAAGCAAGTCGCCGTTCATCCGATGGCCTGCCTCCCATGCCGTCTGCCCGCCCAGATTAAGCATCCCGCCGTTGTCGCTGGTAAAGATGATCAGCGTGTTTTTAAGATCACCTCGCGCTTCAACGGCTTTCACAACCTCGCCGACGATCCAGTCCAGTTCGTGGATGAAATCGCCATAGATCCCGGCCTCACTCGTGCCATCAAACTGCCTGGCTGGCGTAAACGGGTGGTGAATATTTGTTGTCGCGAGGTAGAGGAAATAAGGCTTGTCCTTCGGCCTGTTCTTGATCCAGAGGGAGGACTTGTTAGCGAAGGTCGTACCGACCTCTTTGTCTCGATAAAGCAGGTGCGCGGCCTCTGCACCACCGATGGCGTGGTAACCGCCCTTCTCAGGAAACTCCTGAGTCGCGGAGCGTTTCTTGTAAACAAACGGGTCCTCAGGGTCGTAGCCAACCACGCCTTCGTTCTCAACATAGACATAAGGCATGCTGGAATTCACGACGGCATGACCAAAGTAGTAATCGAAGCCACATGCATTGGGTCCCGGGGCAAGCCTTGCATTCCAATCCGTCTGCTTCTCTCCGATCCCCAAGTGCCACTTACCGATGCAAGCGGTGTCATAGCCAGCACCTTGAAACATCCGCCCAATCGTCTGCGTATCGGGCTCGACCACCAGCGGGTGCCGAAAGTGGACCGGCCCCCATATGTTTCTCCGCAGCGGGTACTGCCCCGTCAGTAGCCCGTAACGTGAAGGCGAGCAAACCGCACTGGGAGAATGCGCATCAGTAAACAGCCGACCGCGTCTGGCCAACGCATCAATGTGCGGCGTGTTGACCAACGTCGCGCCGTAGCACGAAAGATCGCCATAGCCCAGGTCGTCCGCATTAATGAGGATGACGTTGGGCCGGGTATTCATCTGTTTTGACTGGCAGCCCACACCTAGTGCACACACCAGGAACGCCAATACGAACGCATATGCTCTGAATTTCATAGCAAGAAGCATAACGTCTAGACGTCCCATGCAACATGCCGGAGTTTGGTCATTGTCGACGTCGAATCAGAACCCATCCGCCCATCGCGAGAAGTAACACGCTCGTCGGCTCGGGTACGGTTGAAATCGTGTCCACCACTACCTGGTCCACGAGTACACCCTCGGGCACGATCACCTTGACCGACTCAAAATCCGGATTGGGTTCGATTTCCCAAGTCTCGACTCGGTGCCAACGCCCATCGGGGTCCAATGGAATCGCAGCGTCAACAACATCGACAAGCGCAATACTGTCAATACCCAGTGGATCGAAGGGGATAATCTCGTCAACGTATGGCGAAAGAGCCGCCGGTCCGCGCTCATAGGTCATCTGGATCCGCAGAATCTTGAGCGGCTCCGTATCGATCCAGTTCGCGATGCGGAAGTTGAGTGTGCCGATCCCGATACCACCCGCCCCGCCAAGCCAGCCGCCGTCGCCATCACCAACCACCCAGCCGATGTCATCGTCAGGCAACATATCGGGCGTGAATCCGCCGCCACCATCACCGATGATCAGCGGCACTTCTACACCATCTGCGACGTAGGGCGTCGGCCCTGAAGCGATGAACTCCCACTCGGCCGAAGTCGAATAATTCGCCGCCCCTAATCGATCCCAGGGTGGCGGTGCAAGATCATCTGCACCAGCAATGCCAGAAAACAATAGTCCTGCAGCAAAGATCAAAAATAGACGGAACAGTGGCACGGAATTCAAGAATCGTTTCATTGGAGGGGCCCTCATGTGAAGAATGGAGATTGAGAAGAACGCTTACACCAAACCCAACCTGGAGCAGTTCAAGCGTTTCATCATCCCCCAAAGACGGGAGGCCACGCGAAACTACAACTTTGTTTAATACACCTCGTGACTAAGGCTGTCCGATCACGAGGCCGTTCCGAACAGAACTGGTATCTCTGAAGTACCAATCCCATTTGTTATCCTGACGCCGGTAAGGCAGGTGTCGATCGGTCGTCTCTTGATCAATCGCAATAGCATGCAGACAACAGACAGGATTCTTCAAATGAACCAGCACTGCCGTTTCGTCACGCAACTTTGTATGGCATTCATGTTGTGCGCTGGATCGGCCCGCACAGTCGCCCATGCCGAGCCCAATGCACCAGAGGGGTTCGAGCTAATCTTTAACGGCCAAGACTTCGAGGGGTGGTATGGCGGCGAGACCCGGGATCCCAGTTTCTCAAAAGACTGGGGTGAGCCGCAATGGTCCAGATACCGCAATGGGCTTCACAAAGCGGTCGCCAGGCATTGGCGTATCGAGGATGGCGAATTGATCGGCACCGGAGCCGGGCCGGACCTGGTCTGCTGGGGGCAGTACAGCGACTTCGAGATGTGGCTGGACTGGAAGGTGTCGAAGGATGCCGAGTCGGGGATCAGCCTGCGGCATCAGCCGGGCATTCAACTTTGGGACGCAGAAAGCGCAGCACTACGCGAACGCGGGGCAGACAAAGGGTCCGGCGGGCTGTCGCAGAACAAGGAGTCAGAGTTGTTGCCGGCCGAACGCGCCGACAAGCCGACGGGGCAGTGGAACCGGATGTATGTACGGATGGTCGGACCGTATGTCACGGTGATCCTTAATGACAAGAAGGTGCTGGACAATGTCGCACTTAAGAACGCGTACGTGCAGGACAGTCCGATCGATGCGAGCGGTTCGATCCACCTTCGGACACGCGGCGGCGAAGTACGATTCCGAAACATCGCAATCCGTGAGCTATCCGCCGAAGCATCAAACGCCGTACTAATCGACGCCGCAGGCGATGACAAGGGATACACACCACTATTCAATGGCAAGGATTTCACTGGTTGGATCGGCGCGACGAACAGCTACGAAATCATCGAAGACGGCGTCCGCTGCAAGCATCTGGGCGGCGGGAAGATGGTGACGCAGAAGCAGTACAAGGACTTTATCGTCCGCATGGAGATCAAACTCTGCCCCGGCGGGAACAACGGCTTGGCCATCCGAGCGCCCGGCCCAGGCGGCGGTGTCTTGGAACTCCAGGTGCTCGACGACCCACATGAAATGTTCGCCAAACTCAAGCCCGACCAGTACCACGGCAGCGCCTACGGCATCAAACCCGCGCATCGTGGCTACCTGCGACCAACCGGCCAGTGGAACTACCAGGAGGTCTACGTCAAAGGCGATCACATCCGGGTCGTCCTGAACGGGTACGAGATCCTGAACGTGCGATTAAAAGAAGCCGCGCCGAACAACGCCGCCGCGATGCGCACCCAAGGCCACTTTGGATTCATCAGTCACGCCGACCCGGTTGCCTTTCGCAACATCCGGATCAAGGAACTCAATTAGTTGAATAGCGCCGGTCAGTCTGTCTGGACGAATTCCCAGAATACGACTGGCAAGTCCTGCACACCCCATCGCATCGCGATCTCGTGTGTCGGATAAAGAAGGTCGAGACGATTGCCCTTAATCTTGCCGCCACGGTCCCAGACCTGAACGGGTTTGCCGTGGTTGTAGCCGGGGACGGTGAGGATCGTGCCGTAAGGGATCGCTTTGTCGGCGGCAACAAGTCGTCCGCCGTTCATCCACACGCTCTTACCCGACGCAGTGATGCCATCGGCCCACTTTCCACACGAACGTTCGTCCGGACTGTACGCGGTGGTTTTCATCGTACGGGTCGATACCGGGCGAATCGGTCTGTGGTCAAACACTTCACCGGTCCAGGGTTTGCCCGCCACCATGATGGGGTTGCCCGCTCGGTCAAGTTTGACGCTCGGATCGACAAGGTCCTGCACGACTGGCTTCTCAGCGATCACTGGCTTTGAAACGCGTGGCGTCTGATCCGCGCCAACGACTTCATAGCTCGGGGTCGCGACCTCGAGTTCAAACTTCGGGGCCGGCCGTTCGCCGAGGTTTGGCATATCACCGGCATACTCCGTCACAGCCAACGCGACCGGCTCGGTCGATCGCTGGAAAGCTTCGACACCCGACCAGATCAAAACCGCGAAGAAGCATCCTGCACCCAGACCCGCAAGGGCCAGGCGGCGTCGCTTGGTCATCAGTTTCGTACGGATATCGTTCATACCTGTATCGTTCTTCCTGCCTGCATCCCGGGACGTCTCGGGCGGTGGGTCCGAGCGGATGCACGGCAAGCCCTGCTCACAGCTTCGATTGCGAGCGAGGGAATATGATACCTCGCCTGGAGCAAGAGACCAATAATTCCGCTCATATTCACTAACAAACCCCGTTTTTGAGCCAAAAACAAGGTTCACGGCGCTCGAGACCGCGCGCACGCAAGACCCAAGAGCTATACTCCTCGCCCCAACAACCGAACCAAACCACACAAACCAAACGCGGATTGCCGCAAAACCAGCAACCGGAGCACAACGATGCAGACTACTTTTATCTTCCTGAAGCCCGACGCCGTACAGCGTGGCCTGATCGGCCAGATCCTCGAGCGCTTCGAGCGCAAGGGCCTGAGCTTCGTCGGCATGAAACTCGTGCAGGTCAGCGAAGACCTCGCCAAGCAGCACTACGCCGAGCACGCTGAAAAGCCCTTCTTCCCCGGCCTGCTCTCGTTCATTACTTCCAGCCCGGTCCTCGCTTGTGCGATCCAGGGCCCCAACGCCGTTGCCGTCTGCCGCACCCTCATCGGCGCGACCAACGGCCAGAAGGCCGACCCCGGCACCATCCGCGGCGACTTCGGCATGTCCGGCGCCAACAACATGGTCCATGGCAGCGACAGCCCCGAGTCCGCCGAGCGCGAGCTCGCCCTCTGGTTCACCGCCGACGAACTGGTCGAAATGAAAAAGACCGCCAACCAGTGGATCTATGACCCAAGCGACCTCGGCTGATCCAACCTATCCACAACCGACTTCATTCGCCCCGCCATCGAGCGGGGTTTTTCTTGCGCGCCATCTCTACGCCTAACCCTTTCGCGGCATTTTTTGAGCAAACAAACAAATTCGGGAAAGAATCCCCGCATCCATGCACAAACTGGGTGAG
This sequence comes from Phycisphaeraceae bacterium, assembly GCA_049611445.1. Lineage (GTDB taxonomy): Bacteria > Planctomycetota > Phycisphaerae > Phycisphaerales > Phycisphaeraceae > JAHQVV01. Next base: position 1,175 of record JBMZAP010000169.1, on the reverse strand, counting down.
GTCCTCTCGTTCGAATCGAATTAATCACGCCCATGGCCGACCCCGCCCGCCAATCTGACGCCGCCGCTCGAGCTCGCTTAGCCGAACTCTGGCACGCCGCTCAACCCAGCGTCAGCGCGTACCTCTTTGCCGCCGTACCCAACCACCACGACGCCGAGGACCTGCTGGGCCAGGTCGCTGTCGCTGTCGCCCACGACTTCGATAAGTACGACCCATCGCAACCCTTCGTCCGCTGGGCGATCGGCATTGCCCGGCACCGCGTGCTGAACTACCGCCGAACCTATGCCATGAGCAAAATCGTTTTCTCTCAGGAGACGATCGACGCGCTCGCCAATGCCGTTCGCGTTGAGCCCGCCAAGCAAAGCGAGTTCAAGACCGCGCTCAAGGCCTGCATCGACAAGCTTCAGAGTCAGGCACGTAAGGCCATCACGCTTCGTTACGAAGAAGACCTCAAACCGAGAAAGATCGCGAACGAGTTGGACATGACCCCCAACGCCGTGAGCATCCTCCTTCACCGAACACGCAAAGCCCTGGCCGACTGCGTGCAGCAATCGATGGAGGACGAACAGCGATGAACCGTCCCGTGTCTGAGATCGACGCCTATTTGGAAGGCACACTCACCGCTGAGCAGGCCCAGACGCTTGAAGCGTGGATCAATGCATCGCCCGACCACGCGGCCGAGTTCTTGTTCTTGATCCAAACTCACCAGACACTCGGCATCATCGGCAAGGAAAGTCAGCTCGCTCGCCATGCCGCCGAAGTCAAGCCCGACCAACTCGACCGCGTCACCCTCGCAGCCCTCGCCGACATGGAGGCCTCGGCCGAAACGATCACGCTACCCATCCAGGACTTCATCCGTTTCGATCAACCAGTTCCCGATGACGACGCGGGCTCCTTGTCCGCCCACGACCTCTTCGCCGCAGGCAGTTATCTGTTTCGGCATAGCTTTACGCCAAAAGTCGTTGCGGCCGTCGCAGCAGTGCTCATCGTCGGTATCACGCTCTTGATCGTCCTTTCGGGAGATACGCCCGCGCCCCCGATCGCAGAAGACCGCAGCGAGCCAAACCGGGCCGACCCCACGGTCGAGCCCCCCGTCGCGACGCTCACCGCCGAGCATGAAGCGGTCTGGTCTCTAAACCCGGGCGAAAGTCTTCGCCCGGGCTCCGCGCTAGCCT
>JBMZAP010000168.1:0-7316 GCA_049611445.1 Phycisphaeraceae bacterium | reverse complement strand
AGGGCAGATGCCGATGCTCAGGCGGACGAATACAATACACGCCCGATGCTCCTTAGGACACTTGAAAACCCCAACTGGGTGAAGGCCGAGACGCCCGCATCACTCAAGATCATCGAGGGCCCACTGGACCGATGTCCCGATGCTGCACAATACGTTCCATGAAAAATCTGCACAGTTGTGCTGTGTCGACATTTCTGCTGTTTCTGTTGGCAGGGTTATTCGCCTGCCAGAGTAGTACGCATTCAAAATCCACCAAAAATAAAGAGCCCGATCCGAATCAGGCCAATCCGATGCGATGGGTCACGTACTCGCGTCAGTTGATGGATGATCGTCGGTCTGCGGTGGATCGAATGCTTGGGGACGACGCAGAAGCATTCTGGTCTGCGTGTGCTGCCAAGGCCCGACAGATCGATGATTGGCCGATGATACGGCTCTTGTCGCAGCGTGCTGCGGCAAGTGGGGACCGACGGGCACTGCCTTGGCTTGTTCGTTCGTGGGCGATGCGATCGATCCTAGTTGACGACAGTGAGCGGCCGGAACGTGAAGCGATTGCTGCGATCACGGGACGGCCCGCCAGTGAGCTTCTCAGGTCGGTTGTCTTTGAACCCAAGGTGATAGACGAGCCCGCGACTCAGGTAGCGGCATGGTCTGTCATGGTTCGCATTGAGCAGCCCGAGGTATTGCGGCGTCTTGTCGCGCAGTCACCCGTCGAAGGGCAGAGCATGCTCGTCTCGATGCTCAAGCGTGTGGAGCCTGCGGTTGATGTGTTGCCAAACGATCGTGTGGCCATCGCTCAGATGCTTCTTTTGACCGTCGAGTACGACCCGCAGCAATGGGCCGACTGGGCGCGTTGGCGTGAGGCGAGGCAGGGCGATGAGATCGTGAATCTCGCGTTGCGGCACCTGCCATCACTCCTGCACCGTGATATACAGCGTGATAGCTGGTCTCGGTCGCGCTGGGTTGAATATCTGCATGGGCGGTTGTCAAAGCGTCGTCACGCTTCCAGGGGTGATGGGGCCGAGGAGGAAGCAGTGGTCAGTCGGCGGCCCGAACAATTCTCAGCTCATGTGGATTCACTTGGTATTGGTGACTTGCTTGTGCTTGATCATGTCTTGGATGCGATGGCAGACCCTGAGTTTGTACGCGATGTCTTTGAGCAGGCCGAAGCCGATCGTAAGGACCTGCGAACCGAGTATGGGGGCGCGATCGTTTGGGACGAGCGTGGCGAATTGGAGTACAAGGCTTTTACACCATTGCTTCGCCGACACGATCAGGCTTATATTGCCTCGACTCCCTGCATGGAGGCGGGATATCTCGGCCTGGCACATGTGCATTTCCACACCCAGCGTCACGATAACTCGGCATGGGCGGGCCCGGGTAAAGGGGATTTGGATTTTGCCGACAGCCAGCATATCAATGGGCTTGTGCTGACATTTCTCGATCGCAATACGCTGAATGTGGACGCCTATTTCCCCGGCGAGATCATTGTTGACCTTGGCTGCGTGACGCGCTAGGTCGTTCTCCGTTATCTTGTATGGCTAAGTATTCTGGAGTGGCTCGTTCGAGTCGCGCATTAAAACTCTGACGCTTCTGGCGTCACCGGAGCACATCATGGGTCTGCAGGAATTACGAGATTGGTACGAAGACCTTGAGCTTAAAAGTAAGCTTGAAGAGAATCAGTCGATTGTGGTGCTTGGCCTGGTTGTGGTCATCGTCTTCTGTCTATGCCTGGTGATGTGTCAAGTCTTTGGCGGCGGCCCCGGTGCGGTCTCCACCGATGTCAAACTCGTTTACTACGATCTCACCAACAAGCAGATCAAAGTGGTTAATCACGAGTACCCCGCGATGCCCAAATCGCCTCTGGAGGGCACCACCGACGTCTTTCTCGCCAGCGTCTTTGCCTGCGACGAGTGCCCCAAGGGCAAGATTAAGGATGGGATGACGATGGACGAACTCGAGGCCGAGGGCATGTTCATCGGCTGGCTGGAGAAGATCGATCCGGAAATCTCTGAAGAGATGGCCATGTTTGGCGAGGGCTACCTCTATCGAGCGGTTGACTCGGAGCGTTGGTATAAAGCGACAGACAAGGGTTACGAAACGATCAACATGCGTGTCTATGAAAAGTGTAAAACCGCGCGGATCTGTCTGCCCTGAGCCACTGCGTCAACTTTTGTGTCTCTCGCAGCATCGGATTGCAAAATCGATACTGTGTTGAATCAATGCGCGTGTTTGTGGGGCAAGTTCATCCATCGGCGTGTTTGCAGGCAGTGGATTCGGTGCGTTAAAGACGTGGTTGGCCCCTTGAATGATCGCCAGTTTGCTGTTTGGTGTCGCGGCCTTGTGCAGGTTCTTGGCGCAGTCGATCGAGACGGTGTCGTCATCGTCGCCGTGCAGGATGAGCATCGGGCACTTGATGTGTGCCGCGGCGAGTGTGGTGTCGTACAACTCCGGATTACGCTCAATCTCTTCAAGCCAGTCTCGGCCGACGTAGAGTTGCTGCCCGGTGCGACCGGAAGGGGAGAGCAGTCGGCCTTCGGCGCGGAGTTGATCCTTGGCCAGGTCATCGAGGTTGCATGCGTAATCGGGTGCGGCAGCGGTGATGAGGCCTGCAGGCGGTGATCCGCCATAGGCTTGCCAAAAGCGTCCATAAAAATCAGTCGCAAAGCTACGCGCAGCGGTCAGGGTCGTCGTCACGCCTCCGCGGCTGTGCCCGAAATAGATCACTGGGATCTCGGGGTCATGCAGGTCCCATGAATCTTCATCAGGAAAGCGTCTGACGCAGTGTGCAATGCTGCTCACGAGTGTGAGGTCTTCAACCTGTCTGCCCCACGTGTCTTTCTCAAAGAGGTTTGGATGCTCGAAGGTCTCGATCTGATTGGTCATCCCGCTGTGCGAGAAATTAAAGCGGTGGGCGAGCAGGCCGGCTTGAGCGGCAGCATGGCAGAGGGCCGGGAAAAAGCCGTAGTCTTTGTAACCTTTAAAGCCATGGCAAGAGATCAGCACACCCCGAGGCCTCTCGTGTTCAAACAGCATGGACGGGTCAGGCCAATGTGTGTTGCCATAGATTGGCTGGTCATCGCTGCCGGGGATGGTCCAGTCGGTGACTTCAATTTCGCGCATGTTGATTGATGTTGGCGATTAAGCGGTTGGTGCTTCGCGTGGTTGAGCGGCACGTTGGCCGGCGGCTCGTTCACGAAGCAGGTCAAGCATCCCGCGGACCTCGTCGGCCATCCTCGAATTGGGGAATTCGCGGATGATCTGCTCGCCAACGGATACGGCACGGACCCACTCCTTGTCGTGTACCGCGATCTTGAACTGAACACCAAGGTTTTCACGCTGCTTGCCGATCACGCCACGAGCTGTTTCGCGGAATGGCTCGGCTTCCTGCTCGCTGAGGTACTTATCCAGTTCCTTGAGCAGTTCGACTGCGCGGTCCACGTTGTCAACCTTCGCCGCTTCGAGGAATTCACGCTCCAAGTCGTGTTTGTACTGCTCGCGTGCGTGCGTGACCTTGCGTTGAATGCCGTTGACTGCGGGCGACTCGTTGTACAGCCGATGGATCTTTGTGGCTTCCATGGTCGCTTCTTCAAACTTATGAGCGGCCAGTAGTTCGTCGAGTTTGGTCAGGGCCTTCTGTACTTTTTCTTCCATCTCCGCGGTACGGGCGAAGATGATCTGGTCGCGGTATTCCTCGGCCTCTTCCTTGTGGCCATAGGTCGTGCCGATCTCGTTGACCAGGACCAGGGCTGCGTCAAAGTCCTTCTTTTCGATATCCAGTTTGATCGTTGAACGCAGCAGTTCGATGTCTTCGTGGCGATAGGCGATGCGCTTGGCGGTTTCGCTCAGCAGCAGGCGTTCATTGACGGACTGGGTCAGGGTGACCAGATTCTTGGTCCAAGGTGCGCCGGAACTGTCTCGGCCATAGACCGCCCAGCGGATGGCGCCGATGAGCAGCATGACGGTGCCGGCGATAGCCATCAGGATCGGTGGGCTGTACGCAAAGTAGGCAACGAAAACAGGGTTGGCGATTTCGACGTCACTGTTGAAGAGTCCGACAGTGAGGACGCAACTGACAATAAAGGAGCCGACCCAGAGTAGTAGTCCACCGGCGACCAGGCCGGGCGGCGTCGAGAAGAAGGGCCGTTTGACTTTGTCTTGTGTGGTGTTGGGTGTGTTGTCGGCCATGATGTCGATCCAATCGAGATGAGGGGATAAAGATGCTTATGAGCCTGGGGTCGGTTGGCACGCGCCGTCGCCGCAGTCAAACTGCGTTGGGACGATGCACATGAAGCGGAAGGTCTTGTCCCCGGTATTGCGGAACTGGTGCAACTCATTGGCGGGTACAAAGATCACGTCGCCCGCGGTGACATCGTTGGGCGTGTCGCCGCACATAGCCACGCCGCTGCCATCGAGGACCATGATCTCGTGCTCGTAGTTGTGTTGGTGGTGGGGTGTCTGCCCGCCGGGTTCGACGTCGAAGACGCGCATTGCGAAAGTCGGGGCTCCATCCTCCCGGCCGACCATCAGTCGCATCTGCACACGCTCCGCGCCGGGCATGGTCATCGGCTTGGCCGGGGTCTCGCTTGGCTTGCGGATCAACATGAAAGGCTCCCTGAACCTGCTTTCAGTATATCGGTGAAAAGCGGCAAATGCTATCACTAACTGGATTTAGCGAATATTTACATTCATTTTCCAGATTAAGAATCCTCGGCCAGCCGGTCAGCCTCCGCCTGACCTAGTGCTATGATCCGCCGCCTGATTTCGGCTGTGATGTCTTCTGGGCTGTCATCCTTTGTTGGCGTGAATGGCTTGCTGAACGTGATCGATGAAGACGTCGGTTTGAGCGCATGCATCAGCATCGACTTGCTCGTCACCGTGCCATCAACCCAGCAGGGCACAATCGTTGCGCCAGACAGCCGGGCGACGACCGCGGCGCCGTCTTCAAAATCATTCAGATCCCGGTGGTCGTATTGCAACTGCCCCTCGGGGAACATGCCGACGACGTGCCCTTTTTTTAGTTCGCCAACGATCTGGCGGACCTGTCGCATTGCGCTTTTCCGCTCGTCGCTGTCCAGATCGTGCTCGATGCAGATCGGGTCGATCGCGTTCCAGAGGAAGTTGCCGATGCGCAGCCTGTAGGACGTCAGCATCAGCCAGCGGACCAGGCGGATGGAGCAGGACTGGATGAGGAACGGGTCCATCGCGGTGGTGTGGTTGGAGACGATCACGACCGGGCCGGTGGCGGGGATGTGTTGCTTGCCGCGGACGGTCATGCCGTGCCAGCTGTAACAGAAGAAGCGTGTGATACGCCAGGTACAGTTGGCCATCTTGTTGGGTAGTGGGCCGGAACGGAGATGGCGGATCATCTCGACAAGGCCGACAACCATCAGGGTCGGGCCAAGCACCAGCATGATGATCAGGATCCAGTAGTCGGCCTTGGGCATGAGCCAGATGATGGCGTATACCCCGACGCTGAAGCCAGTATTGATCATGGCATTGAGGCCCATGATTCGGCCGCGGATGTAATTGGGGCAGATCGCCTGCAGGATCGTCAACGCGGAGATGATTGCGATATTGCCGAAAAGCCCGACGCAGAAGCAAGCGACATAGGTCGCGGGCCACCATGGCACGGCAGCAAGCAGCAGAACAAAGAGTCCTGCAAAGATCAGCCCGAAAGTCAGGACCAGTGAGGATTCGCGACGTGTGCCGATAGTGACGACGACGGCTGCGCCCACCACCATCCCCACGCCCATTAATGCTGACAGAATGCCATATTTCGCAAACAACGCTTCGCCGACCAGTTCGTGGTGGATCTTGACCACCCCCAGGACGCCAGTGGATACGACAGCGGCAGCACCCCAGACAAGCGTGTTCACTGCAATCAGCAAGATTGTCTTGCGGTGCTTGGAAGCGTAAACGGCGGCTTGTGCGAGGGTCCGTTTCTGGGCGTGTGAGGTGCGGATGACATGCACCGGGCGCATAAAGGCAAAGAACCAGCCAGATGCCAGGTAGAAGATCGCACCGTACATCAGCCCCGATCGGACAGAAGCAATATCGGTCGGGTCAATGATGTAATTGGTTCCGAGCACCATGCCGACCATGCCAGCGACCACGTTGATGACGAGGATGATGGCATTGGCTGATTGCAACTGACGCAGCGGGACGATCTGAGGAACGATCGCGTTGCGTGTGGGATTGAAGATGGCCGCGAAGGTGCCGATTCCTGCCAACGCGGCGTAGACCCTCCACTGGGATGGCTCAGGCAGCAGGGCGTCGCCGCTGAGTGAGAGCAGCATCAGGAACGCGCCTAACAGGATCAGGCCGCGCGACTCATCACAGGCGAGCAGCAGCCATTTACGTGGCAAGTGGTCGGCCAGCCAGCCGCCAAACATGTTGAAGAAGAGGTAGGGCAGGAAGAAAAAGAACTGAGTCGATGCCTGGATGCCGGAAGAGTCGGCGGTCTGTGCTAGCCCGCCAAGTAGTGCAAGCGCCGCGAGCATGATCATCCGGTCGCCGAACCCGCTGGCGGCGGTGGAGGTCCACATCAGCGTGAAGCTGGGGTTGCGCCAGAGTGGCGGGGCCTTGGTCGCGTGAAGTTGATTGTGCGTCGGATTAGGCATGACGAGATTGTATAGTGATTACTTACATAATGCTGGCGTATGTGAAATTTGGTTGCGCTAGAACAGAAGCCTCCGCACCTCGTTGTCGATCATGGCCTCGACGCGATCTTCGCCGAACTCCTCGGCGGCCAGTGCGATGCCATCGAGTCGGCCCTGGAGCACATTCGGGCGATGCATGTCCAGAGCGAGCAGGGTATAGCGGCCCTCGCCCATGTACTGCCGAACCGTCTGGTCTGGATAGTGGCCTTCTTCGCCGGTGAAACAGCGGAGGTTGCCTTGCAGCAGCACCCCCTGCTGGACAATGCGTTCAAGATGCTTCTCGAAATCGTCACGTGTGGGCGAACGCTCAGGGTGCGCGAGGATCGGTGTGAAGCCCTTGGCGAAGAGCCAGTCGAATGTCTCGTCGATCCAGCTTTGCCACTTCGGTTCCCAGAAGTCGCAGAGCACGAAATTCGAGTCGGCGAGGGTTGGCACGCCGTTCTGCTCCATCCATTGGATCGCGCCGGGGTAGATCCGCAGCTCGCCCCCGGTCCAGAGTTGGTATTCGAGCCCTGCTTTCTGAATTTCCTCTGCGAGCGCATCGCACCAGGCCTTGATGTGCGAGGGCGTGATGTGTGGGTAGCTGTTGGGCCAGCAGTGAGGCGTGCAGATCGTTCCGACATAGCCATGTGCTTTGAGCACGCGAATAGACTCCAG
>JBMZAP010000167.1:0-7435 GCA_049611445.1 Phycisphaeraceae bacterium | reverse complement strand
GTGACGGGTAGTGCCGGCAAGTCCACCGTGACGGCGATGATCGGGCACGTGTTGGGGAAGGTTTTTTCAACGCCAAGTCGCCAAGACGCCAAGACGCCAAGCAAGGCAAAGGTCTGGGTGGGGGGGAATATCGGTGTCTCATTGCTGCCAGTGATTGATCAGATCAGCGACGACGACTGGGTCGTGCTGGAACTGTCCAGTTTCATGCTCGAGCGATTAAAAGCCGACGATCACTTCCCCGGCTGGTCTCCGCACATCGCGGTGATTACGAACATCAGTCCGAACCACTTGGATTGGCATGGGTCGATGGAAGAATACCGGCGAGCTAAGCAGGTGATTGGGCAGTATCAGGTACCGTCCGATTTTTCGGTGCTTGGTCCAGGCGGCTATCAATCGATGGGGATCGAGAAACCCAAGTCGATTAAGACGGTATCAAATGGGTCCGGACCCAATTGGGCCGCAGTGCCCAAGGACCTACGTCTTTCTATTCCGGGCCGACATAACAGAGTCAACGCTTATCTTGTTGCGTGTGTCGCGTTGATCTTGAAGTTGCCACGCGAACAGACCTATCAGTCTCTTTATGAATTTCCGGGCCTACCGCATCGTCTCCAATTTGTTGCGGAGCACGACGCTGTGCGCTATTTCAACGACAGCAAGTGCACGACTCCAGAGGCTGCAGAACTTGCGATTAAGGCGTTCGCGCTGGGAGATGGTGGCGATCCGGACTGTAAAGGGGGTATCCACCTCATCCTCGGCGGCAAGGACAAGGGCAGTGACATGACGTCACTCGCCGCATTTGCCGCAGAGAAATGCAAGGCCGTTTATACGATTGGTGCATTGGGCGACACGATCGCGGACCGGATTGAAGACGCGCCCAGCCGGTCTGTGCCAGACCGCCCCAACTCCTGTGGTGGTGTCAGTTGGCCGCCGGAGGCTGCGGAAGTCTTTCGCTGTGGTGATCTCGATAAGGCCGTCGCCGAAATCCAGAAGCGTGTGCAGCCCGGCGATGTTGTTTTGCTCTCACCCGCCTGCGCGTCCTGGGACCAGTTCGAGAACTACGAGCAGCGGGGCGAGCGCTTTATTGAATTGGTGCAGAAGCCCTTGCCGTGACGGCATGGGCTTCGAATCGTCTTAAATACACCTAGATCGCCGCCATCTTGTACGCCGCGACGATCATCAGCAGGATGAATGCGATGCGGACGTATCTTGGCCGGAGTGTGTGCGTCAGCTTGGCTCCGATGGAGGCTCCGATGATCGCGGTCGGGGCAAGGATCAAAGCGAGGATCACCGCGGTAAACCAGGCCGGGTCTGCATCCAGGGTTGAGGGGTAGTGCTGACCTAGCGTCGTGAGCTTGAGCGTGGCCCCGATCCCCGCGCTGAAGACCATGACGAACGATGAGTTCGCGATCGCGTTGCGGAAGGGCAGCTTGACCAGTGTCTGCTGCAGTGGGACCGCCAACGCGCCGCCTCCGATGCCCATTAGTCCCGCCGCAAACCCCATCACGACGCCAACCGCACTGCAGCGGGCGGGTGTGGTCTTGGGTTCACGGGCCCAGTCCGCGGCCTTCTTCTCTTTTGACCGCATCAGTTTTCGAATGTTGACCGCGATCACATAGACCAGGAAGAGGGCAAGCACACGCCCTAGCCAAAGCCCGCCCTCGCCGCCTTGATCGACACTGAAGATCGGCAGGTTGCTGGCGAGTACGCCGACGACGATGAAGATGACCGTGGCGGGCAGCATCCACCTGAGGACGGCAGGTCGGAGTGCCCCGGCCTGCTTGTGCCGACGTGCGGCGGGGATGGCGACGGCGAGGTTCGCAGTCATCGCAGCGGCCTGATAGAGGTGCTGGTTCTCGCCGGTTCCGAACAGGATCGCCATGCCGGGGATCGTGATCACGCTGCCGCCGACGCCCAGGAGTCCACCGAGCGTGCCGGCGAGAAGGCCAATAAAAGCGATCGCGGCGAGTGTTTCAGGCTGAAAAGGGTCGGGCATGTTTTTTTAGCATACTTGCCGCCGGGCGGGCTCGCAGCGTCGTTGAGGTGTGTAGAATTCCACGAAGCGCTGCAATCAAATCTTGTGGCGTATTGAGCCGATCTTAACAATACGGATCGGCCAGTCTGGCCCACCTGCTTACGTACCGACTCCAAGTGTCGGAGAACCCCAAAGATGTCCGAAGCGTTTGATTTTTCTGCCGGCAACCTCGTCTATGCCGAGGCTCAATATGAGCGCTATCTCGCCGATCCTGCGTCCGTGGATGAGCATTGGCAGAAACTCTTTGAGAGTTGGACCGCAGAACTGAACGGGTCGGCCGGGCGTATCGGCCCAAGCTTTGCCCCGCGCAGTATTTATGACCCCGCCGGTACGATCGCTCAAACAGCTGCGAGTACCAATGGCCAAGTCGTTCACGCCGCGCCTGTCGCCGGCGGTGTTGACGGCAATCTACAGCACCGCGTCGATATGCTCATCCGTAACTACCGGATGCTCGGCCACAACTTTGCCCACTTCAATCCGCTCAAGCTGAAGCCTTCAGAGCCACACCCGGAACTTACGACCGAGTTCTATGGTTTCACCGAGCAAGACCTCGACAAACCATTCGCCACCGTTTCAACCGTCCCCGGCAAGCGGACACGCACGGTCCGTGGCCTGCTCGATCAACTTAGCCGAACCTACTGCAGCCAGATCGGTGTGCAGTTCATGCACATCGACGACCTGCCGACCCGACGCTGGCTCCAGCAACGGATGGAAGAGTCGGAGAACGAGATCAAGCTCTCGCGCAAAGAGCAGATTCGTATCCTGACCCGACTCACCGATGCGACATTGTTCGAAGAGTTCATCCAGCGCAAGTTCATCGGCGCCAAGTCGTTCTCGCTCGAAGGTGGCGAGACGCTGATCCCGCTGCTAGACCTTTGCTTTGAGCATGCCGGGGAGATGGGTACGCGTGAGATCGTCATCGGTATGGCTCACCGTGGCCGACTCAATGTCCTGGCCAATATCCTCGGCAAGAGCCCGCAGAAGATCTTCCGCGAATTCGAAGACGTTGATCCGGAACTTTATATGGGTGGCGGCGACGTCAAATATCACCTGGGCTACTCCGGGGACTGGCGGACACGTTCGGGCAAGAACATCCACCTGTCTTTGTGTTTCAACCCTTCGCACCTTGAGTTTGTGAACCCTGTCGTCCTCGGGCGGATGCGGGCCAAGCAGGACCGCTGTCACGCGCAGACGCAGATGAAGACACGCGGCGACCTCGGCTTTGCCCTGCTGATCCACGGCGATGCAGCGTTTGCCGGCGAAGGCATCGTCCCAGAGACGCTCAACCTCGCGGGGCTTGAGGGCTATCACACCGGCGGCACGATCCACGTCATCATCAACAACCAGATCGGCTTCACGACCGGGCCCGACGATTCGCGGTCGACCCAGTACTGCTCTGATGTCGCGAAGATGCTGCAGAGCCCGATCTTCCACGTCAACGGCGAGTCGCCCGAAGCGGTCGCGCAGGTCGTCAAGCTCGCGATGGCCTTCCGCCAGGAGTTCAAACGCGACGTCGTCATCGACATGTACTGCTATCGCAAGCGTGGCCACAACGAAGGCGACGAGCCGCGGTACACCCAGCCCAAGATGTACGAGAACATCGACAGTCGGCCCGGTGTCCGTGAGGCATACCTCTCCAAGCTGCTGACACTCGGCGGCGTGACGCAGGCCGACGCGGACCGCATCGCAGAGCGTCGTACGGAGCTTCTGGAGAAGGAACTCAGTGCAGCGCAATCCGCTGCTTACAAGCCGCGCTCCGATGACCCGCGTGGTCAATGGGCCGGCTATCACGGCGGCAAGGAAAACGTGAACGACGATGTGGATACCGGCGTCGATAAGACCACGCTGCAGCGACTGCTTGAGAAGCAGCTGGAACTGCCGGTGGACTTTCACCTGCACCCGAAGCACAAGCGTCTCATGCGGATGAAGAATGAACAGGCCGAAGGCGAGAGGCCTCTGGACTGGTCCGCGGGTGAATCACTCGCCTTTGCAACGCTCCTGACACAAGGTCACGGGATCCGGCTGACGGGTCAGGACTGTCAACGCGGTACGTTCAGTCACCGTCATGCCGTACTGCATGATGTGAAAGACGGCCACGAATACTTCCCGCTGAAACACCTGTCTGATGATCAGGCCAAAATTGATATTTTCAATTCGCCGCTGAGCGAGGCGGGCGTACTCGGGTTTGAGTACGGCTACTCGCTTGACCAGCCCAACATGCTCTGCATCTGGGAAGCGCAGTTCGGCGACTTCGTCAACTGTGCCCAAGTCATCATCGACCAGTTCATCGCGTCCGCAGAGGACAAGTGGAAGCGTCTCTCCGGCCTGGTCATGCTCCTGCCACACGGTTTTGAAGGACAGGGGCCGGAACACTCTTCCGCCCGGCTCGAGCGTTTCCTTACCAGTGCCGCGGAAGACAACTATCAGGTCTGTCAGCCGACGACCCCCGCGCAGATGTTCCACCTGCTGCGTCGACAGGTGCTCCGCAAGTGGCGTAAGCCCCTCGTTGTCATGACACCCAAGTCGCTTCTGCGGCATCCGCGTTGTATCTCAAGTTTTGAGGATCTGACACAGGGGACCTACCAGCGTGTACTCCGCGACAGCGAGGCGGATCCTAAGAAGGTCAATCGTATTCTGCTGTGCAGCGGTCGCGTTTATTACGACCTCCTGGACCGTCGCGAGAAGATGGAGCGAGATGACATCGCGATCGTTCGTTTGGAACAGTTGTATCCGCTGCCGAGAAGGATGCTGGCCGAGGCGATTAAGCCGTATGGCGAGTCGGTTCCCTTGGTCTGGGTACAGGACGAGCCGAGGAACCAGGGTGCCTGGCCTTTCTTCCTTCAGCGGTTCCTGCAGGAGAAATTCCTCGGCGAGCGCGAGTTGCACATTGCTTCCCGCCATCACTCCGCCAGCCCCGCAACCGGGTCCAAGGCCGCCCACAAACTTGAGCAGGAACTGCTGCTCGCCCAGGCCTTTGGCGAGACCGTTGAGGACCCCGCGCCGCCGGCCGCCTACGCAAAGTGAATCTCTGCGCCAACCTGTTACCATCACCACTTGACCTAACGAATCCGCCAGCCGATCCAATGATCGCAGGAGCCTTGCAACGATGCCCACTGATCTGAAAGTCCCCGAGGTTGGCGAGTCCGTCACCGAAGTCGAGATCGGCCGCTGGCTGGTCAAAGAAGGCGAAGCCGTTAAAGCCGACCAGCCTCTGGTCGAACTCGAAACCGACAAGGTCAACCAGGAACTACCCGCGCCATTCGATGGCGCTCTGGTCAAGATCCTCATGCAGGCCGGTGATACCGCGAGTGTTGGCGATGTGATCGCCCAGCTCGAAGAGGGCGCCTCGGGAAGTGCCCCCAGCGACAATGGCGAGGCTGCCAAGGAAGAACCCAAGGCCGAAGCACCTGCACAACCCGGTGCCGACACCGAGGCACCGTCCAGTGCTGGGGTGTCTGGTGCCGACAAAGTGATGCCCGCGGCTCAAACCCTGCTCGATCAGCACGGCCTCAAAGCGAGCGAGGTTGCTGCGACGGGCCCCGGCGGACGCCTGCTCAAAGAAGACGTCCTCAAGCACGTCGAAGGCCAAGCCAGCAAGCCGGCACCTGCTGAAAAGCCTGCAAGCAGCCCTGCACCACAGCCTGCCGGTGATCGCGACGAGGAAATCGTCAAGATGACGCCTCTCCGCCGCACGATCGCCAAGGCACTGGTCAACGCACAGCAGACCGCCGCGCTGCTTACGACCTTCAACGAGGTCGACATGACGAACGTCATGGCCATGCGCAAGCAGTATCAGGATCAGTTTGTGAAGAAGCACGGCCTTAAACTCGGCTTCATGTCCTTCTTTGTGAAAGCCTCCATCGAAGCGCTCAAGGCCTTCCCGGCGGTGAACGCTGAGATCCGTGACGACCACATCGTCTACAAAAACTACTACGACATCGGCATTGCGATTGGCGGCGGCAAGGGATTGGTGGTCCCCGTCTTGCGTAATGCTGAACGGTTGAGTTTCGCCGGCGTCGAAAAGGCCATCGGTGACTATGCCGTCAAGGCCAAGGAAAATAAGCTCGCCATGTCCGACCTGACGGGCGGCAGCTTCACGATCACCAATGGCGGGGTGTATGGCAGTCTGCTCTCTACGCCGATCGTCAACCCGCCTCAGTCGGGTGTGCTTGGCATGCACGGCATCGTTCGCCGGCCGATTGCCGTCGGTGAGCCTGGCAAGGAAACGGTCGAAGTCCGGCCGATGATGTATATCGCGCTGACCTACGACCACCGCATTGTCGATGGCCGAGAAGCCGTGACCTTCCTCAAGACGATCAAGGAAGCGATCGAAGACCCGGCTCGAATGCTGATCGAGGTCTAGGCGTCTCTACTTCCTGCCTTGTCGCTGGCTGGCCTTTGCTTCTGTCACAAGGCCTTCGTCGCCTTCGCTTTTCATCCACGCGTTAAGTGTGGCTTGCATGTCACGCAGCCGGTCAGCGTGTTTGGGGTCTTCTGCAAGGTTCTTGAGTTGATATGGATCGGCAGCGATGTCATACAGCTCGAACTCCGGTCGATCCTGAAAGAACGCGACCCGTTTGGCGATGGCAGGGTCGTGCTTGATGGCTTCTTGCCAGTCGGCCCAGTCATTCGCGTCTCGGCTGTGGAAGATGTTCCTGAATGGCTCATTCTTGGCATTGAGATTCCACACCATGAGCCACTGCTTGTCACGAACAGAGCGGATGGGGTAAGACTTTGAGCCGTTGATAATGCCCTTGGTCGTGTGGATGCCGTAGACATGTTTCCGGTGCGTGGTGGCTCGGCCCGAGAGCACGCCGGCGAAGCTGATTCCATCAAAGCCGCGGGTCTGCCTGGTCGGATGGTCGACGCCCGTATCGATTTGTTCGGGGTCCCCACCGGCGAACTCGATCAGGGTTGGCACGACATCGATGTACTGGACCATGGCGTCGGTGCGTGTACCGGCTTGGATCGTCCCGGGGAGTCGCGCGATCAGTGCGGTCTTCAGGCCATGGTCCCAGCAGGTCCACTTGCCGCCGAAGGGCAGATGCGGGGCACCTTGCTCGCTGGTGAAAATCACGAGGGTGTTGTCGGCTTTGTCGAGCTTGTCGAGTGTATCCAGCAGCATGCCAAGCTCTGCGTCGAGCATCTCAACTTCTGCGTAGTACAGGCTCAACTGCTTTCGCGTGTCAGGTGTGTCGATCAGGTGTGGCGGGACCTTGATCTCATCCACTGGATAGCGTGATGGATCGCCTACCGAGAACGGCTTGTGCGGTTGATGTGAAGCGTAGTACAGGCACCATGGCTGCTCGCCCACGTCGCCTATAAAGCGTTTGACGCGCTTCGCGAGGTCGGGCAGTTGCTCGGGCAGGCCTTTCTGGTGGGGGACGTCGCCGAGCGGTTCAA
>JBMZAP010000166.1:0-7515 GCA_049611445.1 Phycisphaeraceae bacterium | reverse complement strand
ATACTGTGATATCGATTGATGATCTGAACGAGGAATAAGCCATGATCAAAAAGCATCTCGCCAAGTTTTTCCTGATTGCCGCCGTCCTGCTGACGCAAGCACTGGTTGTGCGTGGAGCGCTGGCTGATGAAGCCGCCGCCTCCGATGCAAAGGAAACGAAAAAGGTGTTGTTCCTCGCGGACCGCGGCAAGTCCGGCAAGGTGCACGCTCACGTGGCCGGCAATGAAATACTGGCAAAGGCCCTGGAAGAGAGTGGGCTGGGGTTTGAGACCGCTCAGCAGATGGGTTGGCCCAAGGATCCGAAGGTCTTTGAAGGCGTGGACACCGTCGTCCTCTACTGCAACGGCGGCAAGGGCCACCTGGTCATGAAAGACCTCAAGCAGTTCGAGAAGCTTATCGAGGATGGAGTCGGGATTATCTGCATGCACTATGGCGTCGAGGTCCCGAAGGGGGAAGCCGGCGACCTCATGCTCAAGGGCATGGGCGGCTACTTTGAGACGCACTGGTCGGTGAACCCGACATGGACCGCGGACATCAAGACGCTGCCCAAGCACCCGATCACCAATGGCTGCAAACCTTTTGTACAGACGGACGAGTGGTACTTCCACATGCGTTTCCAGCCTGAGATGAAAGGTGTGACGCCGATCCTCTCGGCCCACCCGCCGAAGGAAACCATGAACCGCAAGGATGGCCCGCACTCCAACAACCCGCACGTTCGTAAATCCATGGCGGCAGGCGAGATCCAACACATCGGTTGGGCCTACGAGCGGCCCGACGGCAAGGGGCGCGGCTTCGGCACGACCGGCGGCCACTTCCACCAGACATGGGAAGATAAGAACTGGCGGACCCTGATCCTCAACGCCATCGCATGGACCGCCGGCGTAGAGGTCCCTGAAAAGGGCGTTCCCTCCAAGGATGTCTCTGTCAAGGAAGCAGAGAAAGCCCACAAGAAGTGACGCGGCCTGCGACAATGCGTACGCAGATTCGCCTTGTGAAAGACAGCCTGTGATTCAAGAGCAGCCCCGCGAACCAGCGGGGTTGTTTTGTCATGCTCTTGTTTCCGCTCGGAAAAGAGATAGGATCATGGATTGAGTGAGCTATGCGGCGCTGTGCGTGCCGAGGAGTCGGCGGGGGAGTGATGTCCGCGTGGGGCGGTTTCGTGGGCCGATGTGTCTTGAGCGGGAGAGAATGCGGTTTTTGACGTGATTTTGCATCCAATGTGTACATTTTTGTTAAGTTTTACGTCTCTCTCCAGACCCTTGAAGGGGGCCGAGCGTTCGGCCCTGGTCACTGCAAACCAAGCACCTGTTTCGGAAGGAAGATCCATGTTCAAGAAAACGAAATTGTTCGCCGCGCTGCTCGGCCTGTCGCTGATGGCGGCACCCGCGCTGGCCGACGCACCGGTCAACGACAAACTGCCCGACCCCGACGGCAAGCCCGCTGATATGAGCAAGCCCGTCAAGGTCTTCATCATCATGGGCCAGTCCAACACGCTGGAGTTCGGCAAGGTCGAAGGCGAGCAGGAAGGTGGCCTGAAGAAGGCGATCGGCGAAGGGATGTACCCGTTCCTCGTCGATGACGCTGGCAACTGGACCAAGCGCAACGACGTCCGAGTCACCTTTACCATGGGTAGCGGCGGACCTGGCAAGGCACGCGTCCAGCGCAACGACTGGCTCTCGGTCTATGGCAAGAAGATCGGCATGGATCAGGGGATCGGCCACCAGCTCGGCAACCACTTTGACGGCCCGGTGCTCGTGCTTCGCAGCTCGATCGGTAACCGTGGCCTCGGCTGGGACCTCCTGCCCCCCGGCAGCCCGTCCTGGGAAGTCGAAGAAAAAGGCAAGACCATGGTCTACGCGGGCTACGGCCAGTCCCCCGCCAAGTGGGAAAAGGGTACCGAGCCTCAGCCCATCGGTTGGAAGGCCGGCCTGCAGTACGACGGCGACATCGCTCGTGCCAAGGACGTGCTGGCCAAGATCGGCGAGTACTACCCGGGTGCGACCGAATACGAAGTCGCAGGCTTCTTCTGGTGGCAGGGCTGCAAGGACCGCGGCAACCCCGCGTACTTCAACCGCTACGAAAAGCACCTGGGCTTCCTGATCGAATCGCTGCGTAAGGACTTCAACGCACCAGACGCGAAGTTCGTCGCCGCCTCGCTCGGCGAAGACAAGAAGGGCGTCGAGAATGGCGGCGGGAAGATCCTCGAAGCGATCATGAACATCGCCAACGCTGAGAAGTATCCGAAGTACAAGGGTGACGTCGCTGGCGTTTATTCGCACCCGCTCGCTTCACCTCCCGGTGGCTCTTGCGGCCACTACGGCGGCAGCGCGAAGACCTATATGAACGTCGGCCTGGCTATGGGCGAAGCGATGGTCGAACTCTTCAAGGAAGAGAAGTAAGTCACGCGATCAAGTGATTGATCGATTGAATTAAGGCAACCCCGTGCAAACGCGCGGGGTTGTTTTTTTACAGTCGGTATGTGTGGGCAAAATTTTCTCTTGCTGTTACATCGCTGCAGCGAACGTCGCTTTTTACAGGTATGCCAAGGCACTGATTCAAATCGACTGTTACATCTTTATTGAGCCGACGCAGATGTAACAAAGGTAACGCTTGACTTTGATTAAAGCGGCTTTAGCCTTAGTTCAAGTTAGGTTTTTTGTAACAGTTACTGAAGCCTTTGATGGTCTTTGTTCCTTCAATCGCATTGATCTAATTTGCCCTGGGAGGGACAAGTTGAAGAATCGCTTTCGTTCATCTGCGTTTACATTGATCGAGTTGTTAGTCGTGATCTCGATCATCGCGCTCTTGATCGCGATCCTGCTTCCCGCGCTTGGTGCGGCACGACGCAGCGCTCGCGACATGCAGTGCCTCTCCAATCAGCGACAGATCGGTGTTGGCTTGTACGGCTACAGTGTCGAGAACAAGGACTTCCTGCCCATCAGCTACTTCGACGGCAATTCGACGTATGCCGATCAGACCGACTGGGCGGTTCAGATTGCTTCCTATATGACGGATAGCGGTGTCGACGACTACGGCGAAGGCGGTCAGGACCAGCCCAGCCCGGGTATTCAGTGCCCGTCTGCGCAGATCGCCGGGGGTCGGCTGCACTACGGCGGCAACCTGATGCTCCTCCCGTTTCTCATCAACAACGCCTACTCAGGCAATCTCAAGCCCTACTCGATGGGCAGGATGAAGCGGCCGACTGAGATCCTCATGATTGCAGATGGTGGGCAAGTCGATCGGACGGACTATGGCCAGTACATCGGCGACGCCTACGCCGCGCTCGACCGCTTGGACAACTACGGGGCAAACGATACCGGCGACTACTTCAATGCAGGTGCACCCGACAACGACGATCCTATCGATCCCGGTGCAAATATCGATGGCAACATCACGCCCGGCAGCGGCGACCTGCGTTGGCGACACGCCGCCGGCGGGGATGAGAACGGCGGAAATCAAGGCAGCGTCAATGTCCTCTATGGCGATGGGCATGCCAGCAGTAATACGCGCGACGCCGTTCTGAAACGCAACGTTCGTGCGGACAGATAGATCGCGATTGAGCCATTGCATCAACGCCGATCAGTCCTGCCGGGTACCGGGAGGCTTATCCCCTTTGGCCAAAGGGTATGATGGCACGATGCGAATCATCATCCTTATCGTCTTGGCCGTGTTCGGGGTCCTGCCTTGCTTTGGCGAAGATGCCAAGCCACCGAACATCGTCTTGATCATGGCTGATGACCTGGGCTATGAGTGCATCGGTGTGAATGGCGGGGAGTACAAGACACCGAACCTCGACGCCCTCGCCGCGGGCGGTGTCCGCTTTACCAACGGTTTTGCCAACCCGATCTGCACACCCTCGCGCGTCAAGATCATGACCGGGCAGTACAACGTGCGCAACTACGTGAAGTTCGGCCTGCTGCCGCGCAGCGAGACCACCTTCGCGCACCAGCTCAAGGCCGCCGGCTACGCCACCGCCGTCGCCGGCAAGTGGCAACTGGGTAACGAGGCTGACTCGCCACAGCACTTCGGCTTTGATCAATCATGCCTCTGGCAGCACACCCGCAAACGCTTCCGTCAGGACACCACGATTGACTCACGCTTCTCCAACCCCCGTCTCGAGTTCAACGGCAAGGAAGCAGACTACGACGACGGCGAGTACGGTCCACAGGTCTGTGCCGACTTCATCTGTGACTTCATGGAGAAGCAGAAGGACGGCCCATTCCTCGTCTACTACCCAATGATTCTGACGCACTGCCCGTTTGTCCCCACGCCTGATTCGGCGGACTGGGACCCGGCCGACCCGGGCTCGAAAACTTACAAGGGTGACGCCAAGTACTTCGGCGACATGGTCACCTACATGGACAAGGTCGTGGGGCAGATCGTTGATAAGCTCGACGAACTTGGGCTGCGCGAGAATACGCTGGTCATCTTCACGGGTGACAACGGAACAGACAAGCCCGTTGTCACCATGATGGACGGACGAAAGATCCCCGGCGGCAAAGGTCAGCTCAATGATTTCGGCACGCGTGTCCCGCTCATCGCGAGCTGGCCCGGCAAGGCCAAGAAGGGGCACGTCACCGACAGTCTCGTTGACTTCACCGACATCATGCCGACGCTTTGTGAAGTGACGGGAGCGAAGCTGCCCGATGGATACGCCGGTGATGGCGTGAGCCTTGTGCCTTCACTCCATGGCAATGCCGACCGCGATAAGCCGTGGGTCTACTTCTGGTACCGCGGCCAGGTCATGGCCCGCAACGCGACGTACGCGCTCGTCGGCAAACAGGACGCCGGCAAGATGAAGTTTCTCCAGTACACCCGGCCATATGATGCGCAGCGTCTTGATGTCGGCAATCTGACTCCCGATCAACAGGCTGCACATGACAGTCTGCAGGCCGTCATTGACCGGCTCGCAAAGACGCGCCCGGGCAAGCTCAAAGACGTCAAGCCCTAGGTGGGGGTAACAACCGGCGATGCGGTATCCCCGTTTCGCCTTTGCCTTCAGGATGATGTGGATGAGGAGTGATCTTTCGGGAGGGTAGGCGTCTCACTCTCTCAATCATTTTCAGTTAGCCTTTTCATCCATGTCCTGACCCATTTCATGCCATGTCCGATCTGAAGAACAAGAAGCTCATCTGTGTTAAGGGAGGGCTGTTTCTCTTTGCGGGTCTGCTGGCCTCGGGTCTACTGCTGTATGAAGCCTTTTCCTGGAAGGTTGCGTTGCTGCTGGTGATCGCGGTCTGGTGCTTCAGCAGGTCCTACTACTTCGCGTTTTATGTGATCCAGCACTATGTTGATCCAGGCTATAAGTTCGCAGGACTATGGGATTTCTTTCAATACACCATAGGCCGGCGTCAAGGTTCCGCTGCCGAAGAGGCGGATACCGCCGGGCCCTCGGCCCGCGAGTCGTAGCAGGAGAATCATCGGGTCTACTTTCATTCTTCTAGCGCTTGCGCCGTTTGCTGCGACGCAAGGGAAGTGATGCCGATGCAAACGCTAATGTCCAATCAAGGCAATTCACGGATCCGCAGATTCCTGAACTCGATCGGCGAACCTTCTGACTCCAGGCAGAGGTATCCCGTCGTCGTGCTGCAGTTGGTCCCGCCGGAGACCTCCTTGCCATTAACCCATAGACGGACTTCGCCGTTGATCCCGCGGACGTAATAGTGGTTCCATTGTCCTGAAGGCTTGGTGCGTTCTTCGCTGGGGAAGCTGCGTGGTCCTTTGCCTTTGTTGGATAGCGGTGGGAAGGGCGTCATCTTCTGGCCGACAGGGAACACGTCGCCGTGGCAGCTGAACCAGGTGTTCTGCTGTTTCGGTCGAAACGCGGTATCGAGTATTTGAACCTCGATGCCGGTGGGCAGGCCGGGCTTGCCTTCCGCGGCCATCTTTTCAACTTTCTCTTTGTCGGCCCAGACGAACAGTCCGGAGTTGCCGGCTGGCTTGCGATGGTTCCACTCGAACGCGATCTCAAAGTTCGTATAGAGCTTGGCGGTACGCATGACACTGATTGGTTGGCCGGTGCAATAGAGCACGCCGTCCTTCCACGACCAGGTGTCATCAGCGCTGTTGACTTTGGCGAAGTCTTCTTCAAGCAGGTCGCGCCAGCCATGGCCGGTGGCGTCGATAAACGCGTGTGGTCCTTCGGGGCCTTTGAGTTGATTGCTTTGTTCTGCATAAGCCGAGGGGCTGCTTTGACTGACCGCCGCGATCGCGCCGAGGCCCGCGACTCCCAGCAGGCCACGCCGTGTCATGTCATTTTTGTCTGCGGATCGGGCGGTCTTATTCATGGTTGCTTCCTTAATTGGTGGGGCGGTCAGTATCTTTTAGCAGAATATCACCCCTTCTGAGAGACTTAAAGTGCATATTTCATCAAAATATACCCTAAAAGGGGTATTTATAGTATTATCTAGGTATTTATCTTGCATATAGTATCATAAAGGACTAAGCTGTTTCCTATGCTCAATTCAGCTACTCCCCCGATTCCCACTCGCATTGAAGCCATCTCTGAATCGGTCGTTGCCGACATCCGTCGTCGCGGACTGGTTTCGGGTGATCGATATATCACCGCTGAAGAGGCGCGAGTCTTCTTCGGGGTCGGCAAGAACCAGCTCAATGAAGCGCTCAAGCTGCTGGCTGACCGAGGCATGCTTGTTCGGCGGCAGCGCTCGGGGACGTTTGTGGGTCCGAAGTTCCAGGTTCAGCAGCACAGCGTAAAGCGTGAGCCTTCTATCTCGGTGGTACATGTCCTGATGCCGATGGGTTACTACCGCGCCAGCGTGATCCCCGGCAATGTCTTCGTCGATCAACTCACACGAACCATCCCCGGCAGTTCGGTTCAGATCCACCACATCGCGGATAAGGATTTGGCGTCCTACACACTCGATCTTATTGAAAGACTGGTGGAATCGGGATCCAGCCGGGAAGCGCTTGTATTGTTGCGCAGCTCTCGCGAAGTGCAGCTCGCTGTTCAGGCCAGCGGTCTTCCAGCGGTGGCGTTTGGCTCGACCTACCCAGATGCCGATCGCCTCAGTTCGATCGACCCTGACCAGATGGAAGCGGGGCGACTGGCCGCCAGAGAAGCAATTAAACGCGGGCACAAGCAGTTCGCATTGATCATGCGGAACAACTGGCGTCGCGGTGACAACCTGCTGATGGAAGGCATGTCGCAGGTCCTCGGCGAAGCAGGTATCGGCATCGATCAGGTGCGTGTCTTGAGTACCGCTGAAAACGCCTCGGTCATCGAACACGACGTGGCCGACCTTCTGATGTCTGTTCCTGCACCAACCGCGTTGATCTGTCGCAGCCGATTCCATGCCACTGCCGCCGCCAAGGGTGTACGTGAGCGTGGTTTGGAACCCATGAAGGATGTCCTGGTGATGTCACTGGAGTCCAGTGCTGGTCAGGACAACCATGCTGACCTTGCGGTTGTGCCGTCGATGGATGCTTCGCAGCAGGTTCAGCAGCTTGGCGAACTGCTTCTTGAGCAGGCCACCAATCCAGCCTGCGAACCCCAGC
>JBMZAP010000165.1:0-7550 GCA_049611445.1 Phycisphaeraceae bacterium | reverse complement strand
TTCTGCCTTCATCGACATGTCCTAGCAGGTCCGGCCAAAGGTGTGAAAAATCTTGTGTGAGCAACTTGTCCTGCTCAGCCAATTCCTTCTCTGAGATCAAGAGCGACATCGGCCGCTCAAGCCTGTGCGTCAGACGCTGCGACATCGTCTCAAGCCGGGCACGAATTCCATCTGCCGTGGCATAGCTGGCCAGCCACTGCTCATCGATCATCTTACGAACGATTACCTGCATACGGACAGGCACATGCGGCAAAGCGTCAACAAGAGATGCCTCCGTATCCGCCAAATATGCTGCAAAGCCATCGTCGCGCCATTGTGCCCAATCCCGCGCCAGGACGTGGTCATACAACACGTCAGCCAGGATCCCGGATAAACGCTTACCGACGAGTACGCCAAGGCGGCCGCGCGTTCGATCAAAGGCCCGATGCGCATCAGTGAAGCGGTCAATGCGGTAGTGCTCTTTCGCTGCACTCATCACCGCGGAATCGAGGTCCTTGGGCAACGGGCCGCGGATCATGTCCGGCGCGATGGACCCAACCAGCCCTTCGGGGGTCTGCGGCGCGAGGACAAGATGGGCAAGAAAATTCACGCAAGCAGTGTCCCCCACCGCACACAAGACCGCAACCACACACCTCCCCCGCATTGTTGAATGTGTACTTGTAAAAGCTGACCTTTGCCGCCAGCCAATCGGTATGGTCATGAAGGCCATCTGGGCCCCAGCACGTAAATAGGCGTGCGGACCGGCGTGGAGGAGCGGTTCCACGCCGATCAACACACGCCGCCCCCGGCCGCCCGGAACACTTACCGCACCCGTCCATCAATCGCGCAATCCGTTAGATCGCGCAATTACGCCGCGATGGTCAACTGAGGCGACTGCGCCTGAGCCGGCTGATTCGAGACCGGCTCAACGGGCGTAAGCCTTGCCAGCCGTGCCATACCGATCAGTTGCTCTGTATCAGGATCCGCATCCTCCAGATGATCCTCGAGAACCGACAACAACTCATGCCCCCGACAGATACCCGCGAAATCAGGCGCATCGATCAGGAGGTATGCCACAAACGCAGACGTCAGCAACCGATCCCGCAGATCACGGTCCTGCGACCCGGCAAACAACGCGTCGCACGATTGCATGCAAGCCAGCGCCCCCAACGCCCGGTCGTACGCAAAGCGGATCTCTGCCAGGTCAAGATCCTGACTGTCCCGATGGTCCCGCAACACACGCCCAAGCCCCGCTGCCAGCGCAGCCGTCAGCAAGCAGCTGGGTCGGCCTGCGGCATCCAGAGCCGCACCTGTCGGCGACTGGGCCCGCAGCAGGCTGCTGATCAACTGCCTTGACAAAGCTGTAGGCCCGTATGTCAGCTCAACGAGCCGACGCAGACCTAACCCCCTGGCCCCAACCGCTGATTCGGCCAATTGGACCCTCAGAGGCAAAGGCATCACCAAGCCATTTCGCGTTAAGTCACGCAGCAGACGGTCGTAATCCTTATTTTCCAAAGCCCGGTCGATGGTGTTGATACTCAGCATGGCAGGTTCTCACAGTAAGGTAAAAGGTAGGGTAACGATACACTAACTTATACCTATCAAAACGACAAGTCAACCCCTTTGACCGGATTTTGTTCGGTTTTTTGTTCGGCAGTGTATCCTGCCTGCAAAACAGCCAGGCAATCGCCTGTTTCGGGCTTTATCGAGCCGCAAAAGAGAGTATCTGTGAGATGTGGAAAACTATGAATCCAGGCCGAATAGACGCGCTTGCGCGTGTGCTGCGCATAAAAAAACCTCCGCCACAGGGCTCCGAACCTGTGAGCGGAGGCGCGCCACGGCCAAAATGTCACGCGCCCCAATAGGACACGACTTGTATCCTATCGCCACCCCCGAGCCTCTGTCAATGAACTGCCTCAGCGTTTCCTTAAATAAATTAAACCCTTATTTAGAATAGATTTATGGCGTATGTCACACCTGAAGACCTTGTTCATATCCAAAAATCAGCGTGCGATCGCAACCCGAAGCCACCTTCATCCGCCGGCTCAACTCGCCAGTTCCCCGCCAGCAGTAAAATGCCTGCATGAGCACTGGGACGAACCAGACCCGCATCGTTGAAGTCGCCGTGGGAATCGTTGTGGACAAGGTGTCGCGAAATCCCTCTCTCTTTGGACCTGCGAGCGGGTGCGGGGTTCATGCAAACTCCGCCTTAAACGTCCCACGACTGCTCATCACTCGACGCAAGCCAGACCAGGTCCTCGCGGGCTTGTGGGAACTGCCTGGCGGCAAACTCGATCCCGGCGAATCACCCGCCGAGGCGGTTGTCCGCGAACTGCACGAAGAGGTCGGCATTGATGTCGCCCCTGTCGCTACGCTCAAACCGGTCGAGCACCACTACGACCACGCCCACGTCCGACTTATCCCTTTCATCTGCGAACACATCGCAGGCGACCCTCAACCACTGCATGTTGATGAAGTCCGCTGGGTGACGCCCGATCAACTCACGCAGCACACCTTCCCCGATGCGAGCATGCCTATCCTCGACGAGCTTGTACGCTGGCTCGACGAAAACCTCTAAGCCGCCAGGACGCACCAATCCATATGGCCAATCGCGAGATCCAGATCCCAGAACGCCGCGAAGGTGAGCCGCCCGCCACAGCCGAACAGCTCGCGTACATCCGCCAGCTCACCGCAGGCCTCTCGCTCCAAGGCTACCGCTTCGATTACCGTAAACTCGGACAAACCCAAGCCAGCGCAATCCTGCAACAGCTCAGCAATATGAACGACCAACAAACCACCCCGCCTCCGGCACGCAAACAAGGTCCCGGCTGTATCGCATCACTCGCCAAAGGTACGACAGCCCTGATCTTTTGGGCTGTCATCCTCGCTGGTGTTGCCGGCGGCGGTTACCTGATCTACAACCATATTCAAAGCAAACCCAAACCCACGGCATCAACCGAAGATAACGCCCCCCCCGACCAGCAGGCCTCGAGCAACACCCCAAAACCACCGAACAACTCCAGCCGTCCGACCACCGGATCAAGCATCTTCGAAGGCCTCGGCGTCTCCGACACGCCCTCGCCGGATCCCGAACCGATTCCCTCCCCACCCGACAGCCCGAGCACCAATCCAACTCCGGAACCCGAGCCAGTCACCCCGCCTGCACCGACGGTTGACCGCGATCTCGCTCAACAGCTCGAAGGGCTCGAGAAGATGCTCGTATCCCTCAGCCAGTACACGCGCAACGACTTCACCCCGGACCTCCGCGCGGCTTCCGCACAGGGTATGACTAAAAAGCTTGACGCCTTCCCGAAGGCACTTTCCACTCTCGCATCGATTGACCCCGAATTGCCTGACCGAATCCGCAAGACGATCGAAACCTTCGCCAGCAGCGAGTTCGACGCCCTCGCTCTACGCAATGAAATCAAGGCGATCCGTTCAGCTTTTCCGGACCCTAAATAACACGGCAAACGTTCCGTTTAACAGTGGCACGCAATACTGATTGATGTCGCACACGATCAAGTACAGACCTGCAAATGAGAAAACTGCTGACAACGCTGCCACGTTTCCGTCGAGCCGCCGCCGAACTACCGGTACTGGCTGAACGCGAAAGCTGGACCCGGTCAGCGATTGAAACGTTTCAACTTGAACGTCTCAATAAAGTCTGGGAGGCCGCACGCATACATGTGCCCTACTACCGGGCGTTAGCGGACCAGCACAACTTGCCCTCGAAGTTTGACTCTCTCGATCGATTCCGTCATAGCGTGCCGAGACTTTCGAAAGCGAGCGTACGCGAAGCGAACCCGGCATTACTCACTAAATCGCCAGGCAAGGGGCATTGGCAGCGCACATCCGGATCGACCGGGACACCCTTAAAAACGTACCGTGACACCGAAGGGCACCAGGAATCTTTGCGTGCCAAGTATCGATTCCACCAAGTTTGGGGACTTGGTATCGCCGACCCTATGGCCTGGCTCTGGAGTAGTGACGCCGTCAGCTCAACAGGACTGCGTGGCCAGGTGCAGTCTGCCAAACAGAGGGGCATCGATTACCTGCGTAATCGGCTTCGACTCCCAGCCTCACGCCTTCGCAAGACCGACCTTCAGACGCACCTGCGTCGCATTCAAGCATTTAAGCCCAGTGGCTTCTACGGCTACAGCCGGGCAACACACTTGCTAGCACGCGAAGCATCGACAAGTAGATTGAATATCGATGGGCTTAGCGTCGTCATCCTTACTGGCGAAGCGGCTAGCGATGCGATAATCGAAACCGTCAGCCACGCATTGAACGCACCTGTCGCGATGGAGTATGGCTGCGTAGAGTTCGGATACATTGCTGGCACATATCCGGACGGTACCCTGAGAGTCCGCGAGGACGTCGTACTGCTCGAAACCTCACCGCGCGAGGACGGGCGATATGACCTTCTGCTGACAACACTGAACAACCCCTCGTTCCCACTGCTGCGCTACGAAGTAGGCGATGTGACGGATCAGCCGCTGATTATGCCCGAGTCTGGTTTCGCGATCTTGCCTAAGGTCTCGGGCCGGGACGACGACTTGATCTTGACACGATCGGGCGGTGTGATCGACGCGACAACGATCGACAGTATCTTCGAAAGCGAGCATTTCAAAACCGTCCGCCGATACCGAATCCATCAATCCGTCGAAGGCGATCTCACCGTTCATATCGAGCCAATCGATAGAAATACCCTGCCGGAGAGACAGGCCATCCGTCAACGCATAGGGGGTCTTATAGACGGCTTTGATGTCGACGTGCGAATTGTCGAACAGATCGCGCAAACCGATGCGGGCAAGCACCGCGTGGTCACATCGGACTACTGCCGGCAAGAGAACGCTGCAGGCGTGTAAACATCACCCATGCGATCAACAGTTCGACCGTATAGGCAAGCAGGAGGCTCCACGCCATACCGAGGATGCCCATTGACAGGGTCATCGGAACAGCCGACACCACAAAGACGATGCACGAGACCAAGACGGCGCGGAAGACCAGATCCGACCGCTCCGCTGCCTTGAGTGTCAATTGATAGAAGTGCCCGAGAGCTCCAATCGGCAGGAGCGCTCCAACAACCCAGAGCAGCGACGCGTATTCGACATACCGCCCTTGATAAAGCATCTCGATCAGGAACGATCCCCCCACCCCAAGCAACGGCCAGCTGATCAGCATGGGCAAGACAATCAAGGCACCAAGTCGAAGCAACAGACGATTAAAATCTGGCGTATTGAGCCTGCGCACCATCATCGGCAAAACCAACAAAGACAACGAAGTAATACATAGCTCAAACGGAACGACCAGGTTGGAAACCGCTTTAAACGCCCCGCCTTCGGCGTATGTCAGCATGATCGGAAGCAGGAGGTAAGGTGACTGCGCGAGCAGTGAACTGCTGACATTCGTCGCAGCAGCCCATCGGCCATAGCGCCAATGATGACGCGTCTTGGCCCCACGCTGCTTACGTGACAATGAGATTTTGAGCGGGATCTGCAGCGCGATGATGAGTGCCGCGCTCGCAATCGCAGCAGAAACCCCCATGAGCAGGACCGCCTGGACCACACCCAGCCATCCATGCATATTCAGAACGAACAACCCGACGACAACGATAGCGAGATAGATAAGCCCTGAGAATGCCGCAGGCCTGGGGTTACCCCGGATATAGCATGCGTCTCGAAGCATCCACGGCAACAGCATAAAAACCTGAGACACAGCCAGAGCAAACAGTGTGAAGGCAAATGCGCGCTCTCCGAATGCCCATGCAGCCAGGCCAATACTTAGAAGTCCGCCGCCCAGCACGGCCGTAAGTATCAGATGGCCACGCAACAACCAGTGGAAGTAGGATCCAAGCCTGCGACCAAACCGCCGAGAGCCAAAGACCATCATTGGCTCGGTCAGCAGGGATGTATGGAGCGTCCCCATCATCAGGAAGATGGCAAATGCCAAGGCAAACGTTCCGTAGCTCGTCTCGTCCAAGTGCCTTGCCAGGAAGATGTGGATGACAAAATTGGCCCCGGCAAATAAGCCCTGATCCAACAGCGCCCAAAAACCGCGTGACAGCCAACGACGCTTCGTTTGAAGCGATGTCTGAGTATCGGGCTCAGGCAAATTTACTGTCATAGTCCCAGGCCTACGTGGTCCAGACAAGGATATTACGCCTTTGCCTGCGACTGCCCAACCGCCATCTCGAACTGCGTGAGCATCAATTGATAAATCTGTTCTTGGGAATAGTGTTCGTCGTAAGACGCCAAGGCCGCCTGACCAAGTTGAGCCGCCAAGCCTTTGGTCTCAAACATGCGTCGTACCACAGTGACCAGCCCCTGAACATCTCCCGCCTGAAACCGGAGGCCATTGGTCCCGTCCTGCACAAGTTCAGGCAGGCTACCAATCTCAGAGGCGATCACGGGTGTACCTGCTGCGAAGGATTCAACGACCACACGCCCAAACGGCTCCGGACAGATCGAGGGAACAAGGACCACCGAGGCTTTTGCGATGCGTGCAAGCGCCTTCTCCCGATCCAGCCAACCGTGCCAGATCAATTCCCCGCGATCTGCCGCTGCTTTGACCCGAGGCGCCTCTGGCCCATCGCCAACGATGTGCAGTGGAATCCCCATACCGGACAATGTTTTCCATGCTTCGCAGATGGACGCAATGCCCTTCTCTTCCGATAGCCGCCCTACGTAAACGGCATAACCTTGTTTCTCGCCAAGGCAGTCAGCCGACATTGGCTGGGTAACAATCGGACGTACGCTGATATGGTCGGCATCAATGCCGCCGGAAACATATACCCCACGGGTGTACTGTGTCGGCGCGACAAACAGATCAACCCCCCGCTTACGAACAGCAGTATGCCAAAACGACTGCTGCCAACCAGCGACCAATGAACTGGCAAGCCGGCTGTCGCGATAACAGCGATGCATAATCCCAGGCCATGCAACACGTTTGTGCAGACATGCGTGACATGCCTGTTGATCCCTCAGGAATAGACCGTTGACGCAGAAGATCCGGTAGTTACGCAACTGCTGAATCACCGCAACTCCCTGCTTCTTGGCTTGGCTGTATATCGCAGGAGACAGCAACGGGAAGATGTTGGTGCACATCATTACCGTGGGTTGAAACGAATCAATGACCGCCTCAAGATCCTGAGCCGCCTTTCGGCTCCAGAGGGTCTGACCGGCTACGGACAGTTGGGTCAAATCTTCAATGGCATCGTTATGCCGTGTAAAGCGATATACCTCGTGCCCGTTGGCTTCAAGCAAGTCGGCTTCCGCCTCAAAAGACTCGTCCTCGCCACCACGCTGCTGGTAATAGTTGTGACACAGAAGAATCCTCGCCTGAGACATGGGTGAAGCCATGCGAGCAAGTGTAGCAAAGCCACACGACATCTATACCGCGCAGCACGTCAACGCAGCACAGAACCAGCACCATTCTTCATGCCATGGCACACGACAGAACGAACGCCAAAGTACGCAGTTCGTACCAGCGATTCGCTATTGAATAATCTACATCCCATCCCTCGCGGCCAGGAAGCAGTTACCCGGGCTCGTGTTGGTGGTGACACCGCC
>JBMZAP010000164.1:0-7595 GCA_049611445.1 Phycisphaeraceae bacterium | reverse complement strand
TTAAAGAAACTGCCAGTCGCCGGTCTGGATCGTCCAGTACCAGAGTGCGGCGTTGGTAATGCCGTGGCTCCAGACAATCGGGCCCAGGCCGTAGCGGCCGCCGGCCGGCTGGTCCGCCCAGGTTTCGCCCTTCTTTGGCTTGTTGGTCCACCAGACCAGCAGGCACCACACCACGCCGCAGGCGATGCACCCGAGATAATCCCGCCGAGCATGAGCAAGCATGAAGACGAGCGTCGAGAAGACGACCGCGAACAAGCTGATACGACCGACCGCGGTTTCTTTAAGCTGGGCGGTAAACATCGCCGGCTCTTTCGCCGCCGCCTTGCCTGCGTTTGTCCCGCTGACCCAGTCGCCGATGATCGGCAGGTCCGAGGCGAGTTGGAGGAACGCGACCTTTGTCTTGCCGGCACTGAACGCGCCACGCAACACCGCCGACCGCACCCACAGTTCTTCAAAGAGTGGCACCGCGATCGACATGCCCAGCAGCCGCAGCGACATGGTGGACCAATACCAGGTATCGCCGAGGGCTTCACGGTTATTAGTGAACTCGTGCTCGGACGAGGTATTGCCGGGCAGTTGTTCGTGTGTGGGCACGAGCCAGGTCGCGGCGTCGCCAACGGGGGTATTGATCAATTGGCCAGCAACCCAGTTGGATGCGTAACCGAGGTAGACCCACGCGAACATAAGCCCGATGCCTGTCGGCACCGCAAGCCAGTGGAATCTGAAATTGAGCTCGGGCAGTAGCTTGCGATACCGCCAGAGCAGCCAGACCACGATACCGACCTGCAGCGTGTAGATGAACGGGATGAGGATGGGCATCTCGGGGGTGCCGAACATCCCGCCGTGCACCAGCCCACCGACGAGTAGGCCGATCATATAGACGAAAAACGGCGTCGCCCGTGGGTGCCAAGGGTTCTCTGCCATCCAGGCGTCGAGTCGCGCCAACGGTGAGTTCGCCCCGGAAGGTGGCTGATTGGATAAATCATCTGTCACGCGTAGAAGACCATCGGCAAAATCGGGGCACCAACCGAGGACTGTACCCCATGCAATGCCACTAAGAGCGGTCTTATCGCAACCCCACCCCCACTTATCGGTCGCTACACAGGCATGAAGGGGCAACAAAAAAACCCACGGCATGCCGTGGGCTTGTGGTATTGCTGTGGGAGTATGACGGCTTAGCCGACCGCACCACGTTTGCGCTTGTACTTCTGCACGTCCCAGCCTTCTTTCTCGTCCCCGATCTCGCCAAGCCATTTAATCGTGGCCTCGTCGAGCTCGTTGAGCGAAGCGCTGTCGTTCTCGTCCATTTCGCCGGGCACCTTCTTGGCCTTGACCGCCTCGTTGATCTTGTCCTGGTTGTAGGTATAGAGCGTCAGGTTGTCGCCATCGACCTTGTAACGCATGAGTGTGCCGCTCTTGTTGTCCTCATCAACATTTTCAAAACCGAGGATCGCCGCACGGAACTCTGCGACGATGACGTAGTTGTGGCCGTTGGTGGTAATGGACTTGCAGCCGCCTTCAAGTCCAGACGTGCCTGAGGTAACAAGGAAGCCTTGGTCGGTATTGACAAAACCCACCTTCCCGTCGCCGCCGTTCTGGACCCACAAGCCGACGAGGCCTTCGTCCGCCTTTGCGTCCTTCCAGGCCTTTTCGACATTCTCAACCGGGATACACCCGGCCAACAGGACTAGCGCTGCCAGCATGAGTGCCGCATATTTGATTCCAAAACGTTTCATTAGATGACCTCCGTCAGGGGGATGGTGTCTTGTCTACCGGTACAGAATAGAAGTCTAACCCCATCGGGCATCTCACGAATGAGAAATTGCCATGAAGCCTTCCTGTGGGCGGTAAAATCTCCTTGTGATCTGGCTGCTCGCCCAACTCGAGGAACTCGACCGTGAGGAGGCCCTGGCCAAGGGCTGGTGGAACCTGTCCTTCATCCTGCTCGTCGGGACCGTGGCCGTACTCTTCCTGATCGCGATGATCATGCTCAGACGGTGGAAGCACAAGCAGCTCAAACTGATCGAGCAGGATCGCGCTGAACGCCGCGCGGGCAAGTCTGCGGGGCGGGTCGATGCCTGGGCCGCCAGTGCTGAGCGCTACGTCGATCATGACAAGCTTCCCGAAGACGACGGGCTCTACGAGCGCGACGAGGATGAGCCAGTGGATGACGAGGGGCCCATGCCAGAAGCAGCCCCCCACGAGCAGGAGCAAGACGACCGTGATCCGTTTGGCCTGTTCAAGGACAAGCCCTATCAGGACCCCGAAGACGAAGACGATTTGGACGACGAAGAGGGCGAGGACTGGGAAGAGGAAGATGACGGTGAAAAGCGTTAAGTCAAAACCCGTTACACATTAATAGCGCACACCACCCGCGACGACACCGCTGCCGGGCTTGATCGAAACCTGTGCAGTTTCTTTGTCCAGTTGGAACGGGCAGGTGTTGCACTGGATACGCTTGTCGGTTGCGGGCGTGTCCTTCAAGCGCGGATCATCTTCACCGCTGGCGAGGATGGGCTGGTCGTTCGCATCAAGACGTTTCTTCAGCAGGTCAAGGATCAAGTCATCGATGCCCAGTGGTTCGGCGATCTGGTACGTCGTGCCGGGGAAGTCCACCGCGGCCTGGCTGGTCAGGCTCGGGATATCGCGCATGAAGTGCTTGCCGTGCGCCAGGAAGAAAGGCAGCACGACGATATGCCCGGCACCACGCTTAACGCAGGCCTCGTAAGCCGCAGCAATATCAGGCATCGCCAATTCCATATGGGCCGGCTCAACGATCGTACATTCGTCTGCAAAGCGAGCCGCGAACAGTCGGGCAACTTCTTCAAGGCTTTCGTTGGACTGGGCCCGTCGGCTGCCGTGATCACAAATGATGACGCCGGTCTTCGTATCGGTGGTGTTCATGGCCATATCTTAGGCGCGACGAGATCGGTGTGACGACTTGAAATGGGACGGTGTAGCGGGTGATGTGCAGGGACCCGCGTCAGTCGCGGTAGATGAAGCGAACGAAACACCTCATATCAAGCCGATACGAAGAACGACTACCGTTTGCGCAGCTTTACGGCCAGCTCAAGTAAATCGAGCTCTTCACGCTTGACCTTCACGGCAACCTCATCCCCGACCTTTAACTTGGAGAGAATTCCGCGAACGTCCCGTGAACTCGCTATGGCCTGCCCGTTGATCGATATCAGAATATCGCCGGCTTTCGCGCCTGCCGCATCCATTGGCCCCCCTTTAACAACATCATCAAGGACCACGCGGCCCTCATCATTGCCGAGCATCACGCCCAGGTACGGCCGAGGCTTGCGCGGGGGCGGCTCGACAAACACGATGCGCTCGGGCGAGGTGATCGCTTGTTCAACCAGATTCGCGACCGTCTGCACGACCCGAGCCCCGCCCCGGCCATTGATCTTGTCAGCGGTGTCTCTGGGTGTATGCACATCTTCATGCAGCCAGGTGTTGAAGAAAACCGCGGGGATGCCCTTGCGTATAAAGACGGTGTGGTCGCTGCCGCCGGGGGCGCGCACATCCCACTGAATGTCGAGATCGACATCCTCATTCGCCTCTTTGATCCAAGGCCGCCACTGCTTACCCGTCGCGTCGGTAAAGATATAGAGCTGGTCCTTGCGGAGCCGGCCAATCATGTCCATGTTGATCATGCCCGAGACCTGCTTGAAATCGCATGCCCACTGGTCGGGGTTGTCCACCATGAAACTCGAGCCGATCAGCCCCCGCTCCTCGGCGGCGAAACCAGTGAAAAAAATCGTCCGCCGGGGCAGCCCATCCAGCCGCTTATCCATTGCAAAGTACCGGGCCAAGAGCAGCATCCCGGCTGTGCCCGAGGCGTTGTCATCCGCGCCGGGGTGGAGGTGTCCCTTGGCATTCTTATCGCGCGAGCCGTAGTGCCCGTAGCCGATGTGATCATAATGCGCGCCGATGACGATCACCTCGTTAGCAAGGTCGCCGACACCCGGCAGAATCGCGCCGACGTTCTGGACCGTTGAGCGGATTGGCTTTCCCTCGTCGTCCTTGCCGGTGCGGACCTGCAATGGCTGGGTGTAACTGGGCTGGCCATCGATCATAAACGCGGGCTGCAACCCGATCGTCTTGTAACGCTCAACGATGAAGTCCCGGGCCAGTTCGATGCCTTTGGTCCCGGCGTCTCGGCCCTCCATGTCCGGATGCGTGAGCGTTTCGACGACCTGCATAAACGCCGACGGGTTGATCACCGGCCCGGGCGTGTACGGCTTCGCTTGGCAGCCAACCAACAGCAACGCGGCCAATACAAAGAGCGGCAATCGGATCGCCTTGGATATCTTTAAATACAAGGAATATTCCTTTACTTACAGCGACATCACGAAGCCCCAAGCAATTACGAACCCCGGCACGATCAAGATCGCAAACAACTCAAAGATAAAGAAAAACCAGAACAGACGAAACGCGGACCAGGGACTGCCATCCGGGTTCCTTGCCCGAAGGATGCGGTGGGCCTGGCGTCCCAGATCCCGACAGATGGTGAAGGTGTAGAAAAGGACGATGCCAAAGACGCACAGCAAGGCCAATGAGACACAAATGATCGCGGTATTTCTGGAGCCGGTCGTCACAATCAGCAACATCACAATCGGCAGCAGGACCATCCCGACCGCAGGAACAACCGCAAGCCAGACCATAAAGGGCCAACCCAGCAGCGTGCCGACAACATCTTTGAACGTCTCTTTCCGGCCGACGCGCGAGAGTTTGAGCTTTTCGCGTTCGAAGGGTGTGCCACACTCCGGACAGTTGCCGTCATCCAGTCCGTGCAGGTTGTAATCGCACACCGGACAGTAGACATACTTCTCGGTTGCATGCGTCTTGGCTGTGCTCAAAACAGCTTGCCCTGCTCGCGTGGCGGCGCGTTGTCGGCCTCGTCCTTCACGGACTGCATCTCGTCGAGCAGATCGTCAACCTTGTCCACATCCATATACACGCTCGCAAAGCGCATGTAGGCGACGTGATCGAGCCCTCGCAGCTTGTTGAGCACGATCAGCCCAATCTCGGTCGAAGCGATCTCCTTCTCGCCCCGGCGAAACAGGTCCTCCTCGACAGACTCGGCCAGCGCAAGAACCTGATCGACCGAGACGGGCCGCTTGTATGCCGCCTTCTCAACACCAGCAATCACCTTATCTTTTGAATACGGCACGCGGCTGTCGTCCTTCTTGACAACCTGCAGGCTGACTTTCTCTTCGACGGTCTCATAGGTCGTGAACCGCTTGTTGCAGGACAGACATTGCCGACGCCGACGGATCGAACGCCCGCCGTCGGTGGCACGCGAGTCAATCACCTTGTCCTTGTCGATATCGCAGAACGGGCAGCGCATGGCGATAAAGATAACAGACCCGGCGCAACCCCACCGCCTAACGCGTACTCTATCCCCATGCCTATCAAAATCGCGATCCTTGGGGATATCGTCGGTACCGCCGGGCGGCAGGCTGCCATGGCTGCTGCATCGACCCTACGCGCGTCGCATGGGGCGCAGCTCGTCATCGCCAATGCGGAAAATGCCGCCGATGGGTCCGGGCTCACGCCCACGCTCTATAACAAGCTCAAGGAAGCCGGCATTGATGGCATGACCCTCGGCGACCACGCCTTCCGCAAGAACCAGATCTACGCCACCCTTGATAGCGCAGCCGACATCATCCGCCCGCTGAACCTGCCTGCCAAGGCACGCGGCAGAGGCGTCATGCATCTGCAAGCAAGCGACGACCAGGGCAAGCCCGTCACCGTCCGGGTTGTCACGCTCATCGGCCAGCTCTTCATCTCGAACATGCGCGGCAGCGATGCGTTCAAAACGATTGATGAATTGCTCGCCACACCATCACCCCACGAAAATACGATCACCCTCGTTGAGATGCATGCTGAGGCCACCAGCGAAAAAGTCGCTATGGGCTGGCACCTCAATGGTCGGGTCGCCTGCGTCTTCGGCAGCCACACGCACGTTCCTACCGCCGATGAGCGGCTGCTGCCCAAGCCGACACCCGATGACATCTCCATTCCCGGTGAGCCATGGGTCGGCAAAGGTGCCACTGCCTATGTCACGGATCTTGGTATGACTGGGCCCTACGACTCGGTCCTAGGCCGACGCGCCGACCGTGTTGTCAAACACCTGACCACCGGGATGCCCACCGCTTTTGACTGTGCAGAAAGCAACGCACGTGCTTGTGGCATCCTCCTGACCGCGGACCCTGCCACCGGCCTGGCCACCGAGGTCCAGCGCATCGATCTGCCGCTGTAGGACATGCCTTTCCTTCCCCCCTGCCGCAACCCCTACAACCCGCACAGCAGCAAAACTTTCACATAAATCGATTCGCCCCGGCACCCTTTCAATCGCATGGTTCTGGTAGTGGCGACGGCCCTGGGCCGTTCGCACAGACCCAATGATCCGGATGCCTCAGGGGGCCCGATGTCTCAGTTGCCAACCACCACCACACATGACCTGCCCGCACAGCAGCGGTCCGAAGCCGAGCCCGTCCGTACCCACCGGCTCGACGACGCGCCAATGCGTTCCAAGATCGCGCTTATGGTGGTCGCAGGCGTATTCGTCGGCATCCTTGTCCATCTCATCAGCACACGGCTGAACAACACCGTCCTCCTTGGCCGACAGGTCCCCAGTGAAATCATCGCGATGTTCGGATTCCTCGTGTCGGGCAGCGCTTTGATCCTGATGGGCCAGTGGTGGATCGCTTCGCCCTATGACCGCTTGGTTAAACAGATTGATAAAGTCGCCGAGCGACGCCAGATCAATGACCTGAGCACGCTGCCGCTCACCCGCCGCGACGAGGCGGGCCGCATCGCACGAGCCATGCACCGGGTCACGACCGTCGCGATCCGTGATGGACGCGAAGCCCGCCAGCTCCGCCGAACCATCGACAAGCGGGTTCAGGAAGAAACACTCCGCTCGACCGAAAAACTCCGACGTCTCGCACTGCGCGACCCGCTGACCGAACTGGGCAACCGACGCTTCCTCGACGAACAGCTGCCCCGGCTGATCGAAGCCGCACAAGAATCCGGTACCGACGTCTCGGCCATGGTCATCGACATGGACGGATTCAAACAGGTCAACGATCAACTCGGACACGATGCGGGTGATGAGTTATTGGTCCTGACCGCTGGCCTGCTGAGAGCCTGCACCCGGCATGACGATATGACCGTCCGCCTTGGCGGTGACGAGTTCGTTGTGCTGATGCCCGGCTGCGACCGGCAGCGCGCGATCGAACTGTCCAACTCCATCCGCATGCTTTTCTGCCAGCAGGCCAAGTCGCTTCTGGACCGCGCGAATCTCCGCTGCGACCTCTCCACAGGCGTATCATCACTCGCCTCAGATCGCCTCAGCGACGCTGCCGCGCTGATCAAACTCGCCGACCAGCGGCTCTAC
Organism: Phycisphaeraceae bacterium; assembly: GCA_049611445.1. Classification (GTDB taxonomy): domain Bacteria; phylum Planctomycetota; class Phycisphaerae; order Phycisphaerales; family Phycisphaeraceae; genus JAHQVV01. The sequence goes on along the minus strand of JBMZAP010000164.1, from coordinate 184 downwards.
GAAGCCAAGCGTAACGGCAAGGGCCGAACGTGCTAAGTCCCTCATTTAAGTCCGAATAACGGCTCTCACGGCAAGATGATGAATGGATTCTTTCATCTCTTGATCGCCCAGTGTTGATTTTCAGGCAACATCCGCAGGGTCTCCATAAATATATGAACGTTTCTGCTTAAAGCTGAATGTTATC
>JBMZAP010000163.1:0-7680 GCA_049611445.1 Phycisphaeraceae bacterium | reverse complement strand
GTCTATCTGGGACCTGAAGCACCGCCAGATACTGAAGCCGCGGCGTAAATATCCAGCGATAGGGGTTGGGATAGAGCGACATGTGAGTGTGTTCATCGACCCGTGCCAGACCGAGGCGGTCTTGTTGTTCGTGCCAGCCGGTAAGGGTTGGATATCGATACAGGCATGGCACGCCGTATGGGCTATTTGCTGCCCAGTCCATAAGTGAGATGCGCTGCTGAGCAAGCAGGCCGTCAACCTTGTGGTCCTTAATAATGACGAGTCGGCGACTGACGCGAGCAGCTTCTGCGAGCAGGCGATCGGGCTGCTCGTCGTGGTGAAGCACATCCGCAAGGATCGTGACATCCATCGCGTTGTCGTCATAGGGAAGCTTGATGCCATCGTATTCTTCAACTTCGATCGCTTCGCCTCCACGCTTGACGCGCTCGGCACCGCGAACTTTGACATCTCTTGGGCAATCACTGTGATCCATCAGCGCTCTGCCGAGTGCTCCGAAACCGCATCCGATGTCCAGGACATCATCGCCTTCGTGCAGGTATGACACAATCGCGGTCGATAGCACGCGGAGCCGTGACTCGTACACGGGGCGGTGTAGCGCGGACATCAATTTTTGTCTTAAGGTTTCAGCCATGACATAAGGTTCTTACATCTGCGCCAGATACATCACCATCGCCAGCAGGACGAGGCAGAAGTACGAGATGCGGTCGGAGAGGGCAAACAGCAGTGGGTCGCCACTGAGGCTGCCGCGTTGGGCGAGGAGCCACATCCTTGACATCCAGTAGAGCAGCAGGGGGCAGGCCAGCCACAACACCTTCGGCGTGGCGTAGATCAGCGTGACCGCATCGGACGTGATGTACAGCGCGAAGATCAGCACCGCGAGGTAGCCGCTGCCAACACCCATGGTTTGAACGATGGGCAGGTCGCCGGTGTGATAGCCCCGGCCGGTGGCTTTCTCTTTGCCTGTTTTCAGTAGCAGGTTCAGTTCGCAGAAGCGCTTGGCAAACGCCAGCGAAAGGAAGGTGAACAGGGTAAAGCCAAGCAGCCATTCCGAAGGCACGATCGCAATCGCAGCGCCGCCAGCGATGATCCGTAGCGTATACAGCGAGGCGAGCCAGACCACGTCGAGCATCGCCTTGCCCTTGATGTGCAGGGAATAGGCCGAAGTGAGGATGAGGTACGCAAGCAGGATTTCTGTGAACAGATTTGGCAGTGCGATCAGTGAGATGCCAAATGATGCGAGGAGTATTCCGATTGAGCCGAACAGCGCATGCTTCGGGGCAAGTCGCCCTGCGGCGATCGGGCGGTTCTGCTTGGTCGGGTGCAAGCGGTCGGCGCGCAGGTCAAGCAGGTCGTTGATGAGATACACCGCTGAGGCGCACAGGCTGAACGTGATGAACGCGAAGAACAGGGACCAGCACATCCCCCATGAGCCCATTTCCTGCGAGGCGATCATCGGCACCAGCAGCAGGAAGTTCTTGCTCCACTGGTATGGTCGAGCCGCAACGAGCAATTCGTACCACATCGAGCCGGCCCGGCTTGGCACTAGGTCGACAATGTCGTGCTGAGCATTGACGCGCTGGCGCACGGAGCGGGACGCCGCGACGACGTAGGCGGTGTGGGCCTCGGCCCAGATGGGCAGGTCCGCTTCCTCATCGCCTGCATAATCAAAGTGCCCGTTCCAGTTGCGCTCTGTGATCAGGTCGCGGATCGCCTCGAGTTTGTGCGCGCCCTTGCGGTTGGACTGGTCGTCGGTCGAGATGACCGCATCGAACAAGCCCAGGTGATCAGCGACAGACTCGACTGTCGCGCTGTGGCTGGCGCTGGCGAGGATGACCGGTCGGCCTTGTTCTTTTGCCGCGTGAATCAACGCGAGCACCTCGTCGCGGTAGGGCAGTGCTGCCGGGTCGAGCTGTGCAAGTTTTGCCAACTCGGCTTTGAAGCCGATGCGGCCTTTTGACAGTGCAAAGAATGCCTTGGGCAGCACCATCGGATTGCGTCCTGCCAGCTCAAGCAGAAGTTCGTGGAGCGTGTCCGTCGCCACCAGCGTTCCATCGAGGTCCACAATCAGCGGTCGGGGCTGCGTCGGGTTGTCGGTCTGGGGCTCGGGCATTGTCAGTCCAAGGATACACCCAGAACATCGGTTCAATAAAGCCCCCGCTGAGGTGCCAGCGGGTTATCGGGACGTGTTTAGGGTGTGGGGTTGGAAATGCGAGCCTTGAGCCTGAATAAAAAGCGGCCGACCGCCACGAAACGCGACGGCCGGCCTGGGGTGGTAGCTTTGTGTCGGCTCAGGACCGACACGATGCCTTTAGTTGTACGAGCCCGCGAAATGCCTGGCTCGGCACGCTGACACAATGCTTACAGCGCGTCGTTGTCTTTCTCACCGGTGCGGACACGGGTGACACTCTGCAGGCCGTAGACGAAGACCTTGCCGTCCCCGACGTTGCCGGTGTTGGCGGCGCCGGTGATGGCGCTGACGGCCTTGTCCACGTCCTCGCTCTTGACCGCGACCTTCAGGAGGATCTTGGGCACGAAGCCCACGTCCATCCGTCCGCCTCGGTAGCGCTCGGTGTGTCCTTTCTGTCGTCCAAAGCCCTTTACCTCGACGGCCGTGCATCCGACGATGCCAACCTCGAAGAGCTTTGCCTTAACCGCGTCGATCGCGGATGGCTTGATGACTGCTTCGATCATATGCATGGGTGGTATTCCCTTAGTAGTAGTGTTTGAAAGTTTCTAAACGGGCCGTGTGGTTGACCGGCCAATGTTTTCGGCAACACGTGCCGAGACATAGCGACCATGTCTGCGAAGATTAGATCTCGCGGGCGTGGTAGCTCTTGATCATGGTCATCTGGAAGTCGGGGTAAGCAGCCATGTCGTGCTCGCCCAGGTCCAGGCCCTCGAGTTCTTCGGCTTCGCTGACGCGGAGGCCGAGGGTGAACTTAAGGGCAAGGAAACCGATCAGTGACAGGATCACCGTGGCGACGCCGCAGAGGACGATGCCGATGACCTGCGAGGTCAGCTGAGCACCACCGGCCGAGTCGCCGAGGATGCCAACAACCAGCGTGCCCCAGATACCACAGGTGAGGTGGACCGAGATCGCGCCGACGGGGTCGTCGATCTTGAGCTTGTCAAGGCCGATGACGGAGAAGTAGACCAGGACACCGGCAACAATACCGATGACAACGGCTTCCCACATCGCCATCTGGTCTGCACCCGCGGTGATACCCACGAGGCCGGCCAGCATGCCGTTGAGAGCCATGGACAGGTCGGGCTTGCCACCGAGGATCCACGAGGTGGCACCGGCGGTCAGGCCGCCAGCAGCTGCTGCGAAGGTCGTGGTGCAGAGCACGAGGGAGACGTAGCCAGCGTCGGCGTTGAGGACCGAGCCGCCGTTAAAGCCGAACCAGCCGAACCACAGCAGGAAGACACCGATGGTCGCCAGCGGCATGCTGTGACCCGGGATCGGCTGCAGGGAGCCGTCCTTGGCGTACTTGCCAAGTCTTGGGCCCAGGACAATGGCACCCACCAGAGCACCCCAGCCACCCACGGAGTGGACGACGGTGGAGCCGGCGAAGTCGTAGAACGGGGTTGCCATCTGGTTGAGGAAACCGCCGCCCCAGTGCCATGCGCCGACGGCACAGTACACGAAGCCGGTGAAGTAACCGGTGAAGATCAGGAAAGGCAGCAGCTTGATACGGCCAGCGACTGCACCCGAGATGATGGTTGCGCCAGTTGCACAGAACATCGCCTGGAAGAAGAAGTCGGTGTAGCCGGTCATGTCAAGGCCGTAGCCGGACGCGGTGGCAGAGCCGACATCGTTCAGTGCCGAGCTGTCAGACAGCAGGAACTTGAAGGTGTCGCCGCTGATCTTGAGCCATGCTTCACCGTCGCCGAAACCGGGATAGTGAATCATGAAGCCCATCACGCCGTACATCAGGAACCCGATACAAATGATCATCGAGTTCTTGAAGAGGATGTTGACGGTGTTCTTGGCTCGGGTCAGGCCGGACTCGACCATCGCAAAACCAAGGTGCATCAGGAAGACCAGGCAGCCCGCGATCAGAACCCAGAGGTTGTCGATCGTGAAGCGATCGCTGTCAACGATCGCGATGCTGAAGTCGCCGCTGTCCGGGTCGGCATACTCAACCGAGTAGTCGCCGGCTTCTTCGGCAGCTGCGATTGCCTCTGCGAGTGCAGCGGCTTCTTCTTCCGTGGGTTCGGGTGCTGCTTCTTCTTCCGCTGGTGCCGCTTCGGCTTCTGCCGCTGGCTCCACGGGTTCGTCCTGCGCCCAGGCCGTCGAGGGGGCGGCAAAAGACGCGATCAGCGTCAGCCCCATCAGCAGCATGAGCAGGGATCGTCCGATCCCGTTACTAAGTCCTGGCATACGAGTGCTCCTGTCTGGCGAGCGTTTGCGAAACAGGCCGTCCGGCTCGCCACCCCACGGCCGGCCTGCTTATTTACCCAGTCAACGCGAAAACAACGGGCACGCGCCCGCCGGTCAACTGGTCCTGAGGTCAAAGGTCTGATGCGATCTGCATGGATCTCGCGAGGGTCCTTTCAGGCATCCTTGCCTTTGTCCTGTGCCGGTCGGCCTCCATGGCCCGGCAACTGAAAGCCCCGGTTGCTCGGCTTGCTACTGGCAAAACCGCAAAAAAGGAAAAAGATGGGCGCCCCTTAGGACGCCCACCTATCGCCCCCACGACCGCCGTGGGGGTGGCCTGCTTCGGATCTTGGAGCGGGTCGGCGTCGGTGAGGCCTGCCCGCCCGCAGGATCAACCCGCGAGACGTGAGGACTAATTCAACCCGCGTGCCAGTAGCACTGATACAACCGCTATTTCCGGAATCTGAAACCCAATCGTTCGGCGTTCGAGTCGTAAGTGAATGTATTTCAGCACTTTATGGACGTTCAAAAAACGAGAGTTTTTTGGAAAAAAGTCTAGTTATTGACCACGACTTATCGCGAATGCCTAATTAATAGACATGCAATTGCATCGTGCACATGATTTGCGCGGCAATGGATCAGGATTACCCAGATTGGTTTTCTGACGCAGGGCGTTAGAATGCGACCTGTCGTTTAACAAGGAGTCGCGATGCGCATTTCTGCTCGTTCCTGTCGTCTGGTGCCGCTCTGGGTGCTTGTGTGGGCACTGTTCACTTCTCTGCCGGCAGGACTGGCTCAGGATGAACCCAAGCCCAGCCCCGCCGAGGCCGCAGCACCGGTCCCCCAGCCGATTCCCCGTGAGCAAGACGAGCAAGCGAAAGAAGACCTTGGCCCGATGTCGATCGAGGTCGACCTGGATCGCCTGCTCTTCGATACGCGTGGCAACAACGCACAGGACCCGGTCTGGCGGCTGCAGCCGTCGCCGGGCAGGCAGATCCTTCTGCTTCCGTTCAGCGTCGACAACGTCCATCGAAGCAACAAGCTTTCGCGTTTCCCGATCACGGTCCGGGCCGGTCGTTTCATCGGCTTTGTGATCCCGAAGACCGATCTGAATCAGCAGGGCGGTGATCAGGTTGACCTGACCCGGATCATCCGCGCGGCACCTGGTGAACTTCAGGACTTGCTCTTTTCGTCGAACGACGAGGAGCAGGCGCCTTACACGGAGGAGTCTCCGGATGAAGAGGCCGAGAAGCCCACACCCGAGAGCGCGCCGCGTATCGCTCGCGAGATCACGCTTCACGCTGACGGCACGGTGCAGTGGGTGATGGATCGCAGCATTAAAGGGGCAGAGCTGCAAGGCGCCAGCGAGCAGAACCCCTATGCATACAAGATCGATCCTGAGCAGTTGCGTGCGAAACAGCCCGAGCGTGCTGAGCGTTTGACCCGCAACGAAGGTGAAGACGCCCGGGCCTACGCAGAGCGCAAGCGCGCACATCAGACTGAGGAGCGCGAGAAGCAGAACGAATATCGTGAGTTGCGTGACATGCTGCGCAGGTTGCCTGAGTACTTCCGTGAGCCAGCGCCTTCGTTGTTCTATGCCGCGATCGAGATACCTACCAAGGACACGCTGTCATTGGAAGGGCCCGCGCCTTATCCATGGAATGTGGATCCCGAAAAGAAGCAGCTGCTTGAGGAACTCTCCCGAAACACCAACGCGCTGACCGAAGATCAGGGCGAGCAGTTGGCGGGTCGCATCCTGACGATGATCCAGGGCCATCCCCTTGATGCACGGGCCATCGCACTGGCTACGAACCGCGGCCGATTAGCCAGTCAGGTCAAGGTCGATGACCCGGGATATAAGGTCCTGGTCAAGCTACTGCAATCCAACGATATCCCGACCCGGCGGATCGCACTGTACAACGTCGCGACCGTTAACCCGCCCTCGCTTGCCAGTGCCAAACTTGTCGGCGTCGCGGGTGAAGCAGCCTTGGGTGAAGAACGCAAGATGCTCAGCTTCGCCTCTCTGGGCAAGCTCTTCTCAACCCAGTCCAGTGACCCGGATAACGCACGTGTGCTGATCGATCGCGTCAGCCAGACGATCAGTGACCCCGATGGCCCTGCGGCACCGAAGGTGGTGGAACGCGTGCTCGCTGCACTTGATCCGGGGCAGAGTGTGTCGCGTGGCGAGATCAACGATGAGGCCACGGACGTGATGATCGAGGCCGTCGATTTGACCGGCATGGAGGCCGACGAGTTCGATGGTGTTGCAAAGGCCATCATCCGCGAAGCGCCGCACAACCCTGTCGCTGCCGGCTGGCTTGATCGGAAGCTGCTGGCGAGTTCGAATCACGACCTCGTAAATAAGACACTCGCTCAGCTGTACGAGTTGGAAATCATTGTCCCCAAGACGGACCAGCCATTTGAAGAAAGTGCTGCGCCCGAGCCTGTGCTCGACACGGATACGCTTGTGATCACCGGCACCATCCCGATGACAAGGGCAGACCACGCGCTGATCGGTCTGTTTGATGCGAGTGATGACCTGCAGCAGGCGGCGGCCTGGGCGGTGTTGGGGCGATTCCACATCGCTTTGCCTGAGCCGACGGCCTCGGCCGAGGTGCCTGAGATACCCGAGACACCTGATCAACCCAGCGAGCCGGCGGTTGATCCGGCGGTTGCTTTGTTTGAATCGATCCTGAACAAAGCGAATGAACGCGAGAAGGTGCCGGCAAGTGTGGTCGCTTTCATCCTGAATCAAAAGGACCTCGCGCTGACACAGGTTGCCAACGATCGCTTCGTTACCTTGCTCGCGGATGAAGGCCTTGTCCAGAAAACCGCGCGTGCTGCGGTAGAGGCCTACATCGCGCAGCCGGACCGGTTCACGCAGTCGATCGGTGGATTAGCGCCTGCCGACCAGATGAAGTTGATGCAGTCCATGTACCGCTCGCAGGACGAGGAAGCGCCGCTGATGGCCGGCCTGATCGCGGACCGCGGCACCACGATGAACTGGTTGACCGGCTACGTGAAAGAGAACAAGCAATTGCCAACGCCTGAAGCATGGGTTGAACTGGCCCAGACCCAGGGTGAAAGTTCGCTGCTGCAAAGCGCTGCATCAGAGGATGTGAACCTTGCCACGGCAGGTGCGTCGGCGATGGTGATCGCGGTAGGGGGTACCAAGCAGCAGGAGCTCGGATTTGCTCAGACGGTCGCGTTGATGGAATCCAGGGAATACCAGTTGGTCAAGGCCGAATGGGATAAGCATCGTGCCAAGATTTTTGCCTCGGCGTTCAAGACGGCAGCCG
>JBMZAP010000162.1:0-7981 GCA_049611445.1 Phycisphaeraceae bacterium | reverse complement strand
TAGAGTCTTCGGCGAGGACCGTGGCGCATACGATGTGGATGGCGATGACACCACATTTGACGCTACGGAGCAGGAGGACATCTACAGCGCGTGGTTCGATGTGTCGACGCACTTCGCGATGTTTGATGTCAACGTAACGACGGTTGCGCCTAACAAAAGCACGACGCCCACAGCGCATCAGTTAGTGACGCCGGACTACTCGAATGCCGCTGCGAATGTGAATTTCTTCGGCGACACGTCGTCGGTCGCGAGAGCTGCTGCGCAGTCGAGCTATGCCCGATCCCGATCGACGGCGATCACACACGAGTTCGGTCACGTACTTGGGCTGCTCCACCAGAGTGAATACGACAATGATGGTAATCGCACGCGCGAGTACCGCTCTGCTGATTCGGCAACGAATATTGCGCCGATCATGGGTGTTGATTTCGCTGGCAAGTTCTCGAGTTGGCAGGAGGGGTTTACCGGCTCAGGCATGAATGCGCAGGACGACATCGCGGTCATTAGAAACACGCTGATCTCAACGTACAACAGCTTTCCGGGAGGTACGTACACCGGCGATGGGTTCCGACCGGACGAGCATGGCAATACCCTGGGCTCGGCGACGCCGCTCTCGCTGAGTTCAAGCGGTAATACCACGACCGGTTCGGCTACGGGCATTATTGAACGCTACGGTGATACGGATATGTTTTCGTTCAACTGGGGGGGTGGCGATTTGAGTATGACAGCCGAGGCCGTAAAGAACGTCGCGGCGAGTCCAGAGTATGGATCTTCGCTAGGTATGAATCTAAAGCTATACAACGATTCTGGTGAAGTGATTGGTCAAGATCTTGCGTCTTTTGCGTCTGATGTGATATCGACGGTCTCAGTCAGTAATCTCGCTGCGGGGACCTACTATTTTGGTGTTGAATCGGCTGGTAGCTATGACGACCTCGGGGCTTACACACTTGACTTCAATGGCAACGGGCCTGCGATTGAATCGGTCCGCCTGCGTGTCAATCAGCAGACCGGTCAGGTCCTGCTTGTTAATCCTTCAAGTAATGTCAGTGTCTTTGATTTGGAGGCCCTTACGATCAGTTCGGCCAGCGGGGCACTGGACCCCTCAGAGTGGATCTCGATTGCTGGCAACTACGATAAAGCCGGCGACGGGTCGGTCGATAACGGAAACTGGTCGGTTCAAAGTGCGAGCCTCAGTGAGCTGATTGAGACGGCAAATCCCGGCGGTCAGGACGGATCGCTTGGCATTGGTGCAACAGTTAGTCTTGGCAACTTCTGGATCGGCGCACTCATCAAGGACCTCGCGGCAACGTACCGCGACACAGACGGCAATACGTTTTCGCTCGATGTGCTCTACGAGGGGGCGGACAACGTGCTTGGCGACCTGAACACAGATGGCACGATCGATGCTTCGGACTACCTGATTCTGATCAACAACGCGCAGACCGATCTGAGTTCTCTGAATATCCCTTATGCGTACCGTGTCGGCGATCTGGATGGAGACCTGGACAACGATATCTTTGATTATGCGTTGTTCAGACAGGCTTTTGAATTGCAGAATCCGACGCCGGGCGCATTTGAGGCGATGGTCGCGAGCGTACCCGAGCCGGGCTCACTGGCCTTGCTGATAGGGGGCTTTGGCTTGATTGGCTGGCGGCGTAGGGCGGCTTAGCGTTGGCCTGGCCGCGGCAGGATCTTGGTCCGCTTGGCTTCTGCGTCCCACTTTTCACTGAGTTCTTTGGCCTTCTCTGGCATTTGCTCGGCGAGGTCGTTGAGTTCGCTGCGGTCTTTGTCCATGTCGTAGAGTTCCCAAGGCTTATTCATACCGAGGCGAACCATTTTCCATTTGCCCTCTCGGATCGCAGCCTTGCCGTAGTGTTCCCACATCAGGATGCGATCGACCTGCTCGTCTTGCGTAAAGCTGGCGACGAGGCTCTTGCCTTCCATGGGCTGGATGTCATGGCCGTTGAGCGTCTCAGGATATGTCGCGCCGGAGACTTCGATGAAGGTGGGCATGAGGTCGATCAGGTGGCCAACGCGTTCACGCAGCTCGCCATGCTTGGTGATGCCCTTAGGCCAGTGAGCGATGAGCGGGGTGGAGATGCCCCCCTCATGATTCATTGACTTGTGGTAGCGGAAGGGGGTGTTGGAAACGTTGGCCCAGTTCCAGCCGTAGGCGTGATAGGTTTCAGAGGGTCCGGGCATCACGTGTGTGCCTTGGATAACGGGTTTACCCACACGGCTGTGGTCGGGGATCATCTTGGTTTGCAGCTCGTCCTTGCCATACGGCTCACGTTCTTTGATCCCTTCGCGATTCTTGCGTGCACGTCGGCCCATACCTTCGTGGCATCCGCCGTTGTCGTGCAGGTAAAGGATCAGTGTGTTCTCGTATTGGCCGGTATCTTTCAGCGACTGCACGATCTGCCCGATGCCGCGGTCCATCTGCAAGATCATCGCGGCATAGACCTCCATGCACCGTTCTTCCCATTCGACGAGTTCGGGCTTGACGTCGGACCAGTCGCCGACGGTCTCGGAGAGTTGCCAGTTGTCCTTGATCAGACCGAGCTCTTTCATCCGCTCAAAGCGTGCTTTGCGGTAGTGCTCGTAACCTTTGCCGAACTTACCCTTGAACTTCTCAATGTCCTCAGGCAGGGCGTGCAGCGGCCAGTGGGGACTTGTGAAGGCGACATACATGAAGAAGGGTTTGTTGAGCCCTTTAGCCTCGGCGTTGTTCGCGTGGTCCTTGATAAACATCGATGCGTTGTCTGCGATCGCGTCGGTGTAGTGATACACCTTGGGTGAATACAAAGGGTCGTTCTCGGGTGTGATCTGGGTGTTGTCCCGGGTGAGGGTCCAGGGGTCGAAGAAGGACCCAGCGCCGATGATCGTGCCGTAGAACCGGTCGAAGCCGCGCTGGCGAGGCCAGTTGTGCTTGGAGAGGTCCTGCGTGAGTTTATTGGTGACGTGCCATTTGCCCGACATGTACGTGCTGTAGCCTGCTGGCTTGAGTGCCTCGGCAATGGTGACCGCGTTGAAACTCAGGTCGCCGCGATAGCCGGGCAGTTTGTCGTCACTCGTCATGCGGCCTACGCCAGCCTGGTGCGCGTAGAGCCCGGTGAGCAGCGACGCCCGCGTCGGGCAGCATCGCCCTGTGTTGTAGAAATGCGTGTAGCGAAGCCCGCCCATGGCAAGGGTGTCCAGATTCGGCGTGGGGATTTCACCGCCATAGCAGCCCAGATCGGAGTACCCCATGTCGTCGGACATGATGAGGATGATGTTGGGTCGCGGTGCATGCTGTGCCGCTGCGAAAGATGATGGGATTGCTGTTGCGAGAAAGGCCAGTGCCAGTACGAGGAATCGACGGAACATGTAGACGTCTCCGAATATGCGTGTTTGTAATTGAACTATATCGACGATGGATTGGGCGAATGATTTCATCTGCTTGAGTCCCGAAGCAGCCGACGCAGGACCGCGATGATCCAGTCACGCTTGGCTTCGCTCAGGCCGCTGGCGAAGCGGACGGTCCGATCCGCCTCGATTTCGATGAGTTGTTTGTGCTCGCCGTTCTGCTGCCACTTTGTTTGTCCGGACTTGATCGAGCGGAACTGGCGTGGATTAAAGCGGCGTGTCCAGCCGACGGGGCCGATGCCGGTTTTCACCGTGGCGAGGTCGCGGCCGATTCGGATGATCAGGCTCCCCATCATGCACATCAGGACAACGCCAAGCATCATCAGCCCGATAGTCACAAACGGTGTCAGGAAAACGCAGAGGAACAGCGTCATCCCAAGCCCCATCCCATCATCGAAATCCGGTGCCGGGAACCATGCGGGGAGCGGCCCAACGAGGTTGGTATATAGCCCGGCCAGTGCGATGAGTACAAAGACCCCTGTGATCCCGTTCCAGAAGAGGCAGAAGAATAACGCCCCGAGGAAGCCGCTGAACGATCGGAGAGAGACGCGTATCACCGTCGCGTCGATATCGTTGTGCAGCGAGCACCCGGGCGGCGGATCGTTGACGACCTCATCGCTGGGCATTTCATACTCGATGACATCGCTTAGCCGACTTAGCTTGCCACAATCCGGGCATAGCGCGACTCCTTCGGCGATGTTGATGTCGCTGGTTGCGAGCGGCGCGTCACAAGATGGGCAGTAGTGATCGGTCATTGTCAGATGTCTTCGTTCAGGACATCAGTTTTGTCGGTCTGCATGTTAAGCATTTCAAATTCCGCCGCATACATCTCGTCACGGAACTCGTAGTCGACGGTCTTTGCGTAGCTGGTCATATCAAACGCGGGCGGGAACATTGCTTCAAGGAAAAAGAGCGGCAGCAAGGCAAGGCAGGCGATTCCCACCCCCAGGTAGATTCTCATGGGGCCGTTGTAGTGCCGGAGTATCCAGACGGCTCCGATGGCGGCAGCGCCGGCAATGATGGTCCACAAGATCCATCGCACTGCCCGTCCCCATTGCAACTTGCGAGCACAGGATTTGCAGGCGGGAACACGTGCTACAAAAATGCCGCCATAGGACAGAAATACGATCGTCCACCAGCCGATCGCAAAGGTCCAGAATTTTGTTCGATGGCCCGGTGATTCTGCTCGGCAACAGACACAGCGGTCCGGCCAGACCGGCACCTGATCCTTTGGCAAGTTTATATCAGTCGAGGACGGCATCAGTCAAAATCCTGTCGCTATTCATCTGGCCAGCGATGGTTCTGTTCATCTCTGTCATTTTTCCCCATGTTGTAGATCCATAACACGAGCAGGCCCACCAGGCCGCCGCCGATGAACAGGCAGCAGGCCCCGCCGGCATCAATGTGCATGCTCCCGCCCATGACCACGGCAATCAGGCCGATTACGAGGAACGCGACCAGGCAACCGATTCCGCCTTTGACGAATGCACTCGTTTGATCACCCATTGCAAACTCCCGGTCCCAGAGCGACCTGAGTCGCAGTCATATCTTGTCTGTAAGGTCCTTCAAAGAAGCATAGTCTATGGACATGATGAAAGACCTGTCACGCCGCTGTTTCCTTCGTGCGTCCGCAGCCCTTATCGCCTGTCTGACGCCGGCTGCCCGTCTCTTTGCCGTGCCGGTCGAGCGTGTGATCAATGTCACGCTCAGTCAGGCACACAAAGGAACGCTTGAGATCGACACGATGCTGCTGGACAGCTTTGGCAAACTGCCAGACAACATTCGTCAGTTCTACTTTGATGCCCGTGCGGTGTTCGCCGCAGACGCCAAGGCGGACTTCACCGACCCGAAGATTATCCAGGCAGCCACAAAGCACGGCATGGCCCTCATGGGCGGCCCGATGCTCGGCGATCTCAAGTCCGACGGTGTCACGATCTGGCTTAGGCCTGCAAAAGTGCAAGACTTGACGGTCAAGGTGTCCGAGCAGGGCAAGGCTGATGGAAAGATCTTTCAAGTCGCAGCAGCGAAGCCTGGCATCGAGAGCCGCATCAGGATTGATGGCCTTTCGCCCCGCACGAAGTATGCATATTCGGTCTACGTCGCGGGTAACCGTGTCGCTGGCGGTATGTTCAAGACGGCTCCAAAAGATAATGACAAGTGCGACTTCCGTGTCGCCTTTGGCACGTGCTTCCACAAGATTGGTCTGCACAATCCAAACCTGATGCGCGAAGTGTTGAAGCGAGAGCCCAGTGCCATGATGATCTATGGGGATATCGCGGTCGATGATCGCAATAACGAGATCAATATGCACCGTGCGGACTATCAGCTTCGTGACGTCTCCAAGGCCTGGCGTGACCTGGCCGCCAATGTGCCGCTGTACACCTCGTGGGACGACCACGACTATTTTGATAATGACTTGAGCGGTATCCCACGCCGCTTCAATGCTGCAGACCGCGATGCTGTTCGGGCGGTCTGGCACCAGAACTGGAACAACCCGCCGGCTGATGATGGCCGAGTGGGGATCTACCACAGCACACGCATGGGTCCGATCGAGCTCATTATGCTTGACACCCGCTCCTGCCGTGATGGCGGCCGGCGTACCGAGCATGGCGCCTATCTGGGCAAGGCCCAGATGGACTGGCTCAAAAACACGCTGCGTGACTCGACCGCGCCATTCAAGGTGATTACCAGTGGCACGATGTGGAGTGACTATGTCAGCAACGGCAAGGATTCGTGGGGCACCTGGGATACCAAGGGGCGTGACGAAGTCTTCGACTTTATCGAGCAGGAGAATATTGCCGGCGTCCTGCTGTTGAGCGGCGACCGCCATGGCGCACGCGCCTTTAAGATCCCGCGTGAGAACAGCTACGACCTGCTCGAGTTCGAGCCGGCCACCCTCGGCGGCGTCCCTGGCCCGGGCGCGATGGTCAAGAACTGTCCGGAACAACTCTTTGGATATCACGGCAATGGGTTTATCGCCTTTGGTGAGTTCACATTCAATACCACGCCAGACACGCCCACCGTCACGTTCCGCCTGATCAAAGAGACGGGCGACGTGTTGGAAGAGCACGCGTTTTCTCTGAATCAGTTAAGCAACTGACCGCTGGAAACGGGCGACCAGAATAAATAACCGAATCTCGCACCCGATTGACTCTGAAGGAAGCAGGAACAAGATGTCTCCAAACGTATACAAACGATCTAAAACGCTGTTGCTTGCTGGCATCACGATGCTCTCATTATTTGTTTTTACACATGCCAGCGTTGCCGAACTCACCGTCTCGAAGCTCTTTGGCGAGGGTATGGTGTTGCAGCGGGACAAGCCTGTGAAGGTCTGGGGCTGGACGACGCCGGGCGCGTCGGTCGCCGTGCATTTTGCGGGGCAGCAGAAGTCAGCTGTCGCGGAGAAGGATGGCAAGTGGGTCGTGACGCTGGACCCAATGCAGGCGTCTTTCGAATCACGCACGATGCGCGTGACGAGTGAAGCCGATCGGATTGCCTTCGAGGATGTGCTCGTCGGAGAAGTCTGGCTCTGCGGCGGGCAGAGCAATATGGCGTGGTCTGTCGGCGGCTCACTTGATCCAGACATGGAGATCGCCAGCGCGAACAGCCCGGCGATCCGCTATTTGCGATTGAAACTCGTGGCCTCACATGAACTGCAGCCTGACGTGCCACTTGATGATGGAAACGGCTGGAAACCCTGCATGCCCGAAACGGTCCGCGACTGTACAGGCGTGGGTTACTACTTCGCGCTGCGTCTGCAGGCTTATCTGAAGGTGCCTGTCGGCATCATCGACAACTCCTGGGGCGGGACCACCGCCAACCACTGGTGTGCGAGCGACACGCTCAACGCTGTGCCTGAAATGAAGCCGACGATCGATTCGTTTAATGATGCAGTTAAGGCATGGATCGATGGCGGCGAGGAAGACGGAGCCAAGCAGCGGCTGCAGAAAGCATTGGAAGAGTGGGAGATCAAACGCATGGAAGCGCTCCGCGCGCAGGAGCGTGTGCCGGGCAAGCCGAGGATGCAGGTCGATCCACGATTGGGGCGGCAACCCTCAGGCATGTACAACACACTGCTTGCGCCGATGGCCGGGTTATCGTTACGTGGTGTGCTCTTTTACCAGGGGGAGAACAACTCGTTTGGCGAGGCATGGAAGCCGTTCTATGCGACCTATCCTGGCCTGATCAAGGACTGGCGTGCAGTCTTCAGCGATGACGACCTGCCCTTTGGGTTAATCCAGATCGCTGGCTGGTCCACTCGTCGCTCGATGAGTTATGACCAGAACCACCACACCAATGTCGTTCGCGAAATCCAGCACAAGACCTGGCAGGCCACGCCTGATACGGGCCTGATCGTGACCTATGACACGAACTCAGATGGGAATATCCACCCCAAAAACAAACGTCCGATCGGTGAACGCAGCGCCCGCTGGGCACTCTCGACCGTCTATGGTGCCAAGGACAGCCGTGGCAATGCCTTGGAATGGCGTGGCCCGGTCTACGAGTCTTACAAAGTGGATGGCAACCAGGTGGTTGTGCAGTTTGATAAAACGACGGCCAACGGTCTGCGTTTGGATAA
>JBMZAP010000161.1:0-8063 GCA_049611445.1 Phycisphaeraceae bacterium | reverse complement strand
GTCTCATCCTGATTGACACTCATCGCGACGAAGTCGATCAGGGCGGTACGCAGTTTCTCTTCGTCGGCCTCGGCGAAAACTTCGGGCTCTTTGTCGTATCGATCAACGAAGCCGTAGATCGCAGCCGTCGCTTTGTCCGCGACGACGTCAATGATCGGCAGGTCAAACTTTTTGGCAAACTCGAAGTCGCGTGCGTCGTGCGCAGGCACCGCCATGATCGCGCCGGTGCCGTAGCCCATCATGACGTAGTCGGCGATCCAGATGGGGACCTTCTCGCCGTTGACCGGGTTGGTGGCATAGCCACCGGTGAAGACGCCGGTCTTCTCCTTCGCGTCGGCCTGACGGTCGATGTTGGATTTGCTGGCGGCCTGCTGCTGATATGCGGCGACCGCGTCGCGCTGATCGGGCGTGGTGATGGCCTCGACCAGCGGGTGCTCCGGGGCAAGCACCATGTAAGTTGCACCGAAGAGCGTATCGGGACGCGTGGTGAAGACACGGATGGTTTCATCGCGCCCATCGACTGTGAAGTCGACTTCGGAGCCGGTGGACTTGCCGATCCAGTTACGTTGCAGCAGCTTGATGTTCTCCGGCCAATCGACAAGGTCCAGATCGTCGATCAAACGGTCGGCATACGCGGTGATCCGCAGCATCCACTGCTTGAGTGGCCGCTTAAAGACCGGGAAGTTGCCGCGCTCGCTTCGCCCGTCGTTGGTGACTTCCTCGTTGGCGAGGACGGTACCGAGCCCGGGGCACCAGTTGACTTCGACCTCGGCCATGAACGCGAGGCGGTACTCGTCGAGTAGACGCTCGCGCTGGTCCTGGGCGAGTTCGGTCCACTTATGGATGTTGGGGTCGCCGATGCCCGCGAGCGGTTCGAGGGACTCGGTGTTGCCGGAGACGATGAGCTCTCCATCGGTACCGACGTAATAGTCCTCGCCCTCGAGCTTGGCGATGAGGTTGCTGATCGGGGCGGCCTTATTCTCGACCGGGTCAAAGTAGCTGTGGTAGAGCTTGATGAAGATCCACTGCGTCCACTTGACGTATTCGGGGTCGGTGGTGGCAAACGCGCGGTCCCAGTCGTAGCCGATACCCAGCCGCTTGAGCTGTGCGGACATATTGGCGATGTTTTTCTCGGTGGTGATCCGCGGGTGGACGTTGTGTTCGACGGCGTACTGCTCGGCGGGCAGACCAAAGGCGTCGTAGCCGATGGGGTGCAGCACGTTGAAGCCACGCATCCGCTTGTACCGGGCGACGATGTCGGTCGCGGTGTAGTTCAGCGCGTGGCCCATGTGCAGGCCGGCCCCGGAGGGGTAGGGGAACATCGCGAGGGTGTAAAACTTGGGCTTGGCGGCATCGAACTCCGGGTCGCCGGGGTTGGGGCTGCTGAACGTCCGGGCGTTGTCCCAGTGCTGCTGCCAGCGTTGTTCGATGGCGTTGAAGTCGTATTTCATAGCGGCGTAGGGTACCAGACGCCGCCCCGGGGCTCAGTGTCGGCATGGAGGGTTGCAGATCCAGATGGCTAGGCGTTGGCGTATCGGGCGCCACGGAGGATTCGGCCAACGATGACAAAGTAGGGCAGCGTGAGTATCAGCACCAGTGCGATCCAGACCAGCGGGATGAACTCGAGCATGTAATAGCCCATCTGGTCGGCGATCCGTTCGGCAAAGAAAACGATGACCCCCGTAAAGCCGTACATCAGAAGCGATATGAACAGGACATACCCGCTGGCGTAGCAGGCGGCGTAGCAAGCGGTAGGGAGTGTGTTGCGTTTGGCGAAGATGCGGTCGATCAGACCGATGGTGGAGCCGACCGCGAGGACGATCGTGATACCGATGACCATGGATCCCAGTCCCGCCCCCAACCCGCCGACCAAAAAGAGTTGAAGGAATTCGAAGATGTTCGAGAGGAACATCTGGCCTTCCGTAATCATCCCGATGCTCGCCATGTACATCACCCCCAGCGGCCCAAGGGCCAGCAGCGACAGTGCTGTGATGATCAATGCCTTGGCTGGCGAGCCCGTGCGTGTACGGGTGACGAGAATCTCGCCCAGTGCCTTGGGATTGAGCAGGGCCATCCGCATCATGGCGAGCGTGGTGTGCTTGGTGTTGCCGCGCGGGGTGTTCAGGGAGGAGTGCACCGAGCGTCCGCATTCGGGGCAGGTCTGTTTCTGAGACAGGCCGACGAGGGCATAGCCACAGGTCTCGCACAGCGCGGGCCAGCGGCTCTTGGGGTGAAAGACGGCGTTGCTGCCTGGCACTGCAAGGGCGCGGAGTGTGAACCAGCCCCCAATACCGCTGTAGAAGAAGAAAACCGACAAGATCATCGCGCTGAACAGAAAGTCCCAGAACGCATAGCTCATGGAGCCGTAGTCGTAGTCCCAGTAATCCCAGCGCATCTCATTGACGACGTTGATGCCGAGTATGAACGCCAGGGTCCATGCACTATGGAATGGCGTGAGCTGGTACCACCGGGCCAGTGAACGCCGAAAGCTCGCACGGAACGGCTCGATGTTCGATCCCCAGCAGCTCGTCAACAGGGCGGTGAACATATAGCAAAGCTGAATCAAAAGAAACCAGACCAGGATGAACAGCATCACGATGGCGTCGATGTAAGACAGGCCGTCGATGATGTCGCCGTACCAGAGAACCGCATCAAGGATGATCATCCCGAAAAAGAACAGCAGGATCCCCAGAAAGTGGATCAGCAGTGACTGTCTGACGTTCAACGTCTGCCAGGTCCGCCGGAATGCGACCCATGGCATCACCAGCGAAAGGCCAAATGCTGTGATGTGATCGATAGGCTCGGTTTGTTCTTGGGGTCGTGGTCCGCCGGTCATGCGGTGCAGGATAGCGGACATCCCGGGCTGCGTCGTGACGCGCGATGACGTATGCTTGTGCCCTTAGATCTGCACCTCAACCCGCTTTTGACCATGCCCACCCGTACCGAAACCGCACAAGCCGCCGCCGCGGGACTCCGCAACTTTGCCGCCTCCATTCAAGAGACACCCGTGTTGATCGGGTTTGACGGCTTTGTCGACGCGATCATCGATGTCGTCGATACACGTCACAATGTCGAACGCTATGACCCGATCCACACCCTTGCTGAGTTTGGCCAGCGCATCGTTGACTCCGCCGGCCGATCGTCCAATGTGGAACTGGTCACCAAGCTGGAAAAGCTAGGCGGTAACGGGCCGATCATGGCCAACGCCATGGCCACCGCCGGGTTCGATGTCACTTACATCGGCCCGCTGGGCGAGGGGGTGATCCACCCCGTCTTCAACGAGTTTGCCGAGATCGCCAAACTCCACACGATCGCCGACCCCGCGCACACCGACGCGCTGGAATTCGACGACGGCAAGCTGATGCTCGGCAAGCACGCATCGCTGCGCCACGTCAATCAGGACACGATCGACGAACACCTTGGCCGAGAGACCTATGTCCAGCTTGTCCGCGAGACGAAGTTCCTGGGCATGGTGAACTGGACGATGCTGACCCGGCTGAACACGATCTGGCAGACGCTGATCGAAGAGGTCCTTCCACAGATGGACAACGATCGGACGATCTTTATTGACCTGGCCGACCCGGGCAAGCGGACCACCGAGGACCTCGCTGAGGCGATGGAACTGACCAAGAAGCTCAACACGGAGTCACGCGTCGTCGTCGGCTTCAACATGTCCGAAGCCGCACAGGTCGCCAAGGTGCTGGGTGTGGCCGTGCCCGAGGACGATGCGGCCCAGAAGGCGGCGATCGAGCAGATCGCGCTGGATCTGCGTGAAGCACTTGAAGTGCATTGCGTCTGCGTCCACCCGCGAGAAGGTGCGGCCGCCGCGATCAAGACGGATTCCGGCATCGAGACGGCACTCTTTAAGGGCCCGTTCGTTGCCAAGCCCAAACTCTCTACCGGTGCCGGCGACAACTTCAACGCCGGCTTCTGCCTCGGCCTGCTCGCGGGCCTGCCGATTGATCAATCCCTCTGCACTGGCACGGGGACGAGCGGGTTCTATGTGCGAAATGCTCACAGTCCCAGCCTGGATGAACTGGCCGCCTTCTGCGATGACCTGCCTGATCCGGAGTGATTTTCCAAGGCATTTTTTAACCGCCAAGGCGCAAAGGCGCCAAGGAAGGCAAATTAAAGATGTCTGATTTAAATGAAGCTCAATGGCGACATCTCGTGGACATGACAGATATGTTGATTCGCTTTTGTCGTCTACATAAAGATGAGATGTATTTAGAAAGCCTTGAGTATTTGCGCGACACGTACATGAAGAAAGATCTTGTGTTATCGAAACGGGTCGCACATGAATTCCCGATGACGGGTATGACAAGTTTTATTGATCCTCGTCCACTCTTTCCACTCGCAGGTGAAAATGCAGAATATTGCAACCTTGTTTTTCTAACGCTCGCGCATGCTTGGATTAGACTTCAAAAGGATTGGTTGTTTGATGGTATTCATCCCAATAGTCCCAAGGCACTTGAATAATCCCTAACCTGCCTTCCTTGGCGCCTTTGCGCCTTGGCAGTTCAAATTGCCTTCCTCCGCATCCTCTGTGCCTCTGTGGTTCAAAAAACCACCCCCATCTCACCCCACCCAGAATCCCCACAAGTTGTCGGTTGTTGTCAGCCAACATGTGTGTAGGATCGTGGAAAAGGGTTGAAAACCTCTCGATAAGTGTCTCGCGCCAGGATGGCTAGGATTTCGGCAATGACTGCTGCCCCCACCCCACGACAACAACGCTCCGAACGCAAGATCGACGTCAGCCAGCTCTTCGACAAGCTGCCACCCAGCGCCATCGAGGCGGAGTCGGCGGTCCTCGGCTCGATGATCCTCGATTGGCGGGTCTGCGGCGAGGTTGTGCAGGTCATCAAGTCGCCCGAGGACTTTTATAAGCCCGCCCATGCCGCGGTCTACGAGGCACTGCTCTCGCTTTACAACGAGGTCCAGTCGATCGACATGGTCCAGCTCACGCAGAAGCTGGTGGACAAGAACATGCTCGAACAGGTCGGCGGGGTCGAGTACCTCATCGAACTGTTTGAGTCCGTGCCAAGTGCGGTCTCGGCCGGACACTACGCCCGGATCGTGCGTGAGAAGGCGTTGGTGCGGTCGCTGATCGATGCGTCCGGGCAACTGCTGCACAAGTGCTACAACTCGGGGGACACGGCGGACAATCTCCTCGCCGAGGCGGGGCAGCTGATCTACCACATCCAGGAGAAGCGGGGCATCACCGATGCGTCGGACCTGCACGGCATCCTTGAAGAGACGATGGCTTTCCTCGAGGCGCACGACGGCCGATCCGTTACGGGCCTGGAAACGGGATTCTTCGAACTCGACGAGATGACCAACGGCCTGCACGGCGGGGAGATGACGATCATTGCGGCTCGCCCGTCGATGGGGAAAACCGCCTTCATGCTCAACATCGCCGAGCACATCGCGACGGTCAACAGGATCCCGGTCGCGGTGTTCTCACTGGAAATGGGCAAGCAGCAGCTGGCCCAGCGTCTGTTGTGTTCGCGGTCGGGCGTGGACTCGCAGAAGCTGCGTAAGAACATGCTCAGCCGGGACGACTTTGGGCGCCTGCAGATGACGGTGGGGGAACTGGCCGAGGCACCGATGTTTATCGACGACACGCCGGGCCTGAACCCGATGGTGCTGCGTGCCAAGGCGCAAAGGCTTGCCAACGAGCGGCATATCAAGGCGATCTTCGTTGACTATATGCAGCTGATGTCCGAGCCGGGCAGCAACTCGCGTCAGGAAGAGGTGAGTAGTATTTCGCGTCAGATCAAGGCGCTGGCGCGTGACCTGAACGTGCCGGTGGTTTGCTTGAGTCAGCTCAATCGTCAGGCCGAACAACGCGAAGGTCACCGCCCGCGGATGAGCGACCTGCGTGAATCGGGCTCGATCGAACAGGATGCGGATGTGATCCAGATGGTGCACCGCGAGGACTACTTCCACCGCAGCGATCCGGACTACGAGCCGGACCACCTCGGCGAGATCATCATCGCCAAGCAGCGTAACGGCCCGACCGGCGTGGTGAAGCTGCAGTTCCATGGCCCGACGACGCGGTTTAACAACCTTGCATCGGGTGGCGACTATTGAGATCAGTGGGGCGGACATTCCTGTCTGCCAACCAGCCGCAGGCTGGATACCGATCGTGATAACGGCTTCTCCGTTTTTTGTAGACAGGTATGTCCGACCCACTCAAGTCGCGACCTGTATAACTCAAGTGGACGCCATTCATCGAGCCCGTATGATCGCGTACTACGATCAAGATTCCTTCATTCACCGCATCACAGGGCCAGGGATGGAAACCCAACAACACCTTTCGCTGCAACTGACCATCGACGATATTGTCCGCCTGCGTACCTCGATCGGGGGCGACACCCACGAGCTTTCGCTGGATCGCGAGGAGTTCGAACAGCTTTTCCGCCACATGCTCAAGATCCGTGCGAAGCTGGACCTGCGTGACGCCAGCCGGGGTTTTGATCGGCGGTAACGCGTCGAGCTTTGTTACCATCCTCTACTGAAGATTGCGATCCCTACCCTGAGGATGACGATGCTCACACGCCTGTTTTCGCTATTACTCTGTCTTTTGGTTGCTGGCTGCGCCGTTGACCGTACGGTCGATCAGCCTGTGGAGGGTGAGCCGCTCCAGGCCGAGCCTTCCAAGCCCAACATCATCTACATCCTTGCCGATGACCTGGGCTATGGCGACTTGGGTTCCTATGGTCAAACCCAGATCGCAACGCCCAACCTCGACATGATGGCGGCGAAGGGCCTCCGCTTTACCGATCACTATGCCGGGGCGCCGGTCTGTGCGCCATCCCGTTGTGTGTTGATGACCGGCAAGCACACGGGCAAGTGCTTTACCCGCGGCAACTACCACGGGGGGCCTGAGGGCTACACCATCGCCATCCCCGAGACCGAGCCGTCACTGCCCAGACTCTTACAGTCGGTCGGCTACAAGACCGCGATCATCGGCAAGTGGGGCATCGGCCCGCCGGATTCCACGAGCTCGCCCAACAACTTCGGGTTCGACTTCTTCTACGGCTTCCTCGATCAACGCCACGCCCACAACCACTTCCCCGATTACCTTTGGCGTAACAATAAAAAAGAACTCACCGGCAACATCATGACCGATGAGAGCCGGCTCAACCCGATCGGCAACGGCGTAGCGGTCAAGCGCGTCGCTTATGCCAACGACCTCTTCTTCAAAGAGTCAAAGCAGTGGATCGATCAGCAGGCCAAGGCCGGCAGCCCGTTCTTTCTGTATCTCGCACTCACCGTTCCGCACACCAACAACGGTGCACCGCGTCAGCTCAAGTACATGCCCGAAGAGAACCGGGCACAGAAAGGCCAGGAGGTGCCCGACCTTGGGCCCTATGCCGACAAGGACTGGCCCGGGCCGCAGAAGGGGACCGCGGCGATGATCACGCGTTTCGACAAGCAGATCGGCGAGATGGTCGAACAGCTCAAGGAACTCGGCGTAGCGGACAATACGCTGATCGTCTTTACCTCTGATAACGGCCCGCACGCCGAGGGCGGCAACAACCCCGCATTTTTCGATTCCAACGGCCCGCTGCGCGGGATCAAGCGCGACCTCTACGAGGGCGGTATCCGTGTGCCGATGATCGCCTACTGGCCCGGCACGATCGCCCCGGCAGTCAGTGATCACATCAGCTCGTTCGAGGACATCCTCCCGACCTTCACCGACCTCGCGGGCGTTGATGCCCCGGCCCAGGTCACCGGCATCAGTTTCGCGCCAACCCTGCTGGGCGAAGGCAATCAGCCCAGGCACGACTACCTTTACTGGGTGTTCTACGAGCAGCAGGGCAAGCAGGCGGTGCGGCTGGGTAAGTGGAAGGGTGTGCGTCTGAAGGTCAGCAAAAACAAGGACGCTCCGATCCAGCTCTACGACCTGTCCAACGACCTGGGCGAGCAGAACGATATCGCCAAGGATCACCCCGGCATCGTCGCGCAGATCAAGACGATGATGCAGCAGGCCCAGACCCCAGCGAGTTTTGCACCCTGGCGGTTTGAGTGGGAGAAGTAGGGATTGTCAGAGCACG
>JBMZAP010000160.1:0-8128 GCA_049611445.1 Phycisphaeraceae bacterium | reverse complement strand
CAGGTTAAGTAAGGTGTAAGGTGATTTTTTATTGCCTGGTGTAGGAAAAATTGGTTTTTCTGAATTTACGCGGGGGTCGTTCTCGCGGAAAAGCCGTTGGCTGATACCTGGCGAACTTACATAGATCTTCTGTAGTTTTATTTGGTCGCACAAAGGGCTTTGGGGATCTCAGGACGATCGCTTGTGTACGGTTTTTCGGTGAGGGGCAAAGGTGGTGTCGATTAGAGTCTGGGCCGGGTCTTGTCGAAAGGGGTCGTATGAAAGCACTGGTGCTGGGTGAAGACGGGCTTGGGCTGGAGGAGCGATACGCGGATGCCATGGCGGTTGACCTGCCCGTGGGAGAGGTGCTGATCCGTCCGACGCGGATGGGGGTGTGTTCGACGGACCTGGAGTTATGCAGGGGCTACATGGGCTACTCCGGCGTGCTGGGGCACGAGTTTGTCGGCATCGTAGAGGAAGTCGGCAAGAATGTTGACAAGGCCTGGGTTGGCAAACGCGCTGTTGGTGAGATCAACTGCGTCTGCGGGCAATGCGATATGTGTAAGGGGGGTCTCAAAGAGCATTGCAGAGACCGCACGGTATTGGGCATCATGGGCAGGGATGGCTGCTTTGCAGATCGGTTTGTGCTGCCCGCGTCGAACCTGCATGCCGTACCTGACAATGTTGACGATGATCGCGCGGTCTTTGTTGAGCCTCTTGCGGCGGCGTTGCAGATCCTGAGGCAACTGACGATCGAGGGCCGGCCGAATGTGACCGTCCTGGGTGATGGTCGGCTCGGGCTTCTTTGTACACAGGTCCTGAGCACGCTCAACGCGACCGTTCGCTGTGTCGGTAAGCACGAAGCAAAACTCGGCTTGTGCGAGAAATGGGGGATCAAGCATCGGCTGCTTGCTGACGTCGGCCTGCGACAGGATCAGGACATCGTCGTGGACTGCACGGGATCAGCAAGCGGACTGGTCACCGCAATGGGCATGCTTCGTCCGCGCGGGACTTTGGTTCTGAAAACAACCGTGGCGGCAGGCGGATTGGATCAGGCGGGTGTAGACCTGTCGCCGATTGTCATCAACGAATTACGCGTCATCGGCAGCCGATGCGGACCGTTTGCGGAAGCGATAGATTGGCTTTCGCGGGAGGCGGTGGACGTTGTGAGTTTGATCAGTAAGCGGATGCGGCTTAGCGATGGGCCAGCGGTGCTGGATCAGGCGGGGCGGCCAGGGATGTTGAAGGTGCTGCTGGAGCCTTGATTTCAGGGGAATTCTGCTTGTCCGGTGTGGTCGCGCTGATGTGGCCCGTGAGGATGAGCGCGGCGACGAGGACGGCGATGCTGATGCGATAGACGCCGAAGACGCGCATGCCATGCTTCTTGAGATAACTGACCATCCACTTGATGGCGACGACGGCGGAGATCCATGCGGCAATTGAGCCGATGATCATGGGCGACCAGCCGTACTCCTCAAGCATGAGTGGGCCGGCTTCGCGTGCTTTGTAGACTGTCGCGGCGAGCAGGGTGACGACGCCAAGTAGAAACGAGAATTCGACGGCCGCTGCAATGTGCATCCCGACGAGCACGCCGCCGACGATGGTGACCAGCGAGCGTGATGTGCCTGGCATCATGGCCATACATTGGATGAGCCCAATCGTGAAGGCCATGCTTGTCGTCATCGAATCAATGTCTTTGCCGACGTGTTCGTCTCCGGACTTGCCACGCTTCCAGATGGCGACACCGAGGATCGCAACGCCGCCGACAAACCATGCCGCAACGATGGTCCATGCATTGAAGAGGTTGGCTTCAATCCAGTCGTCGGCGATCAGGCCGATGACTGCTGCGGGTGTGAAGGCGACGACCAGGTTGATGAAGAGGCGTTTGCCGGCATCGTCACCCTTGCCAATCTTGACCAGGCCAAGCATGCCGACCGTACCCTGTTTGACCCGCTGCCAGTAGAGGTTCAGTACGGCCAGGATCGCCCCTGCCTGAATGCAGATGGCAAAAGCATTGGCGGCCTTCCAGGCGTCTGGATCTTCCATACCGATGCCCATCAGGTCTTGAACGACCAGAAGGTGCCCGGTCGAACTGACCGGCAGGTACTCGGTGATCCCCTCCACAATGCCCAGGATGATGGCTTCCCACCAAGTCATATCGTTTCGCCTGCAAATTTTGCTTGTTTCTCTCGCCTTGTCTGAACGTTGACAGGGCTGCTGCAGAACCGCTATCGGCGATATGTGGATAGCTGCAGGAATCCAAATATCCCGATGTTGAGTTGTTATCGCCGAAATCAGAGCTATAATATCCGCTGATCCGGATAAAAGGATTTATTTGGTTTTCTTAGCAATGAACAGATTCCTTCAACTACTCGAGCAGCGCGTTCTCTATTTTGACGGCGCGATGGGGACGTCCATCCATGATCTGGAGTTGGATCTGGAAAAGGACTATCTGGGCCTGGAGAACTGTACCGAGGTTCTGGTGCTGACTCGGCCGGACGCGATCCAGTCGATCCACGAGACCTACTTGGCGGCGGGCGCGGACGCGGTGGAGACAGATACCTTTGGCGCGATGCCGCACGTCCTGTGCGAGTTTGACCTGCAGGACCGCTGCCGAGAGATCAACATCAAGGCGTGCCAACTCGCGCGTGCGGCTTGTGACAAGTACGCGACCGAGGAGAACCCGCGTTTTGTAATCGGCTCCATGGGACCGGGCACGAAACTGATCACGCTGGGCAACATCGATTGGCCGACGATGTTCAATTCTTATAAGGAGCAGGCCAAGGGACTGATCGAAGGCGGCGCGGACCTGTTTCTTCTGGAAACCTGCCAGGACATCCTGCAGATTAAATGCGCGGTCAACGCGATCCTCGAAGCGATGGATGAGATGGGCGTCAAGCCGGCGATCAAGCCGGAGGACGATGGCCTGCCGATCATGGTGCAGGTCACGATTGAGAACACCGGCACGATGCTGACGGGGACCGAGATCAGTGCCGCGGCGCACGCGCTGAAAGACTATCCCATCGTGTCGTTGGGCATGAACTGTGCGACCGGCCCGGAGGACATGGCCGACCACATCAAGTACTTGGCCCGTCACTGGCCCAAGCATATTTCGATCCTGCCCAATGCCGGCCTGCCAACCCTTGTCGCGGGGCAGACCGTTTATCCGCTTCAGCCCAAGCCGTTTGCAGAGACGATGACGAAATTCGTCGATCGCTTTGGCCTTTCGATCGTCGGTGGCTGCTGCGGCACGACGCCCGATCACATCCGCCTCGTCCGCGAAAGCATCGGCGAGCGGCTGTCAGAGGCGCAAGATAAGCGTCCGATGTCGCCGTCTATATCGTCGCTGTATGGCCCGGTGGACTATCGGCAGGACAACTCGCTTCTCAATGTTGGCGAGCGCTGCAACGCGTCGGGTTCGCGTAAGTTCAAGCGGCTACTGGAAGAGGAAGATTGGGACGAAATCGTCTCGCTCGGCCGGGAGCAGATGCGCGAAGGCTCGCACGTGCTGGACGTCAACGTAGATTACGCCGGCCGTGACAATGCGCGCGATATGCACGAAGTTGTCACCCGGCTGGTGAGGCAGGTTGATGCGCCGTTGATGCTCGACTCGACCCAGCCCGCGACAATCGAGGCAGGGCTGCAGGCCGCAGGGGGCAAGTGCCTGATCAACTCTGGCAACCTTGAGGACGGCGAGGAAAAATTCGCGGTCATGTGCCGGCTTGCCAAGAAGTATGGTGCGGGACTGGTACTCGGCACAATCGATGAAGACCCCGAAGAGGCGATGGCTCGTACGGCCGAGCGCAAGATCAGTATTGCGCGCCGGATGCGCGACCTTGCCGTGAATACGCACGGCCTCACAGATGATGATCTCATGTTTGACCCGTTGGTGCTGCCCATCTCGACGGGGATGGACAAGGACCGCCGATCGGGCCTGGAGACGGTCGAAGGCGTCCGCTTGATTGCGCAAGAGTTCCCAAAGTGTCAGACGACGGTTGGGCTGTCGAATATCAGCTTCGGCCTCAAGCCCGCAGCTCGTCAGGTACTGAACTCGGTCTTCTTGCACGAGCTCGCCGAAGCAGGCCTGACCAGCGCGATTGTTCATATCAGCAAGATCCTGCCCAGGACGAAAATTGACGACACACAATGGGATGCCGCGCTGGACCTCGTCTATAACCGCTGGCGGGAAGAAGGTGATGAGCTTGAATTGCCCGATGGCAACAAGACGGGCGATCCGTTACAGATCTTTGTCAGCTTGTTCGCGGACGATGCGGAGGTGCAATCGACAAAAGTCGAGCTTGCTGATCTGCCGCTGGAAGAACGTCTGCAGAAACATATCATCGACGGTGAAAAGAAAAATCTCGATGAGACGCTGGACGAGGCCATGCAGTCCTACTCGCCACTGGAAATCATTAACGACCACTTGCTCGAGGGTATGAAGGTCGTGGGCGAGTTGTTCGGTAGCGGCCAGATGCAGTTGCCCTTCGTGCTGCAGTCGGCAGAGGTCATGAAGATGGCTGTTGCACACCTCGAGCCGCACATGGAAAAGGTCGAAGGCCAGACCAAGGGTTCGATCGTGCTTGCGACCGTTCGGGGCGATGTTCACGACATCGGTAAGAACCTCGTTGACATCATCCTGACCAACAATGGCTACACCGTGCACAACATCGGTATCAAGCAGCCGGTCAGCGCGATCCTTGAATCCCTGCAGGAAACCAAGGCCGACGCGATCGGCATGTCCGGCTTGCTCGTGAAGTCGGTGAACGTGATGGAAGAAAACCTTCACGAACTCAACACGCAGGGCGTCAAGGTCCCGGTGCTGCTTGGCGGTGCCGCACTGGCCAAGCCGTACTGCGAGGGCCACCTGCGCGGGATTTACGAAGGCCATGTCTACCACGGCAAAGACGCTTTCGAAGGCCTGCGCATTATGGACATGATCGCCGGCGACAACGAGGAGCAGCTGAACGCAGAGATCGATGCTCGAGCCGAGGGTCGCATCGAGAAAGAAAAGAAGATCGAGGCACTCAAGGCGAAGTCAACAGCCTCTACCGGATCGGATGTGCCCTTGGGGCCGACAGGTCCGGACGGCGGGGCGGTCGCGGTGGCCGAGCCGCCCGTACCCAGCGGCCGTTCGTCTTCCGTGAAGGATGATGTTGAGATCCCCGAGCCACCGTTTTGGGGTGATCGTGTTGTGGAGGGAATCGATCTCAAGCAGGTCTACCCATTCATTAACACCAGTGCGCTCTACAAGACGCAGTGGCAGTTTGTGCGTGGCGATAAGGACTCCAAGGCATACAACGACCAACTCGAGCACGAGGTGAAACCAATCTTTGAGCGTTACAAGCAGCAGATGCTCGAAGAGGATGTTCTGCACGCCAAGGTGACCTACGGCTACTTCCCCTGCAATAGCGATCCGAGTAAGCCAGAGGATCTGATCGTCTACGACCCCGAAGATCACGATAAAGAGATCGAGCGGTTCACGTTCCCTCGTCAGTCACGACAGAAGCGGCTTTGTATCAGTGACTTTTTCCTCCCGGCCGACCGCGGACGAAAGGACGTGCTGCCAGTGCAGTGCGTGACGGTGGGCAACACCGTCAGCGAGCGTGCGGCCGAGTTGTTTAAAGACAACAATTACCGCGAGTACCTCTACATTCATGGCATGGGGGTCGAGTGTGCAGAGGCCTTGGCCGAGATGTGGCACAAGCGAATCCGTCAGGAACTCGGGATCGCTACGGAAGATGCTTCAAAAGTCACCCAGTTGTTCACACAGAAGTACCGTGGCAGCCGGTACAGCTTCGGCTACCCCGCATGTCCGGACATGTCTGATCAGGACAAGCTCTGGCGGCTGATCGACCCGACCCGTATCGGTTGTGTGCTGACCGAGAACTGGCAGATCGACCCTGAGCAATCAACTAGTGCGATCATCTGCCACCACCCGCAGGCGAAATATTTCAACACCTGAGCGCATCGAGTATGGTTGGGCGATGCAGATCCGCACAGGTACCCTCGACGACAAGCAAGCCATCAAGGCGTTTGACTGCTTTGGCGGCGACAGGCCGGGTGCATTGCAATCGGAAAGATGCCTGGTCGCAGAAATCGATGGGAAAGTCGTCGGCTATGTTGCGTTTCAGCGGAAATACCTGATCGGTAGAGATTTTGTTGAGTTTCTGGTCGTCCGCGAAGGATTTCGTCGGCAGGGCGTTGCGATCGCGTTGCTTCGTGCTGCCGAGGCGAAGGTCTCCCCGGGTCGACTATTCATTTCTACGGGCGCTGATAATGCACAAATGCAGGCACTCTTGGCCAAGGACGGTTGGACGTCTGCAGGGCAAATCGACGGGATAACACATGGCGGCGGCTCGGAACTGTTTTTCTACCGTGACTTGCCTGCAGCCGAGTAAGAATTGCTATACTACGCGACCCTTATTGGGGCGTTAGCTCAGTTGGGAGAGCGGCTGCTTTGCAAGCAGCAGGTCATCGGTTCGAGCCCGATACGCTCCATTTTGTAAACCACGTCAGAGGCGTCATTTAGACGTCGCCCGCGAATGTCGCGGTGCTGGCAAAACCTTGAACCCGCGCGGAATTTTCCGCGCAGCACAAGGAGCCATCACCATGACGGACCGGACCATCCCCAAAATGCGCAGAAAAGGTGACCGATTAGCGGTTGTCACGTTGACTGACTCAGCGACGGGTAGGCGCAAGGATTTCATGCTTGGAGAGTACGGGTCGCCGGAAGCGGCTCAGGAGTATGCCGACCTTACAAGGAGTTGGAAGGCCAACAGTTACCGCATCGAGTTCACCGAGCCAACACCGGAGCAGAGGCTTGAGGTAACGCCGGATATTGGTTCGGTGGCCGAGTTGTGCCTGGCCTACTCCCAACATCTGGACGCCAAGGGCGGCGTCAGCGACAAGCACGTCAAGAGTATCAAGCAGGCAATCAAACACGCGCGGCTGAGTTGTGGCTGGATGTCGGTAGGGGAGTTTGGGCCGAAGGCACTTAAGGCCGTTAGGCAAGCAATGCTCGATGCTCGATACGGTCCAGATGGAGACAAGCGATGGAAACGCACGACAGTCAACCGCCGCGTTCGATACGTGCTTGATATGTTTGCGTGGGCTGTATCTGAGGAACGTGCTCCCGTCCATCTGCCCGCCGCTCTGCAATGCGTGAAACCTCTGAAGGCGGGAGAATTCGGAGTAGAGGACGGCGCGAAGGTCAAGCCCCCGCCCGCAGCGCACGTGGACGATATCAAGGGCCACGTTTCATCCGTGGTGTGGGCGATGGTGACGATGCAGCGATACAGTGCGGCGCGGGCGGGCGAGGTCTGCGCGATGCGTCCTATGGATCTCGATGTTACGGGCAAGGTGTGGCTGTACCAGCCGCCGCAGCACAAGAACGCGCACCGAGGGCATGACCGCGTGATTGTTCTAGGCAAGAAGGCCCAGAAGGTCATCGCGCCACTGCTGGCGGGCAGGGCGTTAGATGCGCCCGTGTTTAGTCCGCGCGAGTCGATGGCCGAGAGAAGGGCGGCAAATGCGACCAAGGGCAAGTCCAGACGAGAAGGCCAGCAACTTACGCCAACACGTACTGGACGGAAGGTTGGTCAGCAGTTCAGCACGGACAGCTACCGCCGCGCGATTGAGCGGGCTTGTGAAGCTGCCGAGGTGCCAAAGTGGACGACGCATCAACTCCGCCACATGGCGGCGACACAGGCCCGTAAGGAGTTTGGGGCCGAGGCCGCACTGCTGGTGATCGGTGATAAGTCCACACGCATGGCCGACCTGTACGCGGAGAAGGACTTAGAGCGTACCAAGCAGATCATTGAAAAGATCGGCTAATTGACCTTCAAGCCGCATCACCTAGGTGGCATGTGGAAAAGATGGTTCAATACTTTTGTGTTTATTCGCGCTAACAAAGTTTGTTGCTATGTTGTATGTCATGCCACGCAAGCATTCGAAAAAACGTCGAGGGAGAAGAAAGCAGAAGCAACTCCGTGAGATAAAAGCCTGGGTGCGCACGATGCAGCGCGAAATGTCTCTCATTGGGGGCAATTCATTAACAGACGCGCACAGATACCAGAACAATATGCAGTGTTGGGATGGCTATACGCCGAGTTCAGAAGAAATCACGCAGTGGGTATTGGAAGATGCCTAC
>JBMZAP010000159.1:0-8189 GCA_049611445.1 Phycisphaeraceae bacterium | reverse complement strand
GATCGTTCTTGAGATCGAAGAGTTGAGTGTGATTGATCTGCGGGTAGATCAGCAGCTTCCATCGCTCATCGCGAATCGATCGGATCTGGCGCTGAAAGCCCATGAACAACGTGTCGCGCACCGTCTTTTGCTGACCCAGCCAGATCGGTTTCAGATCTGAAACGCCTGCCGCAGGCTCAGTTGACTCACCTGCGAGCCCAAGAAGCGTCGGGTAGAGGTCATGGAGATACACAAACGCCTCGGATGATTCGCCCGGAGGCACCATGGGCCCCGAGATGATGAGCGGGGTACGCATGCTGTGCTCATAAAGGCTCTGTTTACCCATCAAGCCATGTCGACCGAGTGCCAAGCCGTGATCTGAGGTAAAGACCACGTAAGTGTTGTCGGCGTAAGGACTCTTCTCCAGTGCCTTAAGCACGCGTCCGACCTGCTCATCCAGATGCGTGACCAGCCCGTAGTACTCGGCGATCTGGTCACGGATCATCTCTTCTGGTCTGGGCCAAGGCGCCAAGTTCTCATCACGGTACACCGGAGACAACAGCCCGTTATCAAACGGGTGTAGCGGCATGAAATTGTCCGGTAGCGGAAGGTCCTTCTTGTAGTACTTCTCGCGATACTTCGGCGGCGGATTCCTGGTGTCATGCGGCGCAGTAAAGGCGACGTAGAGGAAAAACGGCTTGTCCTGCTTCCGTTCCAGAAATTCAACCGCAGCATCAGCAAACATCGTGGTGGAAAAACCCTCTGCGGTCCGTTTGTTGTGTAGCACGCCCTCACGGATATCGCTGAGCGGAACCTTTAAATGATCCGTCATCCCGCCCAGGAACACAGAGGTGCCGGACTGAAAACTACGAAGCAGCGACTTCGAACCGTTGTGCCACTTACCAACAATGTGCGAGCGGTATCCCACCCCGGTCAGCGCCTCAGGCAAGGTGGTCAGGCCTTCCCAATGTTGCTTGTCGTTGATCTGGTGCCAGTGCCGCCCTGTCATCAGCATGGATCGGCTGGCGACACAGACCGCTGGGCTGAACGATCCGCCGCAATACGCGTTGCGGAAAGAAAACCCTTGTGACGCGAGCCGATCAAGGTTCGGCGTCTCAATATACCGGTTGCCCCACGCTCCGATCGTGTCCGCCTGCTGGTCGTCGGTATAGAGAAAAAGAATGTTCGGACGCTCTGCAGCGAAGCCACTTGAACTTACAAAAAGAACAAGCAGGCCTGCGAAACAGTTGCGGATGATCTTAAGCGCTTTCGATGACATGCTGGGAATCTTAACGGGCGGAGCGTCGCCAGTCAGCCTGTTGAAAAGGACAGGCACCCCCACCGCCCCGATGGGCACATGGCATACCAGGCAACGACCCTTCGCGTATCAATCAGCCTTGCTCACCAGCAGGAGCGACATCGGCTGAGACGACCTGCAGCCGCAATCGAGGCGCAAGGTAATCGAGCATCGCAAATAGAAGCATCGTGATGCCGACCATCTCCAGCCCCTCTTCCATCACCAGCAGCGCCACCATCCGAAGGGGCGGGTTCTGCAGTGGCGGTTCATCGACTCCGCTTGGCTCTACAGCCATTCCCATCAGTGCTTCAAAGAACACCGCGCCACACAGGTACACTGCAACCCCCAGGCCAAGCAGCCAGAACGTCCGACGCGGCAGACTCCGCAGGAACGGCCAGAGCACGATCAGCAAGATCGAGCACAGGACCAGCACTGGGACATACCAAGCATAAAAAAGAACCCCGGTCGCGTGCTCACCAAGCATCGCTTGTGCACGCGGGACCAACACTTCGTGGATCGCTGCGGACTCGTCCAGTGAGAGCCCGACAAAAAAGAGACCAAGTACAAGCCAGCCGAGCACGCCCTTATCTTTGCGCACCCGATGAACCCAGGCGGCAAGCCACATCGACAGGCCGACGCCACACAGCAGCGTACTGGAGAACCAGGCAGGCAGTGACATCTCACGGTCTATATTGAGCAGTCGATAGCGGAGTCGGTACGTGGGCAGGTCATGTCGAACAATGGACTCGAAGGCCGAACGGTTCATCATCCACTGAGTCAGCAGATGCAGGACCACAATCGTCACCACCATCGCAAGTAATACAACCGCCACCCGGACTGGACCGGACCAAGGTTTTCGTCCGCCGATCAATTTGTCGTTGTGCGTATGCATGGCGTCGATCAGAGGCATTGAGGCCCGGTCTGTCATGGAAATCGCTCCGTCGCGGCCTGTAATGCCGCGTATCCACAACTATGCAGGCTTACTAACTGAAAGCAAATAAAAAACCGGCCCGTACGCAACTGCTTGCACGGGCCGGCATCTCCTTAAGTCAAGGTTGAATTACTTGAGGATCTCTTCCTCGTCACCATCGATGAAGCCGGCGAGTTTGCGACTGCGGACGGGGTGCTGCAGTTTGCGGATGGCCTTGGCTTCGACCTGGCGTACGCGTTCGCGGGTGACCTTGAAGATCCGTCCGACCTCTTCGAGGGTATAGGTGTACCCGTCGCCGATGCCGTAACGGAGTTTGATGATCTCGCGTTCGCGGTAGGTCAGCGTCTTGAGGACCGACTCGATGCGCTGCTTGAGCATGTCGCTGGTCGCGGCATCGGTCGGGTTGCTCGCTGCTTCGTCTTCGATGAAGTCACCGAAGTAGCTGTCTTCCGACTCACCCACCGGGCGGTCCAGCGAGATCGGGTGTCGGCTGATCTTCATCACGCGGCGTGCTTCGACGACCGGCATATCCGCTGCCTCAGCGATCTCCTCAATGGTGGGCTCGCGTCCCAAGTCCTGAAGCAGGTGCTTCTGGATGTTACGCAGCTTGCTCATCGTCTCGATCATGTGGACCGGGATACGGATCGTACGGGCGTGGTCGGCAATCGCACGGGTGATGGCCTGACGGATCCACCACGTCGCGTAGGTCGAGAACTTGTAGCCACGCTTGTACTCATACTTATCGACGGCTCGCATCAGGCCGGTGTTGCCTTCCTGGATGATGTCGAGGAAGGACAGACCACGGTTGCGGTACTTCTTGGCGATCGAGACGACCAGACGAAGGTTGCCGCCAGACAGATCTCGCTTGGCCGCTTCATACTCATCGAAGACAAGCTGAACATCGGCGACGCGCGCTTCAAGTTCTTCCGGCTCTTCGAGAACCAGCGAGCGAAGGCCAGACAGTTCCTCTTCCATAACCATCACGTCTTCCGGATCGTAGCGGTCCGGGTTTTCTTCTGCCTTCTCGAGTTCGGCAACAAGCTCGTTCATCTTCCGGCTGATCGAGGTCAACTTCTTGAGCATCGGCTGGACACGCGAGGTCCGCAGCGAGCACTCTTCGATCAGCGATGCCATCTTGCGGCGGCGGGCACGGATCTCGTCGTGGGCTGCGTCGTATTGCTCCTCCGTCAGTTCCTCGGTCTCCATCTGTTCCCACAGCTCACGGTTAAGCTCGAGCAGCTTCTTGATGGTCTTGAGGTTATTGGGGATGCGCGTAGCGATTTTTTCCTTGGCGTTTTCCTCTGCCGTGGAGATCTTCATTGTCCGGTCAAACGGCAGGTCGCCGGCGTGGACCATGTCCAGGATCTCGACGCACTGAGCGATCGAGTAGTCGTTCATCAGGACCTTGCGGCGGAAGAGGTACCGGCACATCTCGATCTTCTTGGCCAGACGGATCTCTTCGTCACGCGTCAGCAGGCTGATCTCGCCCATCTGCGTCAGGTACATACGGACGGGGTCATCGATTCGCTTGGAGTTCGGCTCAGACAGGGCGGCGGCGAGTTCAGCACGGGCCTGCTCGGGGGTAAGCAGATCGGTTTCGCCGTCTTCTTCGCTGCTTTCTTCGTCGTCAGCTTCGCTGGCGGAGGCTTCGACGGTGGCGTCTTCTTCCTCTTCAACCGCCTGCTTTTCAGGTGCGGGCTCAGCGGCGACCTCGACCTTCAGGCCAAGCTTTTCTTTGTCATAAGGACGCTTGGACAGCGGAAGCGCCATAGCCGAAACCATCTCGACTTCGGTCTCGCGCAGGACGACCAGCAGCTCGTCGAGCACGTCCGGCTCGACATAGCGATCGGGCAGCGAGGCGTTGAGCTGATCAAACGTGATGAAGCCGGCCTTTTTGCCATGCTCCATGAGTTCGAAGACTGCGGGGTTGAGGATGTCTACTAGCAAGGATCGGTCTCCGTGATGCGGCCCGTCTGGTCGGGCTTGGTTACTACCGGTGTAGTGGTTTCTAGTTGCTGCCGCGTGCGATGCGGCCGGGGTCCTGTTCGTCGCGGCGCTGCTGGGCGAGGCGCTGGGCATGTCCGGCCAGTTCAAGCGCGGCGGCGACGGGGTCGTTGGGTTGTTCGCCGTTGGCTACGAGCGAGCGGCGGTCCTGTTCAAACGCCTGTCGGCGTTGGTGTTTCATAATGGCCTGTGCCGATTCATCGAAAAGACGATCAAGCTTTGCGGGGTCATCACCAATCAGTGGGTCCAGTTCCACATCCGCCCGGGTCAACCAGCGGCGTTCGTTGTCCCACCCACGTTCGGCCAACTCGGCGAGCAGGCCGAGCAGCGTCAGGCTTTCTCCATCCGCAAAGCGGTCATGCAATAGTTGGTACACCCGACTTCCTTCTCCGGCCACATCACCGGGCGGTACCGCTTCACAGAAGTCGGCCCCGTCGGGCATGGCTTTGTGGAACAAATCGTTGTTCCGAAGCAGACAAGCAACCAATTGTCGCTGTGCCTGCTCTTGTGCTCTAATTTTAGACGACGAATCGCCCTCAGGCCTTTCAAATTGAGCATTTTGTGCATCATTCAGCGAATTTTCATCCATTACCGGGCCATCGGGCCCTGTATCGGACGCGTCCGGAGGCGGAATGACGGGCGTAAACTGCCTGGGCTTGAGGCGTTTGAGTTCTTCCAGCACCTCGTGCTCGGGCATATGCAAAAGCTGGGCAAGACGGGCAATCACCAGCGCCCGACGGATGCCCGGCATGGAGGCGATGTCGTGCCGGGCCAACTTAGTCAAAAAGGCAACCGCGGCATCCTGCTTGCCAGCCATGGTGCCCGCATCATTCAACTCACCCTCAAATTGGGCCAGCAGATACTGCATCGCACCGGGCGCATTGGCGATCAATAAATCCCAGGATTCCTGCCCTCCGTCCTGAGCGAGCAATTCGTCAGGGTCTTTCCCCTCCGGGAGGATCACTACCGCGACGTCGATCTCGCTGGTCAGCAAGACCTCGACGGCGCGGTCCGCAGCCTTGTGCCCCGCGGCATCACCATCAAACACGAGGACGACCTTCTCGCAGAATCGGCGGAGCTTGGTCGCGTGCTCAGCGGTAAATGCAGTGCCTAAAGCGGCCACCACATTACGGCGGTCGTGCTGGTGGCAGGCGATCACATCGGTATAGCCCTCAACGATGACCGCGGTCTTCGCGTCGATGATGGCTTTCTTGGCCAGATCCAGTCCGTAGAGCGTGCGTGACTTATTGAACAGCAGCGTCTCGGGGCTGTTGAGGTACTTCGCATCGACGGTCGGGTCGTCGAGTTCATTGCCCGGCAAGGTGCGCCCCCCGAACGCGATTGCCCGGCCCATGTCGTCACAGATCGGGAAGATCAGCCGGTGCCGGAGTTTGTCGTACAACCCGCGGTTGCCATTGGCGATCAAACCCGCAGCCTCAAAGGCAGGCTTATCCCATCGCTTGGCGGCTACCGTTTCGGATAGCGCGTGCCAACTGTGTGGGGCGTAGCCAAGCTGGAATTGCTCGATCATCTCAGCCGACACACCACGCTTGGCGAGATAGTCGCGGACCTGCTCGGCCGACTCAGACTGAAGCTGCGACTGGAAAAACGCCAACGCCAATTCATTCACCGAGAACAGGCGTTTGCGGCGATCGCTGGACTTGCTTTCACCCTGTGCATCAGAACCTTGCCCTGTGCCCTTGAATGGTGTCAGTTCGATGCCAGCCCGATCAGCGAGCATCTTTAAGGCCTCACGAAAATCCAGCTTGTGGTAGCCCATCACGAAATCGAAAGCCGTGCCTCCTGCACCACAGCTGAAGCACTTATAAATCTGCTTCTGCGGGCTGACCTGCATCGAGGGGTTCTTGTCGTCGTGGAAAGGGCAAAGCCCGGCGAACTCCCGCCCCTTGGGTCGCAACTGAACATGCTCACCAATCAACCGCACAATGTCGGTCGAGGCGAGGACGCGTTCGCGATCGTTGTTGCCCGAGGGATTCATGAGTTCTTTGCCAATAGATAGACGCGGCGGTTAGGCGTTGGTGCCAATGCGCACGAGGCGGCGGGGCTTGTCCTTCTCCTTCAAAGAAAGAACGCTTGCCGGAGTGGTCTGTCCTGGTTGTGGGCTGCCGGGGCGTTGGTTCGACCGATCCTGTTTTCTGTCAGGCGTGTCTTCGGTCGGTGCCCCCGGCGGGGAGCGATATTCTATCCAACTCAATTAAAGCACAAAAAACCGGCAAGTCAATCTAGTTCGACCATGCCGGTTCTGAGGTTTTTTACTCAGGCCTGTTCAGCGGCGTCAGGCTTGTAGGCGTAACGACGCTTCAGGGGCTTGATGACCAGACCGTTGCGGATCGCACGGGTCGAGGCCTTGACACGCTTGACCGAGCCGTCTTCCGTGACCGTGTTCACAGTCTGGATGTTGGGCTTGAACTTACGCTTGGTCTTGCCGGTCACTTTGGTACCGACACCACCGAGATATTTGGCCTTACCACGGGTGGTGTAAGTGTTGCCGGTTTTCGTCTTCTTGCCGGTAAATTCGCAAACGCGGGGCATGGTCGGTCCCTTGGTTAGTCGGTTTGGGCGCCGCCGGCACGGGCCGGAGCGAGCCGAATAGTGTAGCAAGGCTGGAAAACGATGCAAGCCGAGGTCTTTTCTCGCCCAACCGTCTAACTTTCCTAGCAGAGCCCGTTTTTGGCGGTAAACTGACTCTACGACCTCTCTGGAGCGTGCTGTGCCGCCTGACAACCGCGAAATCCGCGTCAACCGCATCAAGCAGATCACCTGCACGAGTTGTAAGCACAACATCGATATCACTGTTTACAAGCCCCTGAGCAACCAGGCCTGCCCGGAATGTGGAGCGCGGTTCGAAGTCCCCTGCCAGATCGGCCAGTACCTGCTGTTCAAGCGACTTGCCGCCGGGGCCATGGGATCGGTCTACAAGGCCTACGACGAGGTGCTCGCCCGACAGGTCGCCCTGAAGATTGTCTCCGCCCCGCCCAGTAAGGATGACGACCTCTATCAAGGTGCCCTCCGCGAGGCCAGAGTCCAAGGCTCGATCAACGATCCCTGCGTCGCACAGGTCTACGCCATGTCTGAAGACATGGGCCAACCGTACATCATCATGGAACTGGTCGAGGGCGGATCGGTGCTGGGCATGATCCAGAAGCACGGCCCGCTTGAAGAGTTGCACGCGATCGAGATCGCCATCAACTGTGCTCAGGGTTTGTATGCCGGCCTCAAACTCGGACTGCTGCATCGCGATGTCAAACCCGGCAACCTCCTGCTCGACCGCGAGGGCAAGGCCAAGCTGATCGATTTCGGTCTGGCCGAGCGCGTCAGCAAGCAAAAGGATGGCAAGGTCGTCGGCAGCCCGTACTACATGTCGCCGGAGATTGCGCGTGGGCAGGTCGCCGACCACCGGGCAGACATCTATTCCCTCGGCGCGTCGCTGTTCCACATGCTGACGGGTGATCCGCCATTCAAAAAGAAGGGCGCCTCGCCACGCGACATTGTGCTGCGTCGATTTAAGGTGCCGCCGCCAGACCCCTGCCAATTCAATTCGCTGCTGCACACGGACACAGGCCGGCTCGTGCAGAACATGATGGCGCTGGACGCGAACCAACGATCCGCAGACTATCCAACGCTGATCCGTCAGATGCGACAACTGATCGCAATCATCATGCGTGACGAACGCCCCGCTTCCGCCGAACCCGCGGACCCGCTGCAGGCGCTCAGCGACGCACTGGGTGATGACTGACCAGACCGGGCCTACACTCTTGACATGTCGCAAGGGACCGAACAACCCGCACAAAACGCGTGTGAGCTATGCCAGCGCACTGGTCTGCGACTGACGCGTCACCACCTGATCCCCCGCAAGCGGCATCGACGTCGTAGCTGCCAGGAACGCTTTGACCGCGAGGAGATGACCACACGCATCGCGATGCTCTGCCAGCCCTGCCATAGCACCGTCCACGCGAC
>JBMZAP010000158.1:0-8346 GCA_049611445.1 Phycisphaeraceae bacterium | reverse complement strand
AGGACCTCTCCGGCGTAACGCTCGGAACGCTGAACCGATGGTACGGGTGATGTCGCTTCAACAAAAGAAAGTGGGGCAGACATTCTTGTCTGCCGTCGGCTGAAGGCCGATATTCACTAAGTCAATTCAGGCCTTGCCTGAAGGCAGACAAGAATGTCTGCCCCACCAGAGAACACAGACATGACAGATAACAACGCCCCTTTGATGCTCTCGATCTCCGGCATGCGTGGCCTCGTCGGTAAGTCGCTGACCCCAACCGTCGCCGCTCGCTTTGGTGCCGCCTTCGGCTCCTGGCTCTGGACCCAACGCCGACCCGGCAACGACACCAGCCAACCGCCCACCGTCGCGGTCGGTCGAGACTCGCGCCAGTCCGGACCCATGATTGAGTCTGCCGTCGTCGCCGGCCTCGCATCAACCGGCTGCCACGTCATCCGTGTCGGCATCCTCTCCACCCCGGGCGTCGCCATCGCCGCCAACCATCTCAGCGCCGACGGCGGCATGGTCATCACCGCCAGCCACAACCCCTTCCCATGGAACGGCATCAAGCCGCTACGCCATGACGGCGTCGCGCCGCCGCCTGACCAAGCCAATGACATCATCCGCCGCTTCAAAGAAGATGACTTCAACTACGCCGAAGTCCAGGACCTGCAACGCATCGAAGACTTCCCCGCAGGAGACAAGCACCACGTTGACCGCGTTCTTGAACTCGTCGATGTCGAACTGATCAAGTCCGCCAACCTCTCTGCCACCGTTGACTCGGTCCACGGCGCCGGCGGCGACGAGGCGCGACACCTCCTGCACGCACTGGGCGTCAAACTGCACCACCTCTACGCCGAGCCCACCGGCGACTTCCCGCACACGCCCGAGCCCACCAAGGAAAACCTGGTCGAACTCAGCGCGGAAACCGCGAAGGCCGGCGCCGATGTCGGCTTCGCGCAGGACCCAGACGCCGACCGGCTCGCCATCGTCGATGAGAACGGCTCGTACATCGGCGAGGAATACACCCTCGCGCTTTGCGCCCTGCACAAACTCGGGCAAGGCGAAGGCGTCGCCGCCAACCTCTCCACCAGCCGGATGGTCGATGATATCGCGGCCAACGTCGGCGGCTCGGTCATCCGAACCCCTGTCGGCGAAGCCAACGTGACCCAAGGCATGCGCGACAACGGCGCAACCCTCGGCGGCGAAGGCAACGGCGGCATCATCGACAACCGCGTCAGCCAGGTCCGCGAC
Source organism: Phycisphaeraceae bacterium (assembly GCA_049611445.1). GTDB lineage: Bacteria > Planctomycetota > Phycisphaerae > Phycisphaerales > Phycisphaeraceae > JAHQVV01. Next base: position 7,116 of record JBMZAP010000158.1, on the reverse strand, counting down.
TCCATCATCGGCATGGCCTACATCCTCGAACTCATCGCCGCACGCAAGCAGCCACTGAGCGAGATCGTGAAAGCCATCCCCGCCTACGCGATCGTCAAGGACAAGGCCGACGTCGACCCCGCCGTCCTCGAAACGATGCCTGAAAAGATGCAGGCCGCCTTCGCCGACCAGAAGATCGACCTGCAGGACGGCGTCCGCGTCGATTGGGAAGACAAGTGGGTCCACGTCCGCCCGTCCAACACCGAACCCATCATCCGCATCATCGCCGAGGCGAGTGAGGTGCCACAGGCTCAAGCGTTGATCCAACGCGTCCGCGAGACCCTCGGATTGAAATAACTCCGGGTGGAAACCCGGAGCAGTTAAAGCAATCTGACATTAATAAGTGCTCCGGGTTCCCCCCCCGGAGCGAACAAACATCACCAGTCCGTCCGAATCTCCACCGGCTGACGCTCGCCCTTGGGCAGCATCGGCTTATCCGGCCAGGCAGGCTGGAAGGTCGCGGTCAAGACCGTGCGGAACTCGGGCAGGTCCGTATCCGCCGGGCCGATCTTCAACGGCAGCACATACGCCCGTGCGATCGGGTCCCAGTGCTTTTCCTGCTGCTCTTTCGTCGTCAGATCGAACGACCAGCGGAAGCCGCGCTGCCGACCCGCTTCGTTCAGTACCAACTGACCATTGCGATCCAGCAGGCGGAGCTCGACCACCAGCTTGCCGATGTCCTTGACGGGCTCATTAAATTCGTCCAGCAGTTCGACACGCGCTTCCAGACGGAGGTCCTCGCGCTCTTTCACATAACGCGAAGCGGGGTGGACCCGCACATCGGTCGCATGGATGAACCACTTGGGCCAGCTGTCCTGCTCGGCCGCGGCGTCCTCGTCAACCCGCCGATCCTCCGGGTTCACCGCCGTACCCTTCGGCGCGCAGCCGGTGATGAAGCCGACGAGCGCAACAACCAGGCAACAGCGTAAGAGCAGCTCGAACATGCTTGGAGGATACAACAACCCATCACGCGACGCGCTTGGTCTGGTTCATCCGCTCCAGCACTTCAGCAATACGAAGCTGGGTCTGCTCGAACCGCTCGATCGCACCCGTGTTTCGTCGCACCAGTTCGATCAGGGTCTGTAATTCGATCTGCTGTGCGGTGATGCGCTGGTGGGCCTGTGTCAGCTCCTGCTCACGCTTGCGGGAATAGAGCCGCTCCCAAAGCCACAGCGCGCCCATGAGCCCGGCGACCCCGAACTGCGTGATCCATTGAAACGATTCAATCTCATTCATCCGGTTTTGTCCTTCATGTAAAGCTGGGGGTTGTTTACGGTCGTACCAATCGGCTCACGCCGACATAGCGTTTTTCGTTGGCTAATCCGTCGCCGGTGGTATCGATCTGGATCGGGCTGCGTGACGCCGCCTCAAGAAACCGCCGACGATATGACGAGGCTTTGAACAGCAGCGCATCGTTGTCGCCCGTCAGTGCCGCCGCGCTACTGTAGACCCGCTCCAGTGTGCCCAACGCCTCGAGCCGAGCCATCACGGAAAGCGACAGCACCGCCTCTGCATCCAATGGCTGATCCGGGTCGTCCGCATTGAGTCCGAGCATGCGAAGCAGTGAAGCACCGAACAACTCGGCCTGCGGCGCAAAGGTGCGGACAACAACGCTCGCAGCGGAAACGTCCCCCGGCGGGATCACGCTGTCCGTCGTACGCGTACGGAGCAGCGACACCGTCAACGTCATGGCATCGATGCGCTGCACCACCTCGACTGGCGTTGTGTTAACGAGCAGCACGCAGCCCGCATCGACTTGAGCCGAGCTAAAGTCGGCCGAGGCGGATGTCAGCGTGGTGCCCGTCACTTCACCATCGGTCACACTCAACCGCTGCTGCGAGACCCAGGGCAGGTCATTAAACAGGGTTGGTTCGTAGAGCAGCAGGTCGCGGTCCGTCGAAAAGTTCATGCGTCACCATCCATCAAAAGTGTGGGAAAGCCCCGGCAGCGCGCGAACACCGCCGAGACCGGGAAGAAAGGAGCCGATCAAGCAACGGCCAGGTTGCGGATCACGCCGTGCGCCAATTCATTGCGCAACTCCAGCGTGTACTCGCCGATCACCTGCCCGCGTTCGCGGTCGCCGTCCGCGCTCAGTGGCTTGTAGTGGAAGCTGCGACTGCTCAGTGGCAACACGTCGATGCGCGAGCTGTCCAGCAGAACGACTGCATCGCTCGGCACCCATCTGCTCAGGACAACCCGGCACACACCGAAATCACTCTCATACACGCTGACCATGTCGCGGTAACGCGTGTTACGCGCGTCATAGCCCCGCGAACTGGCGATAAAGCCATTGATCGCACGCTTCTGAAGCCCGCCGACCAGGATCGTGTCAATCCCGCCGTTGGACTGTTCCCACACCGCGCGGAGGTTTGCATTGAGCACATCCTCGGTCAGTGCTGCTGCCCCTGCATCTTCGACGTTGGTCGTGATGGATGGGATGATCCCGCGCATCGTCCGGCGGGTGCTCGCCGAGCCCTGTTGATCCGTTGTAGACGCTACGCCGTTGATCACGCAGTTTTCAAGGTCACGGACCAGCTCGCGCAGTCGTTCCTGCTTCTGGTAATCCAGTTCGTCGGCGATCGCGGCCTGCTTCGCTGCAAGTTGACTACCCGACACCTCGACGCCGGCGGTGAAGATCTGCGTGACGTTGCTCTGGCGTACACGGTTGGTAAACCGTGCGGCGGGCGCATCGTCGCCTTCGAGAGCGGCGTTACCGAGGATGCGCAAGGCTTGCTGATCGCTGATCGACTCCGGATTGCTGCCGCCGTAGCCACGAATCACAGAAAGCGTATGGCTGGCGATACCGGTCACAAACATCACTTCGTTTGAAGACTCGGCCTGGATCTGGTCGCCGATACGGAACCGATCACCGTTGGCGACATCAAAGCTGCTCGTACCTGTAGGTGAAGCAATGGTGTCATCATCAATCACATCGGTGTTGGGCAGCAGTTGATCCTCGAGCCATTGGTGGACGGTCGAGGTCGCGGACCGCTGCGCATCGCCAAGGTGATCCAGCAGCGGGGTCTCGTAGGGACTGACGATGCCGACAATGTCGCCGATATCTTCAACGAGTTCGGGCAGGGTAGCGCCCGCAGAATAAGTGGCTTTTCCTGTAAAGCTCATGGTGGTTTCCTTTGTGGATGGTGGATGGAGGTGGATGTCTTGCCAGGGCGCGAGCGTGAGCGAGTGGCCCTGGATCTTTCACGGCCTGATGTCACTCGCTGACGCGTCGTGCTCCGGCCAAGCCATGTCGCCGCGTTATGGCCGACGACGGAGCCTGAGGTAACGCAGCAGGTCACGCCGATCGCCGCTGTGTTGTGCCTGCTCGGCCGCCTGGGCCAGGGGGTCGTCTGCCCCCTCGATCTGCGGTGCCAGCGCTAAGCCTTCAACGCTGCCGCGATCCGGATGAAACAGAAAGGGCTTGTGACGACGCAGGTCATCAACCGCCTCGGCAACATCGGGCTCGTCCATCGCCTGAACGGCCGCCTCGGTCAGTAAACGAGCCGCATCGAGGTCGATCGCGTCCGCCTCGGCGAGCAGCTGGTCAATCCGCTGGCGGCGTTCAAGCGAGGTGATGGTTTGCTCGGCTTGCTGAGCACGCTGCTGCGCTTCGGTCAGTTGGGTCTGCAGGCCTTCGAGTTGCTGCTCAGCCGCCTGGGCGCGCTTGCGATACCGGATCGCTTCGGTGACTGGGACAAGCCGTTGCTGCTCGGGTGCTGCTTCGCCGAGCGTAACGTTTGCATCTTCATTGCGTTCAATGGATTCGGTAACAACCGTCATGGCTTACTCCTGATCGTTGGTGGTGGTGTGTGCATCGCATTCGCCATAGCCAAGCTCGTTGAGGACAACCTGCCTCGGGACACCGAGCTCGATCTTTTGCTGCGCCAGTGCGATCTGCTCGCGCTGGTTTTCAGGAACAGGGTCGGGCCAGTCGATACGGACCCGGCGCTCATCGGGGCGATTGGGCAACACCCCATACACATCCGCGGCGTGGAGGATGAGTTCACAGAGCCGCTGCAGGCCGGCGCCGTAGGTCACGCGCTTACGCTCAACCCTTGCGAGCAGGCCCATCAGCACGAGACGGATCGCGTTTTCACTCGAGAGGTTGCCGACCTTGTTGCGGATCACACCCGCCGCGATAGGCGAGACGCCGGAGGTCTTGTCCAGCGCGTCACGGATATCCGCGATGTGTGCCTGCTCCGAGGGGCTGTCCGCATCGCCGCCAAACTCCTGAATCGATGCCTCGGGGTTGTCGGTCTGCCACATCTGCCCTGGCGAGACCGGCCGTTCGGTGAACTGCTCGATGCCTTTGCCCAGATACATCTTGAAGGCCTGCATCGTGATGCGGTTGGCACGGTCCGACAGACGGGTATTCAATTCGTCCTGTAACGCGATAAGCGGCTCAACCTCGCTCAGCCCGCTGTAGCTCAACGGCTGGGGCATGTTCTGGATATGCACGATCGGGACACGGTTCAAACGGTTGCGCGCTGCGCTAATACGGCGATAGCCCTTGCCCGGCTCTTCGATGTAGTCCACGACCTGCCGCGCGTCCCAGACCTGCAGGCGATGGATCGTTGACGACGGCATTGCAGCATCACCAAGCAGCCGCCCTTTTACACGATCGATCAGCGTCGGCTTGCGGTCACTTGCGATCGGCACACACAGGGCATAGCCCGTGAGTCGGCGGTAATCATCGTCCGCCAGGACAGGGATCCCCCGGCGCGCGTCCACCGGCTCGATCACAAAGCGGCTTGCAGCATCCACCGGGTCAGCGAGGTTGAACGGCCCGCCGCCGCGCACACGCAACAGCAGGTCGACATGGCCGAACACCGTGCCGAGTACCGCGGCGTCCTGGAAGAGATTCACCCCGCCATTCACCTCGATGACCGCTCTCAGGAAGCGGCGGATTGCGTCGGCACGCTGAGGGTCGCTGACCTGTGGCGTCAGTTCGAGTGGCTTTCCAAACATAAAGTCCACCAGCGTATGGACCCGCCAGGCAATGTCGTTCTCGATCACGATCTCGCGTGACCGCCCCTCGGCAGGCTGCAACCGCTCGGGCAGGCCTTGCGCCTGAGCCGGACATGCACCACTTCTGCCGGGTACCGACGGGTTGCGGTAGTACCGCCACCGCCTGGCCTGCAAGGGCAGATCGCGGGCGAAGTGGCTCGCAATCGGCCTTTCAAGATCGGGAGGCAGGGCACTGGGGCTGTCTGTCGTCATCTGGCGGGTCCAAATGGGGGTCTGGGGGCTCTGGCGAGGCCTGAACGGGCCTGCATCGGAGGTTGAACCGCGATTGAGATGCGCACAAACCCCTTCAGCAGGCCGGCGAGAATGCTGTAACCCCTGCTTTGACAGCATTCAATAAAAATTGAAGTGCCCTAACTTCGGCCTATGATGGTGCGCCGGACATGCGCAAAGCGTGAGATGTCTGTAAATTGTGCTTGCGTCAGCCCCAATTGATGATCTAATAGGCAGACTATGGACCGCTCTGAACAAGAATTAAACATCATCGAGCAAATCAGCCAGATTCTTGGCGGCGGGCTCGAATTAAGCGAAGTCTTTCAGCGGGCCATGGCCCTGCTGGAACGTGAACTCTCGATTGAAAAGGCGGCTCTCACACTGCTGGACCCCGCTGCGGGACAGTTGAGCATCGTCGCGTCGATCGGCTTGACCCCCGAGGAACAACGTCGCGGGCGATATGCCGTGGGCGAGGGGGTCTCCGGGCATGTCCTTGAGACCGGCCAAGCCGAGATCATCCCCGATGTCTCCAAGCACAAGGCCTTCCTCAACCGGACCCAGACCGCCGACACCAACCCCGACGCCGAGCACCCGCACAGCTATATCTGCCTGCCGGTGTTCGATGGCCTCAGCGCCGTCGGCACGATCGGTGTCCTCAAGCGTTTTACCGACGAGGCCACCCTCCAGGCCGACGCACGACTCTTAAAAATCTTCGCCGGGCTGATCGCGCAGACCATCCGCATCCATCAGCAGATCCGCCTGCAGCGCGATCAGTGGCTCGAAGAGAAACAACAGCTCACCGACGACCTCCGCAAGCGATACACCTTCGACAACATCATCGGGTCAAGCCCGGCGATGCTCGATGTGCTTGGCACGATCGCACAGGTCGCCACCTCACGAGCCACCTGTCTGATCCTCGGCGAGACCGGCTGCGGCAAAGAACTCATTGCCAAGGCCATCCACTACAACAGCCCGCGCAAAGACAAGCCGCTGATCCGCGTGAACTGCGGCGCGCTGTCGCCACAGTTGTTGGAGTCCGAACTGTTCGGCCACATGAAGGGTGCGTTCACCGGCGCGCTGCGTGACAAGATCGGGCGCTTCGAAGCAGCCGATGGCGGAACGATCTTCCTCGACGAGGTCGGCACGCTCGACCCGCAGCTGCAGGTCAAGCTGCTGCGCGTGTTGCAGGAACGCGAGTTTGAACGCGTCGGCGACCACCGCACGATCAAGGTCGACTGCCGGGTCATCGCCGCGACAAACCTGAACCTGGAGAACGAGGTCCGGGCCGGCACCTTCCGTGAAGACCTGTTCTACCGCTTGAATGTCGTGACGATCCTGCTGCCGCCGCTGCGGTCAAGGCGTGAAGACATCCCTTCGCTGATCGATCACTTCCTGCAGCGGTACAACAAGGAAAACGCACGGAATGTCCACAAGATCAGCCGGGACGTGATGACGACCTTGTTGCGTTACCCCTGGCCGGGCAACGTGCGTGAACTGGAGAACGCGATCGAGCGGGCCGTCGTGCTGAGTAACGGCGAGGAGCTGACGCTGGAGTTGTTGCCGCTGCAGGTGCGCATGTTCGCCGAGCAGACGCGCGGCGAGGTCGCGGACGAATCGATCGAGGCGTTGTGCGGCAAGCTGGCCGAGCACGCGGTCAAGCAGCTGCAGGTCTACGACGGGCAGGTCTATGACATGGTCGTCGGCGAGGTCGAGCGCCAGCTCATCCGCGAGAGCCTGAACTACTGCGGCGGGGTGAAGCTGCGGGCCGCCGACTTCCTGGGCATCAACCGCAACACACTGAACAAGAAGGTCAAGGACCTGAAGGTGTTGGCGTAAGAT
>JBMZAP010000157.1:0-8383 GCA_049611445.1 Phycisphaeraceae bacterium | reverse complement strand
GAACCCACGACCGATGACGCCATCGCACGCATGGACGCGATCAGTTCAACCAACGATGGCTTTAAGATCGCCGAGTTGGACCTCCAGATCCGCGGCATGGGCGATTTCTTCGGCACTCGTCAGTCGGGTATGCCGCCGCTGCGTGTCGCCCAGATCCCTGAAGACCTCGATCTTCTCAAACTCGCCCACATCGATGCGACAGCGATGATCGAAGCCGATTGGCAACTCGCTCAACCTGACCACACCATGCTACACAAAGTCGTTCACCAGCAATACGGCGAGGCACTGGGCTTGATCGATGTGGGGTAGCGTTTTCGCTGATCTAAAGCGTGTTCGCTAATACACTGCCGCGGTAACAGCCGGCTCTTTGGGGTCAAAATTCTGGCATTTGACTTGGAAGGGCGATAGTGTGGAAGTGCATTTCTGAATATTGATTATTGCGATACATCATTTCAGTTCCGAACCCCCGTCCACGAGAACTAGAGCATGAAACGCACCCATGGCTTCACGCTTATCGAATTACTCGTTGTTGTTTCGATCATCGCGCTTCTAATCGCCATCCTGCTGCCGGCCTTAGGTAAAGCTCGGGAGTCGGCGAAGGACACACAATGCCTGACAAATGTCAAGCAACTTGGCTTTGCACTGCAGTGCTTCGCTTTTGACAACAACAACAAGATGATGCCGATCGCGCACAGCGGAGACGATTACTGGTTTCATCAGCTTGAGCAGTATCTTGGAGACACGGCATATGCCAATGAGGCCGGTGACTCAGAGAACCAATCGATCGACGTCTGTCCGCGCACAACGGTCCCCGGCCCCAGTAATTATTACGTCGGCAGCGAAACCGAAGCATGGGGCGCGTTCAATAATGCGGCTGGTAGTTACGGCGCCAACCTCTGGCTGCAGCCTGAAGGCGTCTTTGCGGGACAATTCGCCGCCGACCAATTCTTCAACAAGATGGATGATGTGACAATTGCTTCCGAAGTGCCCGGTATGGGCGACAGTATCTGGGTCGGTGCCTGGCCCGAGCCCACGGATTTAGCTCCACCTGCCGTTTCAAACCTGACCAATTCAGACAAAGGCACCATGATGCCACACTCGCCAGGTGCTCAACGACAGATGAATCGCTTCACGATTGCACGTCATGGCTACGCGATCAACCTTGTCTTTATCGACGGCCACGCTTCGTCGGTCGATCTGCCAGATCTCTGGCGAACGGACTGGCATCGAAAGTGGGTTGATAACGATGCCATCATCTTGCCACCAGAGTGATCACGGCCGGTCCTTGGCACGCGATATCTCAGTAGTAAAAGATGCACTATTTCAAGTGCATCTGAACAGTACTGCTGGTAAAACAATAATTGTTATTTCGGGCTTATCGCTTGCGACGCGTTAGGCCAAGTATGCCCAGCAGGCCGGCCATTGCCAAAGAAGAAGGCTCAGGAACCAGGATGTTGTTCAGGCTGTTTTCCTGCAACGTTAAGTCATAGATCCGGACAGTGATATCGTTATCATCGCCATCGGAGAAATTTGACATGCTCGTGGAATCGAACAGGCCGGTGCCATCGTATCGCTGTGTTCCACCTTCCGTCCCCAAGCCGGTTCCGCCGTCAGCTCCAGCCCAGTCATTGTTCATGTTGATGTCAGACTTTGTGCCGAGGCTGCTGCCGTTGAGGAAGAGTTCATAGGTGTCCAGTGTCCCGCTGGTGTCATACGTGATCACGCCAACAAGTTGGAGATCGTTTGTTGGCGCAGTCAATCCATGGGTCGTAGAGAAAACGTGGTTGACATTGTTGCCGGCCCAGAAGTGCAGATTGTCATTCTCGAGCACAATCGACATCCCGGTACCATTGCCGCCACCCTCGAGAAGCGGGATCGCGTTGGTGATGGCGTCGGTGGTCGCGGTGAAGTCGAAGACCAACTCGAAAGCCGTCGGCTTACCTGTAATGTCTGTAGCGCCCCAGGCCTGTGCGTTACCAAGCCCTTGGATTCCAGTCGCAGTGAAATGGACTGTTTGTGAAGATGCGGGCGCTGCGAGGGTAAGCAACGCAATCGCAGCAAGCGACTGAATGATCGGGAGTTTCATGAACCTGTCCTCCAAGAGATAGCTTGTAGATGAGAAGAAACCAAGAGAGGAAAAACAGAGATTAAAATTTCCCTGTAGCAATATATTAAATAGATTACTGCGCACAGCCAGCTAAATCCAGAATATTTCTAAAATCAGCCGGATTGCATCTAGCGGAAAGCCCTCACACCGCATGAATCATGGCGATTGGAGCTTAAGTGTCCATCATCGCGTATTTCAGATCGATATAGCACCCCGCATTCGTCGACTTGGCCCCCTTGATGTTCGGCCGCTTGCGCAGCTCCATCACGAGCGATCGCATTGGTTCGTGCAGCGGGGCCGTGAAAACCATGTCATGCCGATCGATGGGATGCTTAATCTTGAGGTAAGCAGCGTGCAGCGCAGGGTAGGCCATGATGACTGGGCCGTCCGGGTGGGCATCACCTTGCTCCATGCGTGCTTCAGCGACTGCTTCAAGTTTCTTGCCCTCCTCCTTCGCGCGGGCGTAACTGATGTTGATACGTGAGCCTGCAGGGAAGGGTGGGGCATCCAACTCTTTCGGCCCGACGATCTCGCCGCCGTACATGATGTCGCCGACGATCGGATGGCCAATGTATTGCAGGTGGACCCGGATCTGGTGGGTTCGTCCTGTCTTAATCTCACATTCGACAAGCGCATACCCCTCATACTGCTCGCGGACGCGGGCAATCGTCAGAGCGTGCTTGCCGGTCGAGTCGTGGCGGACGGCGTTGCCTTCTCGGATGGTGGGGTGCTTGCCGAGGGGCTGATCGATGACGGTGACCGGGTCGGGGTTGCCATGGACAACAGCGAGGTAGGCCTTGGTATTCGTGCGTTCTTCGAACTGCTTGGCAAGCAGCCAGTGGGCCTCGTTCTGTTTGCCAAAGAGGATGACACCAGTGGTATTCATGTCCAGACGGTGGATGACACCGGGGCGTGCGGCGTCCTGGCCAACGGAGGAGAGAGAGGGCTTGTTGTCTTTGGCCCTGTTGCGTTTGTTGTCTGACTTGGTCGGCATCGGCCCCGTCGCTTCGCTGCGTTCCGCGTCGGCATTGATCGTGCGATCAACGGTGTTGCCCGGGTGGTGCTCGAAGTGATACGCGAGCGCGTTGATCATCGTGCCGGTGAGCCGCGAACGGGCGGGGTGGACAATGATGCCTGCATCTTTGTTGATCGCGATGAAGACATCGTCTTCATAAAGGATGTCAAGGGGGATGTCTTCGGCGATCAGGTCTTCAGATGGCTTTGGCGGGACGACAACCTCAATCACTTCGCCGCCCTTGAGCTTTTGTGAGGGTTTCCCTGCCGTGCCATTGACCGTTACCGCGCCCAGATCGATGAGTTTCTGCACCTGGCTTCGCGAGATGCCCTTGAGTCGGCCCTGCACATATTTGTCCAGCCGAAGCGACGAGTCCTTGCTCATCGTCCAGCTCATACGCTCGGCACCGGCCTCCTCGAGGTCCTCCAATGACTCGGCGAAGTACCGCCTTGCCCGAGCCAGCGACTCGGCAGACTCGGGGTGGGGGGTGTCCGTCATCGTGTCGGTCTTTACTCGGATGGCGCGGGATCGATCGGCAGCGGCAACGGCGGGGCGGGTGCCGGCTGTGGATCGATCGGGTCGGGCGTAGTCGGCTCAACCACGATCGGCGGAGCAAAAGCAACGGGGTTCTTCAACAGATCGACCCTGTCCAGGGCTCGTTTTGCGCGGTCGGCTTGAATGGCAAACGTTTCCCCAGCCAACTCAATCAACAGCTCATAGTGCTTCGATGCCTTGTCCCACTCCTTGCGCATCAGGGCGACCTTCGCGAGGCCTTCGTGCCCGACGAGTTTGTACTCGGTCGTAGCGGCTTTGTTCACCAGAGCTGTATAGGCGGAGTCTGCTTTCTTAAGTACTTTGTCGGCGCCTTCAGCATCTCCCTCAATGAGTGCGGATCGTGCATCACCCAATGCGGTGTCACCGCCACGACGCATCGCCTCGTCATGGACCTGCCCCCGTTCTGCAGCAAGTGCACGGAACGCATCCGTTGAGTCTGCGGCGTTTAATTCCGTGTATGCAGCTTCGGCTTTGTCTGCCTGCCACTGGTTGTATTTGGCATAGGCCAGCCATCCGCCCAGCACAACGATCAGCGTGATGAGCAGGCGGTTGCCATGCTTATCCCAGAAGTCCTTGAAATTATCGAGGAACTCGCGGAGGTCATTGGTTTCGAGTTCGTGTCGGCGTTCAGAATCCATAGTGTTCTTTCTTACTCAGCCTCGTCTGCGCGGGCGTTTAATGGCTTATTTTGCGTCAATGTTGATCTGGATGGTACTGACCGCCCAGCCATCCTTGGCAGTGATCTTCAACTCTTCGATCCCCTTGGTGTAACGCAGGATCGTTGCGTCGCCGACGCCCTGGATATCGGTCAGTGCCCAGTTGTGGCTCGGCAGGGTGCGTTGGTAAAACTCGGCGGCATCGCCGGGCTCGGCATGGCCCTGATAGACGTGCTGGACCACGCGGACGTTTCCGTCATATTGCCAGAAGCACTGACTGGCCACGGCCTTGAAGCCAACCGGCATCGGCACATCGGGGATCAGTGGATTGGGAGACTTAACGAGGCCATTGCCCACGTCCCGAGGCAGATATTCCCCATCATCACTGAAAGCGACCGCGGGGGTCTTGACGTAGCTGCAACCAGCAACAGCGAACAGCAGCAAGGAAGTGAGACAGGTTGTGATGAATCGGGTCATGGTGGGTTCCCTTGGTCTGATCGACCCTACATTTTACGCGTGGCCCCTTCTAACGGCAAACATCGGCAGGTTCTGGGCTTGCAGGTCAATCGCAACGCGAAAACAGGGCGGATGTGTTTGACAGATCGGGCGGGTCAACGTACTTTTTGCGGCTCGGGCATGTGAAGCCCGGCCGATGGTGGCTGTAGCTCAGTTGGTTAGAGCGTCGGGTTGTGATCCCGAAGGTCGTGGGTTCGAATCCCATCAGCCACCCTTGCCTGATCGCCACGAAGCGAGGTTTCCGCTACGGTGTCGGTCATGATTCTTAGTCCATTCGCCGCGTTCGGCCAGAGCCTGCTCGATGCAATCGAGGGGTTCGGGAAGTTTTCGCGCTTTTCCATGGCTTGGCTGAAGGGCAGTTTTGCCCGCGGTGCGGGGTTTGGACGGATGCGGCTGCTTGTCCCACAACTCTACGAGGTTGGGACAAGATCAATGCCTGTAGTCATGCTCGTCGGCGGGTTCGTTGGTGCCGTGCTTGGCGTGGAGATGTTCGACCAGATGAAATCCATCGGGCAGGAAACCCGCATCGGTGGCATCATCAACCTTTCCGTAGTCAAGCAGATCGGTCCTGTACTGGCCGCGGTCATGATTGCCGGGCGGGTTGGCGGGGCGGTCAGTGCGGAGATCGGCACAATGCGCGTAACCGATCAACTTGACGCGCTACGTGTCATGGGGACCGACCCCGTCAGGCATCTGGTCGTACCACGCGTGCTTGCCTGCCTGATTATGGTCCCGATCCTAACGATCGCCAGCGACCTGATGGGCATTTTCGGCGGGTGGCTGGTCGTTGTCGTGGGGTTCAATGTCGACGCCAGTGCATACTGGCAGTTCTCAGCTGATTTTGTGACATCGTTTGACGTCATCACCGGACTGGTGAAAGGCGCAGCGTTCGGCTTATTGATCGGCCTGATCAGCTGCTACAAGGGGTTTCATTGCCAAGCGGGTGCCGCAGGTGTCGGCAAGGCGGCGACGGATGCCTTCGTCGCCAGCTTCATCGCGATCATCATTGCCAACTTCTTCCTGGCAAAGTTCATGAACGAGCTTTACATCCTGATCAACGGGCAGGTGCTCAACGCGCTATCGACATGAACTGATGGGCAAGCCGCCATGCATAGGCCGCGTCATTCTTCTTCACTCGTCTCTTCTTCGGCAGCTGCTTCCTTGAGATATTCGATCTGATCGACCGAGAGCACCACGGCTTCGCCACCGCGTTCCCCCGCCCAACCTTCCAGCTCGGGTGAGCTGTTGCCGAGGTGAACGATATGGATCTTCAGCCCATCCCGGTCTTTCACCAGTGCGTCCCACGCTTCGATACTCGACATCTCTGTGTAGCCATGCATGACAATAATTGTCTGCGGGTCCAGTGCCAGCCCCTCGCTGATCGCAGCTACGACATCGCCTTGCCCGTCAGCCGGCAGTTTGCCAAACCAGTCGCGAACCTTACCTGCGGGCATCGGCATTTCCTGGAAGGATCCGCCGGCAAATTTGATCGGAGCGGTGCCCGCACCAATGAGTGTCACCTCACCATCCTTGGGCTTCTGACTAAGGCCTGCGCCCACCATGTCACCAGCGGCTTTTTTCCACTCGTCGCTATATTCAGTTGCCTCGACAATCACCACCGTGCGGTCTGTGATCGGCAGGCCCATCACGTTGGCAAACTCAAGTGTGTAGGGGTTCGCGGCCGGGTCGTAGGCAGTATCTCCGCTACCACCGCCCGGTCCGCCGGGGCCGCCGGTAATCGCAATGATCCCAACGACGGCAACCGCGACTACCGCTGCGACGATGGAGAAGAAGACAATCGTCGTGGCCATACGGATCTGCTTCTTCTTACTTTCGGCCATCGGCACGCGCGTCGACTCATCCACGCGAATGACTTTGCCGCTGGCGGTGCGGTACTCGCCCGCTTCGATCGTCGCGCTGAGTGGCCGACCTTTCTTCGTCTTGCCCTTCTTCGACCTGCTGGTTCGACTGCGCGTTGCGCCCGGGTCAGGCACGCCCATGGAACTGAGCCCACCGGCACCGACCGACGCGCTGCTTGTTGGTCGTGTCAGCGACTCTGCCTGGCCCGCATCACTGGGAACCGTCATCAGCGTCCCGCAGTTGGAACAACGACACACGCCGCCCGCGAATCCAGCGTCCAGTTCAAGCATCTCCCCGCAAGAGGGGCATTCAATATCAAGCGTTTGCATGTGCCAAAGCCTCTATCCAAAAAGTCGGCCGAGCCAGCGAATCAACCCCTCAAGACCTGCGGCCAATCATTAGCTTACCTTACACCGGGTAGCCAGACATAATAAAAGCAGCCGGAGGCAGATTCGCCAAACGAGCCATCGAGGTTCAACTGCAACAGATTGACTTGTGTCGTGCTTGCGCCTGGCGTGGCTTCGCCTGATTTTGCATAGGGCGAACCAACATAATCCAAGGGCCGGTGGTATCGGATCAGTGATGCGTCCGAGACACCAGCCAATTCTTTCGCCTTGGCAAAGCCGTCATCAAGGTCACCCAATTCATCCACGAGCCCGACCTCCAACGCACGCCTGCCAGTCACAACCCGCCCGTCCGTTACTTCCTTGAAGTGCGATTCAGAAATGCCGGGCCTCGCCTGCTTCACGATCCCGGTGAAATCCGCGTAAAAGGTATCGACCATCTCCTGATATACCGCCCGGTGCCCATCGGTCAATGCGCTCAGGGGTGAGCCGGCATCCTTATTCGGCCCACTGGTGATCGCCTCGGTCGTGATCCCGATGCTTGATAGTGCTGGCTGAAGACTAATGGTCTGGAAGATAACCCCGATTGAAGCCGTCACGGTGCTGGGATACGCGATGAGATGGTCGCCCGCGCAAGCGAGATAGTAGCCACCACTGGCCGCAACATCCATCATCACCACCACCACCGGCTTGCCGGTCTTTTCCTTAAACTCAATCACGTCGCGGTACATCATGTCACTCGCCGCGACCGCGCCGCCAGGTGTATTCAATCGCAGCACGATTGCCTTGACGTGTTTATCCCTTGCGGCATGCCGCAACTCTTCGTGGAACACACTGACCGGGTTCTCGCCGTCACTGAGCAGGCCCGGTATGCGAGCATTGAGGATCATCCCCGAAACATCGATGAGGGCAACCTTGTCTTTCGTCCGCGACTTCGCGGGCTCAACAAGGGTCGTGACCATACGCTGATCCCCCGGCGACACGCCCACGACAAACGTCGTTGGCCCACATCCAACACAAGCCAGCACAATACCCAGCAAGCCTAGAAGACCAGACACTTTCAACATGGCACACCTCGTTGACCTAAGGAGTTGCACACCATCATACGACCTCGAACAAAGGGGCAGAAAGAATCGGCACGACTTGACAGGGCTTCAAATCAGACTTACTATTTTCGGCTCACTACTCGTTGCGGGGTAGAGCAGTCTGGTAGCTCGTCGGGCTCATAACCCGGAGGTCACAGGTTCGAATCCTGTCCCCGCTATTTTTTGACTCAAGAGAGTCGGGTAAAGGCTGATTTGGACCGATTGCTGGTCTGGATCAGCCTTTA
>JBMZAP010000156.1:0-8407 GCA_049611445.1 Phycisphaeraceae bacterium | reverse complement strand
TCGTCATCGGGGCAGTGGTAGGTGGGGCCGCCGTCGGTGAGGTAGTTCCAGAGCAGGCCGGTCTCGCGCAGCTTCACGCGGTCTTCGTAGTTGGTGTAGTTGGCAGGCCACCACCACGTGCCATCGGGTTGCTCGGTGTTGTACAGCCAGCCGGGGTGCAATCGGTTCCAGTTCGGATGGACGAGGAAGTTCTTGTTGTCGGTCGCGTGGGCGTGTACCGCCTGGCCGAAGCTTCGGACCTGTGTTGTGCAGAGCATCAGCCGGGCATTCTTCCTGGCCGAGCCTAGTGCGGGCATTAAGAGCGCGATCAGCAGCGCGATGATGGAGATCACGACCAAGAGCTCGATCAGCGTAAATCCAATGTGCCTGCGCCTCACGTGGGCTCCTTCGCGCGAACGGCGGAAATCAGAAGAATCAGGGCAAGTGATACGGCCAGAAAGGTGTAAATGAATTGTACTACCTGATGCGGTCTGTGAGAATAGATCAGGCAAATAAAAAACGGACACGCAGTGTGTCCGTATGAGGGTATGGCGTAAGTTTCTGGCCTTTGCCGGGTTTCAGTGGCTCAGGCGGAGGGTTCAGCGTTGGTTGTTGACTCGGCGTGGGTTTCCACGGTGGTGGTGTTGCCAGCGTCGGCGTCAATCTTCTTGCCTTTTTCGGAGACCGCGGCCTCGACTTCCTCGTCGATACCTGCCAGGCCTTTCTTGAATTCGACAATGCCCTTGCCGATGGATCGTCCGACCTCGGGCAGGCGTTTGCCGAAGATGAGCAGGCCGATGACGCCGAGGATCAGCAGTTCCTGCCAGCCGGGCATGTCAAAAGCGAGTGTGGTGATGGTGTTCATATCGTGTCTCCCGCCGGTTGGGCGTGGATGTTCCTAAAAGTTAAGACGCACGTCTTTAATGCATTATTGCAGATAGACGCGGCCCGGGCTAGTCCGGTTACGCCGAATCTATGCGGATTCTACCCCGCCAAGGCGGTTTTGGCCGGGGAATAGGGGCGGCAGGATTCGAACCTGCGACCAAGGGATTATGAGTCCCGTGCTCTAACCACTGAGCTACGCCCCCATGGGAACTGCGATTCTAACCTTGGTTACGGGCTAGTGCCTGCTGGTGTGATGATTGTTGGCTCGGTCTATCATCGGGGTATGAGCGATGTGATGCAGCCGGAGACTCCTCTGACCCTGACCCGTAAACAATCCCGTGAGGTGGATCGTCTGGCGATCGATCGGTTGGGCATCCCCGGTGTCGTGCTCATGGAGAACGCCGGGATTAACGCAACCGATGTCGCTGTGGGCATGCTCGAAGCGATCGAAGGCAATAAGGTCGCGATCGTCTGCGGTGGTGGTAATAACGGCGGCGACGGCTTTGTCATCGCGCGTCACCTACACAACGCAGGACGCAAGGTCGTGGTCTACACCGCGACGGATCCTTCGCGGTTGGCCGGCGACGCCGCGGTGAACTACGGCATCTGCCTGCGCATGGGGGTCAAACTGATGCGTGTCGATGATGGTCTGTCGCTGAGTGAGCAGTCGCCGCATTGGCCTGCGGCAGATTTATTGATCGATGCTTTGCTTGGAACAGGTTTTGACGCGTCGCGTGAACTCAAGGGGCATGCCGTTGCGGTGGTTGATGCGATCAACAGTGCCAGTGATGCGCGAAGGCGGGGCGGTGATGGGCCACTTGTTCTTGCGATCGATGTGCCTTCGGGTTTGGACTGTGATACGGCACAGGCGGCGCCTTCGACTGTGCAGGCGGATGCAACGGTGACGTTCGTTGCGCGGAAGTTGGGTTTTGATGTGGATGAGTCCCAGCAATTCACTGGACAGGTTTTCGTTGCGGGGATCGGGGTGCCGCCGACGCTGGTTGAAGAGGTGTGTGAACGCAAGGACGGGTGACGGGGTTTGTGACTTGTTCAAACCGTTGGTACGGGCTTGGTATGATTGGGCCGTTGCTTGGGAGATACGCGATGGCGGACAACGTGCAACTGATCGATCACCCTCTGGTGGGGCATCTCCAAACCGAGATGCGCAGCCTGGATACGCCGACGGATCGCTTCCGGTCGATTGCTGAGAAGCTTGGCGCGATCCTTGCGTATGAGGCGCTGCGAGATGCGCCGAGCAGGCCGCACACGGTGAATACCCCGATCGAACCCTATGAAGGGCGGCAGTTGGATGGGCCGGTGACACTCGTTCCGATCCTGCGTGCCGGGATGGGTCCCGCGGCAGGGATGGCGCGCTTGATCCCCGGTTCCCAAGTCGGGCATATCGGGATGTTCCGTGATGAGAAATCGCTGACGCCGGTGAGTTACTACGTGAAGCTGCCTGCAAACATCGCGAATGGACCCGTGATCTTGGTCGATCCGATGCTGGCGACCGGGGGCAGCGCATCTGCCGCGGCGCACGTCCTCAAGCAGAAGGGGTGCGGCGACATCCGCTTTACCTGTCTGCTTGCGGCGCCGGAGGGGATTGAGCGTTTCAACCAGGACCACCCGGATGTGCCGATCACGACCTGTGCGATCGATCGCCAACTCAACGAGAAGGGCTATATCTGCCCGGGTCTCGGTGACGCTGGTGACCGTATCTACGGCACGGTCGAGTAGGGCTGCATCAAATAACTTCATTCCGGACCTGCCGACGGATTTTTGTATCTAAGTCGGACCTTAATCGCCGTGCCGGTTCAAACGATACGACCCACATCACCGGGGGTTTACTCCTCTTTGGGAACTGTCGTATGAACACGCGAAACAAATCTGTCCTCAATGTCCCGCTGGCCCAAGGCCTGATTACCGCTGTGATCCTCGTGGTCGCGGTGCTGTTGCTCAGTGCCTGCTCAAGTCAGGGCCACGGTACCGCCGCCGGTTTTGAACCCAAGTGGGAGAAGCTCGTTGTCGAGGTTGCTGCATTTGATGACGAGCAACCGGCTGGCATCGCTGTTTCGAACGGAGGTCGGGTTTTCGTCAGCTTCCCCTGGTGGAGCGATCGGCCCGGGACATCCGTCGCGGAGTTGCTCCCGGATGGTCAGCTCAAGCCCTTCCCCTCGCCGTACTGGAACGACTGGGATGGCAAGTCAGGCCCATCGGCACTTCGTGGCTTTGTCAGCGCACAGGCCTTGTATATCGATCGTGACGACTTTCTCTGGATCCTGGATGCAGGTAACCCCGGTGTTAATGGCCGTGTCGTGACTGCGGGGCCGAAGCTCTTCAAAATCGATCTTAGCGATGACTCGATTGCACAGGTCTTTTACTTCGATCACAAGCGTGATTTTACTTACACCAGCTACCTCAGCGATTTCCGTGTCGATAGCGATCGGCAAACCGCGTATATCGCCGACTCGACACGTGGCACAATCTACGTCGTCGATCTGAAAACCCGTCAGACCCACCACGTCCTGCTCGGCGATCCTTCGACCACAGCTGATGCTGGCGTGATCGCACGTGTCGGCTCCACCGAGTGGCGTAACTTTGCGGGCGTCGTTCCTCAGGTCAATGTCTCGGGTATCGAGCTTTCAGAAGACGGCAACTGGCTGTATTACCACACGATGTCCGGGCGACGCATCTACCGCGTGCCAACCAACGTGCTGCGTGATGAAAAGACATCAGATTTTGTTCGCTCTGCATCTATCGAAGACCTCGGCCCGACCGGTTCGGTCGTCGATGGTATGTGGCTGGACAAAGACGACAACCTTTACCTCGCCGCCATCGAACGTGACGCGATTATTGTACGTCGTCCCGGTGGTGCGATCGAGACTTTTGTCGCTGACCCGCGGCTGAAGTGGCCGGACTCGTTGGCGATGGGCCCGGATGGATACTTGTACTTCTCGACTTCGATGAAGCACCTGCACAAGCCGTACCGCTTCACCAACGAGACGGAAGACCCATATTTCATTATGAAGGCTTCGCCGGATAAGGTCGCACGAGCGAACGTGACACGGAAGATCGCAGACGAGAAGGAAGCAGAGGCAATGTGGTATGCGATGCAGGCCAGTGAGGCTGAGCGGCTCGCAAAGATCGCGCAAGAGCAAGCCGAGCGTGAGCGGCGTGAGGCCCAGGCCCGCGCTGATCTCGCAGATGCTGCAGATCAGGAAGCGCTGACCTCTGCCAAGTTCCATGAGCAGAAGGTGATGCATACGCAGAAAGCGGCAGAGGCTCAGGAGCAGGCCGCAGAGAATGCCGCGTCTTTGGCCGAGATGGCGGTAAAGCAAGCAGACGAGGCTGAGATTGCGGCCGCAAAAGCAAAGAAGGCCGCAGAGATCGCGCGTCGTCTTGCTGAGGCATCTGCGCAGAAGGCAGAGCAGACCCGACAAGCCCAGGCTGAGGCTGAGCAAGGTGCTGCCGAAGCAGAACTAGCCAGGCGTGCACACGAACAAGCTGTTGCCGAGGCTAAGGCTGCCGCTGAGGCCGCCGCCCGAGCAGAGCAGGTTGCGCAATCACTTCAGGACGAAGCTACGCAGGCCGCCGCCTTGGCCAAGGAAGCGGAAGCTTTAGCCAAGGAAGAACAGCTTGCCGCCGAGCAGATGCGCGAGCGTGCACTTGACGCTCGCAGTGCTGCGGTGCTCGCTGAGGGGATCGCAACCGATGCCGAGTTTGCCGAGATCAACGGCAGCCCGGACCCGATCACGGGTACCGCCGATGTCCCGACCACGACAGATTAAGCGGCAAGCAAAAAGCGAGAAGAGGAAGCGTCGATCCGCCACTTGTGGGTCGGCGTTTTTCATTGTGTGGTCATCCGTTATGATCGCCGCCCATGAGAGAGCAAGCCCTGAACGACCGGCCCGACCGTGTAGTGATCCCGATCCGCGTGCGATACGCCGAGTGCGATCCGATGCAGATCGCCCACCACGCGTCGTATCCCGTCTGGATGGAGATGGGGCGAACCGAGTTGCTCCGCGTGCAGGGCGCGAACTACCGTGATTGTGAGGCCAGTGGCGTCTTCTTTGCCGTCGCGCGAATGAATATCCGGTACAAGAAGCCAGCCAAGTATGACGACGAACTGGACTTACAGGTCATCGGCCTGCCTTGTGCGGGAGTGAAGGTCGAGCACCACTACACCTTAAAGCGTGGCGATGAACTCTTGATGACAGCCGAAACGACCATCGTTTGTGTCACGGACGAAGGTAAGGCGGTTCCCGTACCCAAGGGCCTGCTGCCATAGTTCGGTTTGTATCGTTTCCTCCAGCATTTCTTTTTGCGTGTTTCCCGGACAGGGCCAAGTCGCCTGTTGATCATGTCGACATGCCATAAGTCGGCCGCGTTTTCTTGCGTGCCGATGACGCCGGCCGTTCGGTCGGCGAGGGAGACAGAGAATGCCCGGCTCGGCGTTATGGTTTGTTTTTGTCGCTGCGATGCTGCCCGCTGCCTGGTTTGGCGGCCGTGCATGTGGCCAAATAGAGGATAAGCTTCGCCGGGGTTGTGTGATCGGCCTTGCGTTTGGTCTGCTTATCGGTTGGTCGGTTCTGATCAAGCATCCGGCCGTCGCCGTGCAAGTTATTCCGCTGGCCGCTTTGGCGCGCCTGGAGGGCATCGGCGCGGCACCGCTGTTTCTCTTCATGCTCGGTGTCGGCTGGCGCCTTGCGATTCTCAAACGCCAGCGTGCGGTGATGATTCTTGGCATGCTGCTTGGCGCGGCTTACTTCGTGCAGGGCGGTCTCTGGATGATGCGGCCGACGCCGACCAACGCCTTCGAGGCCGAGTCCAACAAGTTGATTGTGGAGCAGACGCAGGACTACTCCTGTGTGCCTGCCGCGTCGGCAACCGCGTTGCGTATGCTGGGGCTTAAGGCAACCGAGGCGGAGATGGCCGAGTTGACCGAGACCCGTGAAGGGAGCGGGGCGACACTGCTGCGCGCGCTCAACGGTATCGACGCAAGGCTGAAGCACACTGGTATTAACGCGACGTTGCTCGAGCCGGACTATGAGACGCTCAGGCGACTTGAGCCACCATTGCTCACGCCATTGCAGTACAACTCAGCCCGGCTGCACATGGTTACGATTGTGGAAGTTCGTCCGCACCTGGTACTGGTCGCGGACCCGCAGGTTGGTGTCGAATTTATCAGTCGGCGTCATTTCGAGGAGGTCTACCGCGGGCAGGTCATCGCCTTTGAAGGCTTTGCCCGGCGTGCAACGACCGCGGACGTGCTCAATGAGCACTGGTTCGTGATTGATCCGGATGAGACCTCGCAGGCGAAGTACTGACTGTCATTTCTGCCGAGTCGTGGAATCGAGGCTACAGTAAGAGTTGCCGATAATGGCATTGCAACCCGCTGGCCTGGAGACCTGACATGATCATCGTGATGCGACCTGACGCGACTGCTGAACAGGTGCAGGTGGTAGCCGACCTTGTGACCGAAGCCGGGCTCAAGCCCCACCCGATTGAAGGGACAGATCTCTTTGTCGTTGCGGTGATTGGTGACGATCGACTCAAGGACTCGAGCAAGTTTGAACAGGTCCCCGGTGTGGATCGGATCATGCGTGTTTTGTCGCCATACAAGATGGCGGCGGCAGAGACCAAGCCCGGCGAACGGACGCAAGTGCGCGTCGGTGAGGGGGATGGCTGTATTTTTGGGGGTGCCAACATCCCGATTATCGCGGGCCCCTGCAGTGTCGAGGGCGAAGATGAGATCATCGAGATTGCCCAGCTTGTGAAATCGGCCGGGGCTCATGCACTGCGTGGCGGCGCCTTTAAACCTCGTACAAATCCATATGCTTTTCAGGGCCACGGCGAAGACGGGTTGAAGATGCTGGCCGCCGCTCGCGACGTAACAGGACTACCGATTGTGACCGAGGTGTTGACGCCTGCGGACGTTGAGCTGGTTGCGAGATACGCCGACTGCCTGCAGATCGGTACGCGTAATGCACAGAACTTCAAGCTGCTGGAGGCTGTTGGAGAGGTCGATAAGCCCGTGCTTTTTAAGCGTGGCATGTCGATGACGATCGATGAGTACCTGCAGGCGGCGGACTATATCCTCGCAGCGGGCAACCCGAACGTAATCCTCTGCGAGCGAGGCATCCGAACGTTCGAGAAACATGTGCGCAATACGCTGCCATTGGCCTCCGTTCCGGAGCTGAAGCGTCGCAGTCACTTGCCGATCGTCGTCGATCCCAGCCATGGGACTGGTCACGCATACCTCGTACCAGACATGTCGCGCGCGGCGGTTGCAGCGGGGTGTGACGGCCTGGCGATTGAGACGCATCAGGACCCCAGCCACGCGATGACCGACGGGGCTCAATCGGTTACGCCAGCGGTGTTGGGCGAGTTGATGGGCTCGCTGGCGCGCGTCGCCGAGGCGGTCGATCGCACGTGCTTGCCTCTTTCCGCAGTTTGACGTTCAGGGCAAATATTCTGCAACCATCGTGGCTGGCCTGCGTATCATTGATTGATACCAAGGTGTGTGCGTGATGATTCAAACGACTGATCTCCGAGTGGACTACGACGGATTTACCGCGGTCCACGATCTTTCGCTGGAGATCCCCGCTGGCCAGGTCTTCGGGCTCATCGGCCCCAACGGGGCAGGCAAGACAAGCACCATACGCGTAATGGCGACGCTGCAACTGCCAACCTATGGCGAAGTCAAGGTCGGCGGCTTCGATGTTGCCGATCAGGCTGACCAGGTACACCGTATCCTCGGCTATATGCCCGACCTCGCCCCGGTGCATGATGACCTGAAGGTCTGGGAGATGCTGGATATGTTTGCCTCGGCACATGGTGTGCCTAGAAAAGAGCGGAAGCGAAGGGTAAGTGAATGTCTCGACATGGTAAGCATGGCGAAAAAGCGGGATGTGAAGGGTAAGGCGCTTTCACGCGGCATGATGCAGCGTGTCGTCCTTGCCAAAACACTTCTGCATCAGCCCAAAGTGCTCTTGCTCGATGAGCCCGCCAGTGGTGTCGACCCGGTGGCGCGGATTGAATTTCGGCGGATCTTGCGTCGCCTGGCGAACGATGGCCGATCGGTGCTCGTCTCCTCGCATATCCTCACCGAACTCGCAGACATGTGTGACTCTATTGGTGTCATGCGCGAGGGCCGCATGGTGGTGCATGGCGAGATCGATGAGATTGTCAGAAAGGTTCAGACCAAGCGGATTGTCGAAATTGATTGCCCCGGGGGTGCCGCCTCTGCCGCCTCTCAATTGCATGGAAGGCCGGGCGTCGTCGCAACCACGCATGAGGGCGACACCGTCCTCGTTGAGTTTGCGGGTGATGAGAACGAGTTGTCCCGCCTGCTGACCTTCCTGGTCGGCGGCGGTGTCGCGGTGACGCGCTTTGTTGAGAAGCGCTTTGGCGTTGAAGACATCATGCTTGAGCTCGATGGCATGGAGATGACATGAACCCGATGATGCTCTGGGACAACCCGCTGATTGTCCGCGGCATCCGCACGAGGTTGCGTCTGCCGCTGCTGGTGAGTTGGGGGATC
>JBMZAP010000155.1:0-8442 GCA_049611445.1 Phycisphaeraceae bacterium | reverse complement strand
GGGTTGAGTTCTAGACTTCCCGCACTGACAACCTGTTGGTTGTCAGTGGCACCCGGCGTACTGCCGAACAGATGGGCCTGGAATCCACCTTCCACTCGCGAGGCAGGCCACGGAAAGACGGGGGCCCGTGATTTAATGTACTTATCCCCTTTTTTGTCCCCTTTTTTGTCGCTGGCGAACTATGCCTCACCCGCCGACGTCGCGCGGCTTGACCTCCCCGTACCGCAGCCCAAGGCAATGCCGGCAACGTAGCCGCCTCGGCTCGAACAGTTCGCCATAGCGTTCGATGAGCTGCAGGACCTCCGGCGCCAACGGACGGTTCGGGTGCGTGACATGCTGAGGGCGTGCGTTCAGCCATAGCTGGGCGAGCAGGGCGTCTTCCCATTCGCGCGGCGTACACAGGGGGAGGTAGAGTTTGGTGACTCGGCCGGGGAGTTTCTTTGAAGCCGTCGAGCAACGCCTCGACGCAATGTTTGAACTGCTTTGTCCGCCGAGGCGTTGCTCGACGGCTTCAGAGCAGACCGGGCAAACCAAAAAGTGCTGCCGGAGCTTGGCGTGCTGGACGATCCTTTCAATGCGGAGGGTGGTGGACCACATGGCGTTCAAGCCGAGCAACTTGTAGTGGGTGAACCCGACGCCGCGGTTGGGGTTGACCGGGCCGTCGCCGAGGATGCTGTCTTGGCGCACCATTTGTGCGCGATGCTGACTTGCCTCGCCCCTCCTCCTCGATCCTCGCACCTCGCCTCGCATCGCGTTGGACTTCGCCGTGCGGAAGTCGCCCCGCAGCGGGTAGGGCGGCTCCCACTTGTGGAGTTCCCAGATGTCGCGGGCCCAGAGTCGGCGCTCAGCCCATCGGTCGCACTTGCCCTTGGCGACGGATGCCGACTGGCGAGCGGGGTAGCGGTCGGTCCAATCGTCTTCGGGGATGCATCGCCAGAGCTGGCTGGCGGTGAGGACGAAGCAGGCGGAGCGGTCGATCCGGCCGGCCCGGTTGTGCCAACTCGGCTTAGTGTCCAGCGTCTTGAGTTTCGGTATGGAAAAGTGTGTGCCCATATCGATGGGCCGAACACCACCCCGATGCGCACAGATGGTGCGCTGCAGGCGATGAGCCGCGCGTGATCGATCCTGAACGGCTGGTGAGCCCTCTACTTCGACTGGAACGCATCGCTCTGGACGATGGCGTGGATGAACTCTCGCAGGGCGAATTGCTTGCGTTTCGCGGCCGCCATGATCTCATCGGCCAGGGGATCATCCGTGAAGCCGTACGATCGGCCGAGTGCATACTCGATTAAGTGCTCGGTCAGGCCGCGGGAGAAGTCGGCCTCACGAGAGGCGATGATGTCTCGCAATTCGAAGTAGTCTTTGAACGCGGGGCCGTTATGCAAGCGGCCGGAGGCGTCGATGTCCCAGGTCTTCTTCTTTGAGTTGATCTTCTTGTTGTCAGCCGTCCTCTTCTTCGCGGTGACGTAGGAATCGGTTGTGCGCCACTTGCCGGCGGCGTCGAAGTTCTCCAGGCCAAAGCCGATCGGATCGATCTTGCGGTGGCAGCTGGCGCACTGGGCTTCTTCCATGTGGGCGGCGAGACGCTCACGGGCGGTGAGCACTTCCCCTTCCAAGCGCGAGAGCTGTGGCACGTTCGGCGGGGCCGGCGGGGGCGGATCGTGTAGCAGGTGACGCAATACCCATGCGCCGCGTTCAACGGGACTGGAGTGCACGCCGTCGGACCCCATCGCATGGATCGCGGCCATGCCCAGCAGACCACCGCGCGGCGAGTCTTTGGGGAGCCTGACGAGGCGGAACTCATCGCCCGTGACGCCGTCGATGTCGTAGTAAGTTGCGAGCAGACTGTTGATGATGACGTAATTGGTGTCCAGCAGGTGGCCCAGTCGGCCCTGGCTGGTGCTCTTGGTTCGAAGCAGGTGGGCGAAAGATGCGTAGACCTCCTGCCGTGCCGCAGCACGGGTACTCTCATCAAATTCGCGGTGCTTGCCGGCGTCGAACTGGAAGAAGTCCAGCCGCTGCATGTCCAGCCACTGGTGCACGAAGCCGGCGACGAACGCGTCGGCTCGCGGGTCGGCGATCATGCGGTCAACCTGCTGGCGGAGTGTGCTCGCGCTGCGCAGCTTCTTCTGATCGGCGAGCTTGTACAGTTCCGCATCCGGCGGGCCGCTCCAGAGGAAGTAAGACAGACGCACCGCCAGTTCGCGATCGTTGAGTTGCCTCGGGCTGCCTTCCTTGCCCGGTTCATTGAGGTAGAGGAACCCCGGCGAAGCAAGAATGACGGTCAACGGCGTGCGAAGTGCGACATGGAAAGATTTGCCGGCCTTACGCTCGCTTTCAAAAAGTCGAACAAGCCGATTGATATAGCTGGCTTCGGGCCTTGCATGGCGGAACGCTTCAAACGCGAACTCTGAAAGAATCGCGCGGGCACGCTTGCCTTCTGGTGTCTTTTTGTTGTCGTGCTTTTGAAGGATCGCGAGCAGTGTGCTCGGCGGGCCATCTTCTGGCAGTGGGCCGACGAGTTCGACCCAGTCGACCCAGAGCGCTGGCGGGTGGCCGTAGCCGTTCTCTCGCTTCTGTGCAGAGAAAAGGTTACGCAGATTTTTTTCATCGATCGGCTGACGTTCGCGAATCGCGAGCCCGCCCTTCGAGTGCGTGCCGATCTCGACCTGCGTCTCAACGATCGAGGGCTTCTTGATCGTTCCCGTGACCTCGTGCGTACTTAAAGGCAGGCTGGCAAAGTCATGGCGAAGGTAACCCGGGTGACCGACTTCAATGAATCGACGCAGGTCTTCAGCCCCCGCGGCAACGCCGGCTCGGAACCGAAGCGTGTACCGACCGGGCGTGAGCCGCTTGCTTGGTTGCACGAGACTGATGCGGCTGCCGCCCCATGTTGGCATCAGGTACGTCCCGCGGTCGTTGGCTGGCAGGCCCGCGTAGTGATCGAGGTAGGGGTACTCACGGCCGTAGACCGTGATGGCCTTAAATTGCACATCCTGCCCATCACGGAAACCGAACTTCTTTGCGTCGGGCACACCTTCCAGTTGCTCGGCAAACCGGTAGAGCATGTCGGGCCGCTTGAACAGGTTGGGGTTTTCTTTCCGGATCTTGGCCAGGCGTTGCCGGTTCTCGGGGGCCTGGACGGCTTTGTCAAAGCCGACCTTCCATTCCAGATAACGCTCACGCGTTTTCGCCAAGTCTTCGCGACGCTTGTTGTTGAAGGCGCCGAGGGTCTTCTCCGGCTCAATGCGGATGGTCTTGGGCTTCTTATCCAAGGTGGTTCTGCGGGTAAACGCCTCGTCAATCGCGTCGCCCCCGACGGTCATGTACCGCTCGAGTTGATCACTTGAAATGAACAGTGACGCCCCGGACGTATCAAAGCCGGAGCCACCTTCTTCGGGCAGCGCGTTTTCATCAACGCGAACCCCCAGCAGTTGCTCAATTGTGTTCGCGTACTCACGGCGGTTGAGCCGACGCATCGTGATCTTGCCCCCGGCATCGGACAGCACTTTGCGCGCCGTGACCATCGTGTCAGCGAGGTCCGCGAGGAAGTCGGCCTTGGCCTTCTGTGGCGGCTGTTTCTTGTCCGGCGGCGGCATCTCGCCCGAATTCAATGCGTTGAGCACCTTCTGCCAGAGCTCCGCCTGCTCAAGGGTCGTGATCTGAAGCGGCAATGCCTCGAGGTTGACCTTGCCTTTCTGGATGCTGTTGTCGTGGCAGTTGTAGCAGTGGTCTTCGAGGAAGAATTGGTGCTTCTCAGTGAGCTCGGCCTTGGGTAGCTCGGCGGGCTTGGACGCACGTGCTTCTCTCGGGCCCTCTGCCTGCACAGAAGTGCCAAGCCAACAGGCCGTACCGAGCAGAGCGACAGCGAGCAGCGCGATCGATCGCTGTTTCTTTCTGAATATCGAGCGGTTCACGCCTGCAACTCCTTGACCACCCCGGTACTGTCGCCGTGACGCTCAGCTTCAATGCCAAGGCCGTGCAGCATCGTGAGCCAGACATTGCAAAGCGGGGTGTCCTTAGGCAAGTTCATGTGCCGACCGAGCTTAAGGTTGGCGCCGCCGCCGGTCACGATCGTCGGGCAGTTGTCCAGGTAGTGGATCGAGCGGATGTTCGATCCATAGGCCAAGGCGGTGTGGTCGAACAGACTTGAACCGTCGGCCTCCTTGGTCGCCTTGAGCTTGTCGATCAGCCCGGCCAGGAGCTCACTCTGCGCCAAGTCACGCTGCTTGGATGCTTCCATCCGATCGCCCGCCGTGTAGTGGCTCATGTTGTGGGGTGCCACGCTGATGTCCAGGCTCTGCAAGAGGTGCTGCACGGGCTGACGATAGGTCATCACGCGCGTGCTGTCGGTCTGCAGCGCTGCGACGATCAGGTCGTACATGACCTTGACCGCTTCTTTTCCCTTGAGTCCGGACTTGGGCTCATCGATGGGTGGCTTGGCCTTGGGCACTTCGAGCCACTGCTCTTCCTTGGCGATGCGCGTCTCGATGTCACGGATGCTCTGGAAGTACTCGTCCAGCTTCTCTGTGTCCGTCTTCGTCAGGCCGCGCTGTACACGTCTGGCCTCTTCACGCACCGCGTCCAGCACGCTGCGTTCCTGAGCGATCAACGCCCGACGCTTTTTCAGCGGCATATCGTCAGCAGAGAACAGACGATGGTAAACCTCCAGTGGCGTGTTCAAACCCGCGACAGGTTTGCCACGCTGGTCCCATGCCAGCGACAGGCCCGGGCCGTGGCCGCCGGACTTTACATCCGTGCTGCCCAATTGGATGGATGAGAAGCGCGTATCCTGGCCCAAGTGCTGCGCCGCGACCTGGTCGGCGGAGATCGAGTTGGAGAACGACTGCCCGGGCGTCGCGAAGCGGTTCGCACCGGTCAGCCAGAAGGTGCTTCCCCAGTGTGCTTCGTTGGCGTACTGATTCGAGCAGCCTTGCACGACAGTGAAGTCGCTCTTGTGACGCGCCAGCGGTGCAAGCCCCTCAGGCAGTTTGTAGCCGGTCCCCGTCTGCTTACGGTCGGGGTACCACGTCTCCTGCGTCACGCCGAAGCCGAAGCCCAGAAACACCATCCGTTTGGGCGGGGCGGTAGGCGCAGCGAGCGCGGACGCCGAGGCGAACGGACGGAACCCGATGGACTCCAGCGCAGGCAGCGCAATCAGTGCCCCTGCTCCACGGAGGAAATGTCGACGATTGATGGCTGCTTTCATGGTCTCCCTCTACTAATTGACGGCCACAGCTGTGCGAAATTACAACATTGACAGCGGCCGTCTTGCAGGATTGCGACATTTTAATGGATCAAGGAGATCCTGGCGCAAACAACAACGTGAGGGATATAACGCCCCACTGAGCACGCTATTGCGTCAGTTCATCACGGATCTATGCCATCAGAATGTCGCGCCGGGCATCCCAGGACAGCCACGTGCAAACAATGAACCGTACCACGGGCCAGCCTTACTCGGCAGGCTGCTCTGCAGACTCGTCAACAGGCGCGTTCTCCGAGGCGCCCTCTGAAGAAGATGCTTCATCTTCCGGGTCGGCATTCTCAGATACAAAGGGTTCGTAGACGATCCCGCCGCGACAAAGGAATGCAACTGCGAAAGCGGTTTCTTCAACAGTACCCATCGAGCCATCCGGAGCCTGAGTCTTGACCAGATGTTCCGCAATGGATTCATACCAGTCCAACTCTTTGAAATCTCTTTTGCCGGAGAAGAGCCCGGCGTGCTGCACGGCCGCGAAGTAGTAGTTCTTGAAACCACCTCGGTTGACGTTTGTCGTCGGGCTGAAGTTCTCATCCATCCACTTCATACCACGCTCAATCGCTTCGTCAGCCTTTGCTTTGGTCACATCACCAAGATGCGGGTAGCTGGCATAGAGCAGTGCCAGGCCGGCCGCTGTCATTGCGCCCTGGCTGGTTGGCA
Source organism: Phycisphaeraceae bacterium (assembly GCA_049611445.1). GTDB lineage: Bacteria > Planctomycetota > Phycisphaerae > Phycisphaerales > Phycisphaeraceae > JAHQVV01. Next base: position 2,522 of record JBMZAP010000155.1, on the reverse strand, counting down.
TGGTTGCGGGGTTGTAGGACCAACCGTTGTCTTCAAGTTGGGTTTCGATCAGCGCCCGCGCGGTACGTTCCCAATAGACCTTCTTGGGGGCGATGCCGCCGACCTCTTCACCGATCCACAGCCCCAGTCCACCGGCGAGGGTGGTCGACACGTCAAGTCTTGAGCCCGGCTTCACATCGTTACCCGACATGGTGTAGCCCCAGAATCCGAAACGCGTCGCACCCTTACGCAGATCCATGACATCCTTCATCAGGTTCTGGCGATACCGTTCGCGTCGCGGAAGGACTTCCCACGCGTGGATACGGAAGCAGATCGGATAGGTGCCTGTCATTTTGGTGTTCATCATGAAGTGAACAGAACGGGACAGGTCGCCGTTGAGTTTCGGCTCTTCGTCGGCCATGAGCAGGGCATAGACGACCAAGGCGGTGTAGCCGCCATAGTTGCGGTGGTTGGGCGGGTCTTTCTCCCAGTGGTTGTCATCATTGCGTTGGGTGTAGAGCCACTGCACTCCCTTATCGATCGCGGCCTGGATTTCGGCAGGGCGGTCAAACTGTCCCTCACCTCGTAGCAGACTGGACATCTTGCGGCGGAGCTTCTTGCCGATGCCGCGTTTGAGTAGTTCCGCATCGATCTCACCAAGCATCGCACTGGTTGCCTTGACCGAATCGGCGTCGTCCGGCTCACGACTGAGGTACTCGGTCAGCCAAACCCTTGAACGGATGAGCATCGCAATGGAATCGCCAGCCTTCTGTTCCGTAATAAGACCATAGTAGAACACGCCTGCCTGGCTAGCCTCATCCGGCGTCGCCTCTGCGAATTCTGTCGTCGTCAGCTGCACCTTCGCGGCCAGATCCTTGTCCTGCATCTGCTCGGTATACACAACAGCCTTGGCAGGTTGATCGAGTTCGGCGAGGTAGATCATTGCGAGTTTATCTGCAGCCTCTGGATCCGTACCGATCGCCTCGGTCAGTGCTTCGATTTCCTGATTGATCTTCCGCATGCGCATCAGATCGGAGATCGTGTCACGAACATCATTGAGCCGGGCAGAATCGTTCCGCGAACCAAAACGGTTACCACGGTTCAAAAATTTAAGTGCGAGTGTGATGTCACCTGCCTCGGCGGCCTCATTGCCCAGCGACATACTCAGATCAAGGTAATCGTCGGGGTCAAAGAGATTGACATTTGGATCGGCCTCATACCACTTTTCCCAAAGCATCAGCCGCAACTCGCCGATCTCGAGTTTCCGCGTTTCGTCCAACTCAAGCAACTTGTCCAACGCGTCACTCGCCGCCTGATAGCCTCGCTTATCACGCAGGCCATACTCGTATGCCTTCTCATAGAGATAGACCGTCAGGCTCGGATCGAACTTGCCGGCGTTGGCCTCCTGAACGAGCTTCTGAGCAAACTCAGCATCGTCGTTGGTCACACGCGTGCGTCTCACAGAACGCTCGTCATCGCCGAACGCATCATTGAACGCTTTCTTGACCGCGGCATCTGAACTCGCAAGCGAAGGAAGTGACAGTCCCATGAGCAGAAGCATGGCTACGGCGATACGACACATGATCTTGATCAACATCAAAAAGCTCCAATACGCGAACGCGAAGAGGGCGAATACTTCACTTCCAGCCAATCGGCAGGGTGTTGGGATCAACACATCTTAACTGCATGAAACCGATGGACCAATACAAAGACGCTGTTGTGCGTATAGATTGCTTGACCATCTCAAGGGGCAAGTAAAGAAGGGAATGCCAGCGTTTGGCATCGTTTCTGCAAAGAGCAGATATAATGCCTTATCAGCGGCAAATCGCTTTTTGAAGGAGCCAACATGCCACGACGCAACGGATTTACCCTCATCGAACTGCTGGTGGTGATCTCAATTATCGCATTGCTTATCGCGATCCTTTTGCCCGCATTAGGCAAAGCCCGCCAGAAAACGAAAGAAATGCAGTGCCTGACGAATCAGAAGTCACTGGTACAGGGCGCGATGGCCTACGCCGCCAACTTCAAAGGGGACTTCCCAACATCTGATCGGCGCGAAGAAATGGGGGACGGTAGACAGTTCGCAGACGCCTACGACCTCCGCACCGCGTTCCCATATTCCGGCGCACGTGATCACCGCGTCCCACTGGGCCTGGGCATGGTGATCGAGAACGACCTGCTCCCTGCAGGCGTACTTGGCGACGTCTACCACTGCCCATCTCTGGATACCACGAACAACCCGACCTTCCCACGCGCGGGTATGGACGGTACGGATCTAGCAACCGGTATCGGCGGCAGTGCATGGTTTAAATACCCCAAGCACCGGATCACCGGAAGCTACAACTACCGTGGCACCTCGTTCGAGTTCGATAAAAAGCGGCCGATGACAATGGAAGACATCTCTCCGGACTTCCTGATGATCATGGATACGCCGGACATGCGCATCCGTGGCGCCGAGCGTCTCTACCTCGAGCACAACGAAGGTGATTACTACGTCACCGCTGACGGCAGCGGTCGTTTCTTCAACGACCCGGGCAACATGA
>JBMZAP010000154.1:0-8443 GCA_049611445.1 Phycisphaeraceae bacterium | reverse complement strand
ATCGTGCAGTTGCTGCGTTTGGGTAAGAAAACCGACACCGCCTGAAGGTACCGCCGGAGGCCAGCATGAAAAGAGTTTTAGTCAGCACGCTGCTGCTCATGCTGTTCACATGTCCTGCGTTTGCCCAAGCCGAGGAGGCCGACAACTCGGAGGCCTTCCCCATCGGTCACGGCCACGGACCGGCGTACGTCGATGTCCTCGATAAAGTCCTCTCGCGCACGATCAAGGCAGCCCGCTTCAAAAAATATGGCACGCATGAACTTGAACGCGCGAAACTCTATTGCTCCGACAAACGTGCCGTAGAAATCTTCGCCTTGCTCGCAGGCATCGAGAAAAAGCTCTCCAATTCCTTCCCCGCCTGTCTGTCCAACGCAACCCACCCCAGGGCCACGCTCTTTGTTGTGACCGACGACGCCCGGGCGTTCAAAGCATTCTTCAGAACGCTCATGCGCTCCTATGACCAGCAGTGGCCCGGCTACGCAGAGGGTGTCGACCTCCAGGAGAACACCGAGTTCTGGATCATGTCCAATGCCGTCGTGATCAATGGCGCCGCTTTCGCGGACGCTGAAAGCCTGCTGCCCGTATTAGCGTTCGGCTGGGGCTACATGACCATCAGTCAGACAAGTGACTTCGCCTGCCCCGAAGCACTCGCGACAGGCTTCGGCAACGCGCTTGAAGCCCGTGTCACAGGCAGGCCCTCCGTCACACTCTTGCCCGATAGCGGAGAGGAAGAAGACGACAAACAAATCGACGACTGGTCGCAATTCATGGCGACCGAACTCGCCAATGACGAGCTTGATTCCTTTGCAACGGTCTTTGATTGGACAGTCACGGATATGCAGCACCGCGACTACGCCGTGTCCTGGTCGCTAGTTGAAGACCTGCTCAAGGACCCGCTGATGCTTTACGCCATGCTCAAGCAAAGCTCGACCGAAACCGACACGCCTGCAACAGATTTACTCACGCAAGCCTACAGCACTGACCTTGAATCGATGCGCAAGCGCTGGGTCGAGTCCATCAAAAACCAGTAGACGGTTTCAGCCCTTTGCCATACGCGATTCGCGCTTACGCATCGCCTCACGCAGGATCCGCTTACGCATCCGAAGGTGCTTCGGCGTGCACTCGACCAACTCGTCTTCCTCGATGTACTCAAGCATCGCTTCGAGCGAGAGATCACGGGCCGGCTTCACGCGAGTCGCGTCGTCACTGCCCGACGCGCGGACGTTGGAGTGCTTCTTGTTGATCACGACGTTGACAGTGATGTCGTTGTCCTTGCAGTGCTCGCCGACGATCTGGCCTTCGTAAACCTGATCACCGGGCTTTGAGAAGAAGACGCCGCGATCGTAGAGCCGGTCCAACGAATAGGGCATGACTTGGCCGGGGTCGCTTGCCACCATCACACCCGCCGGTCGCGTGGGCACGTCACCCCGCATCGGCTCGTAACGCAGCAGGTTGTGGTGCATGACCGCACGCCCCTGCGTCGCGGTGAGCATCCGCGTCCGCAAGCCGATCAGCCCGCGTGCGGGGATCGTGAACTCCATGTGGATGTAATCGCCCGCACCGGCCTTCGGGTCCATGCTGACGATCTCGGCCTTGCGGTTCATCACCAGCGACATCACATCGTTCTGGCACTCGCTGGGGCAATCCACCACCAACTGCTCGATCGGCTCACAGAGCTTGCCCGCGTATTCGTCGCCTTCGTCCATCCGCTTGAGGATCACCTCGGGCTTACCAACCTGAAGTTCGTAGCCTTCACGGCGCATGGTCTCGATCAGGACACCCAGGTGCATCAGGCCACGCCCTGACACCTTGAACGACTCGCCACTCTCATCCCGCTCAACACGCAGTGCGACATTGGACTGCAATTCACGTTGCAAACGGTCATAAACCTGCCGCGACGTCACAAAGTCGCCGTCCTGACCGCAGAAGGGCGAGTCGTTGACCTTAAAGCTCATGGTGAGCGTCGGCTCATCAATCGCAACCGCAGGCAGCGCTTCAGGCCGATCGGGGCAGGCGATCGTGTCGCCGATGTCGATCGGGTCCAGGCCGGTGACCGCACAGATATCGCCTGCCGCAACTTCGTTGGCCTCGACGCGTGTCAGCCCGTCGAAGTGTTCGAGTTTGACGACCTTCTGCATCGAGCCTTCGCCCGCGCGGTTGATCACGGTCACCTTCTGCCCTGCGGTAATGCGGCCGGCCGTGACACGACCCACCGCGATACGGCCGACATACTCGCTGTAGACAATCGTCGTGACCATCATCTGCAGCGGTGCAGCGAGCGCTTCCATCCGTGACTTGAATCCCGCAGCGGTACCCCGGCTCGAACCCTCCGCGTAAGGCGCGGGCACGTGCGTCAGGATCGCTTCGTACAGATCGAACATGTTGTCCGGCTGATCGGGCGTGTCGATCTTCTCCTGGTCCTTGGTTGCCCAGCCATTCTTCGCGCTGGCGTAGATCACCGGGAAGTCCAGGGCATCATCGGGCGCGTCGAGGGAAACGAGCAGGTCGAACACTTCGTTAACCACGTCGTCCGGCCGGGCGTTGGGCTTGTCGATCTTGTTGACCACCACGACGGGCTTCAAACCAATCGCCAGCGCCTTCTGCAGCACAAAACGCGTCTGAGGCATCGGCCCTTCAAACGAGTCAACAACGAGCAGACAACCATCCGCCATGTTGAGCACGCGCTCGACCTCGCCGCCAAAGTCCGCGTGGCCCGGCGTGTCGATCAGGTTGATGCGGTAGTCGGCCCCGTCGCTGTGGCGGTAGGTGATCGCGCAGTTCTTGGCCGTGATCGTGATCCCACGCTCACGCTCCAGATCGCCTGTATCCATGATGAGGTTGTGCTGCCCCCCGGCCAGCTTGTTCAGATCCTCGGTCCGGAACATGCCGGACTGATAAAGCAGCTGGTCGGTCAGCGTGGTCTTGCCGTGGTCGACGTGGGCAATGACAGCAACGTTGCGTAAGGGCGAATCAGGCATGGTGGGGGCTCGGGTAAGGCCGGGGTGTCCGGGGCTGGACATGCAGGGATTAAGGGGGAGATTGTACCTAGGCCCACCAAGCTTCGCGATTAGAATTTAAGCATGGATGACTTGCCCCCGATCCCATTGCGTTCCGTGTGGTTCGTGGTACAGGAACAATCCGAAGGCAATCGCTCTGAATGCGAATCCCTTGAATCAGAGCAATCCGCGCAAGATCGATTGCTTGAGCTAAGAAAATCTGGCGTTGAAGCGAGGCTGGCTCAGCAGCAGTGGCCGATCCCGGATCGAACGCTTCCGACAGAACGCCAAGTCCGTGCGTTATGGGGTTTCATGCACGAGGTACTTGTGCTGATCCGTCACATGAGTTGGGACGAAAAATTGCCACAAATCGCAGAACTCACAGACATCCTTGAGATCTTGCCTGACAATGTCAGTTGCCCCGAAAGCTGGGATTGGAACTATTTCGAATCAGCATTGAGAGGTTTTGCAGAAAAACATGGAGAGGGAATGAGGCTCGCAAGGCTTCTGTCCGAGATCCACTGCAGCCCTTAAGCGGTTTCTGATGACGTGGCTATTGGTCTTTTTCGAGCCGCTTCAAATCTAAAAGGTCTTTGTCCCTGCCTGCAGCACGTTTGTTGCGTATAAACGCCTCCAGCCCAATCACATCCACTTCAACGCCCAGGCATGTGCCCGCAACACGCTTCGGCCAGGCTTCTTCGAACGAAACGCCACTGATCATCGTCAAAATATCGATGCGGCCGGGCGGCAGCCCAATGTGTAACCCCACACCCGGCTGACACCACTCTTCGGGCGTAAACGCGTCAAGCGGTGCCCCGAATTCAAGAAGCGCCTCCCAGACACGTAAGCCATTCACAGGATCTGCACGCACCCAGATATCGAGATCGCCCGTCGCTCTGGGCTGATCGTGAACCGCCAACGCATGAGCTCCAACCAACAGAAAGTCAGCCTTGTGTTTTCTCAACAGGCCAAGCATGTCGCGGAAGTCGTTTTCGTGATCGCTCTCGATCGCCTCGGCCATCATTCGTGCTCCATGCCGACCGGCTGATCTCAAAGACCATCGCCAGACGCTCGCTTACCGTCAGCGTATCCAGATAAGCCTGATCCGTCGTGCCAGGATCAGGACCATGAAACTTTCGAACCAGCAATTCTCGGCGTTCAGGCATCTTTTCATTGTATCGGCATGGATCACCTCGATCCTGTATCTCCGTTAAACTATCCGGTTCGACCTGCCCTCCAATCCCGCCTCGATCAGTGAGAAAACCCACCATGACCACCCCCCTCCAAGGCAACGCCGTCATCGGACAGTCCGGCGGACCCACCGCTGTCATCAATCAATCCGCCGTCGGCGTCGTGGAAGGCCTTCAGGCCGCCGCCAACTTCGATGGCAAGATCTTCGGCGCACGACACGCCGTCGACGGCATGATGTCCGGCGACTTTATCGACATGACCAATTGGCCTCAGGACCGCCTGGACCGCCTGGCCGGCACACCGTCCTCCGGCCTGGGCTCGTCGCGCTCCAAGCCCAAGGAAAACGACGTCAAGGCCATGACCAAGTGGTTCGAAGACCACAACATCCGCTACTTCTTCTACATCGGCGGCAACGATTCGTCTGACACCTGCCGCATCGTCTCCGAAGTCGCTGCAGCAGACGGCTACGAGATGCACTCGTTCCACGTGCCCAAGACCGTGGACAACGACCTGGTCCTCAACGACCACACCCCCGGCTGGGGCTCCGCGGCGAAGTTCGTCGCACAGGCCTTCATGGGTGACGACCTGGACAACCAGGCGCTGCCCGGTGTGAAGATCAACGTCGTCATGGGCCGACACGCCGGCTTCCTGACGGCCGCGTCCGTGCTTGGCCGACGCCCCGGCACCAACGACGGCCCGCACCTGGTCTACGTTCCCGAAGCCAACTTCGATGCAGACCAGTTCGTCAAGGATGTCGCCTCTGTTTACGACCGCATCGGCCGATGTGTCGTCGCAGTGTCCGAAGGCATCCACGACTCCGACGGCACGCCCATGGCTGCCAAGCTCGCTGAGATGCAGGGCCACCGCGTCGAGCGCGACGCACACGGCAACGTGCAACTCTCCGGCAGCGGTGCACTGGCCGACTTCCTCGCCCAGGCCGTCAAGGACTACATGGGCCGACGCACCCGCGTCCGTGCCGATACGTACGGCTACCTGCAGCGCTCCTTCGCCGGCGTCGTCAGTGAGAACGACGCCAAGGAAGCCCGTGCCGCAGGCCGCAAGGCAGCTGAGCTCGCTACATCTGGCGTGCGTTCCGGCTCGATCGCCATCCAGCGCGTTCCCGCCGATGACTACCAGGTCGAGTTCAACCGCATCGAACTCTCCGACGTCGCCGCCAAGACTCGCCACCTCCCCGAGGAATGGATCGTGGACGGCAACAACGTCAGCCAGGCCTTCATCGACTACGCACTGCCGATCGTCGGCGATCTGCCCGTCGTCGAACGCGTCGACGGCTGGTAAGCGCTCGCTCGATTGGCAAACTGATCAAGGCTCGAGCCCCGCGAGGCCTTCGAGGTCGCCCAGGTCTTCCTGGAACCAGAAGAGGTCGCGCGCGCCGCTGGTGTTCCATGTGTGCAGCTTTTTCCAGTCGCTGCTCCATGGGATCCAGAAACCCGAGCCGTCACCATAGACATGGTTGGCACCGGTGGGTGTACGTGTGGCGTCATTCTTTGCGCCGTGAGAAGGAATCCCCTCAAACGCCGGCGAGTTAAAACCATTGGGGTTACCGAAGATCCCATTGATCCGTACCTGCGTGCAGGACACCATCGCCTGCCTGTTGTTCGTATCGTCAACCGTCGTCGGGCTGGCCGAGTCGAAGTAGCCCAGCACGTTGTTCCACTTCTTCATCCCGCCGTAGTAATTGAACGCAATGACCAACTGGCTGATGGATCCGGTCTGGTCCAACGGCTGAAAGTCCCGGCCCGGGTCGGCCCACGCTTCGTCGAACAATCCGTAGTCACGAAACAGCACAAGCTCCGGCTCATTCGTAATCGCCAGCGGCACATAAACAGGCCTGGTAGCACCCGCCGTATTCCGCGAGGCGAGGAACTCCTGCTTGCTGTCCACAGCGATGGCGATCGCCGTCGTCGTGATCTGACGCTGGTTACTCAAACATTGGATGTTCTCCGCAGATACCCGGGCTTTGCCCAATGCGGGCAGCAGGATCGCGATCAATAGCGCAATGATCGAAATAACGACCAGCAGCTCAATGAGCGTGAAACCTTTACGCAAGAGATGATTCCTTCAAGTCAGAAAAGACAGGCTGATCTAAACAGATTACACCAATATCTAGGCTTTTGAAAGTATTTTTTGCCATTCATCGCCTATGAAACGCACTAAGAGGTCCAGGCACACATGAAATTCTCAGGAATGAAAAAACCCACACTCGATGAGTATGGGTTGCTTTGAATTGCTTTGTGGTTTCAGCTTAGGCTGCAGCAACAGGCTCGAAGCCGTCGCACCCTGAAAGTGCGGTGACCTTCAGGTGGATGTCTTCGTTCTTGCCACACGCGTCAACGTAGTCGACAGGTGCTTGTTGAGTGGTGCGAATCTGGACGAGTTGCTGGTTCGTCGGGTGGTGCTCGCCAAAGTGGGCACAAAAGCCGCATTGGCCGGTATGTATTTCTTGCATGGGTGTCCCCTTTCAATTGGGATAGCATCGAAAAAAGGTGGCAGGCATCAATTGCCTGCCACCTTTATAGTCGTCGCGTTCGTCGAGCTATCCAATGCGATTTACTGAGAATTCGCAATCGATAATGTGTTGCAATTTAAGAAAATCGTTTTGCAACTCATCCGCAGAAAACACCCGCGTTATGCCTTGCTGCGTGTAAAGAAGAAGAGTGCCGGCCCAGCCAGGATCAACAATACCCCGCCGACCATCATGAGCATCGTCGTCCCGCCACTCTTGGGCTTGCGGTTGTGCTCAAGGATGAGGACTTTGGATGCGTCGAGGCTGGGGTAGCCCTGCTTGAGGTTGCTCAATTCATCGCCCTTGAGGTTTTCGATTTCATTGATAATCAGGCCCTGAAGTTCGGTCTCCTGATAGAACCCGTCAAAAGCAACCGCGTTGCTCACGTCCTTGGTATAGATGACCAGGCCCAGATCGGTGGGGTAGGGGATCTGGTCGATCGCGGTGAAGTCGGGATTCTCCGGGTTGGCGGCGATGGCCTCTTCGACCTTGGTCTCGATGTCGACCGCCCAGGGGTCGTCCATCGCGATCGCGGGCACCCAGAGCTTGTCGTAGGTGTCCGAGCCGTCGTCCGGGCCCTCGTAGGCATAGGAGTCAAGGATGTAGAGATCAGTGACACGGACGTGCGCGTTGTCGCCGGGGCCGTTGGCGATGAGGTCGGCGGCAGTAATGGTTTGGGGTTCGGTGTCGGCTGCAGAGGCGAGCTTGCTCTCGTTGTAGCCGAAGAATGCAAGAACAGCCCCGCCGATAACAAGTGCGATGGCAATGCGGATCATAGTTGGGCTCCGTTGCTGCACAGTGCAGCGGTTTGATGGTTCGGGGCCGGCAGACGATCAACCACCCCCACAGAAATTAGAAGAAGGGGATTTGTACACGGGGCCACGTCTCGCCGCAAACATCACGCCCATCAAACACAAAATGTGTGATGAGGCCGAATTAGCCTGTTTGGTTCATTCCTCAGTTATCACAGCAGAGGCACTAATCTAAGTGGCAGCACGCACCGAAAATGAAAAGGGGGAATTCCGCTTCCTGTTTAAGGAATACAGATGGTGCCCCCCAATCCGAAGCCTCAATCCAAGCGCCCGCGCTGGCACCTGCTGTATTTTGCCCTGGCGGCCTTTGACCTGCTGACTATCTCGGCAAGCCTTTTCCTCAACCACTCGTTGATGAACATCTACAGCGAATCGATTGATGTCAACGAGCAGTGGGCCGAGCGTTTAGCGGAGTACAGCGCGCTATCGCCCATGGCGACGGATGTGAACATGCCCGGCAACGAGGTGTTCGACACGCTGGACATCAAGGGCGAACTCAGCGAGCGTGATACAAACCTTGCATCGTTCAACGAGTCGTTGCAGTTGGCCAAGCAGGAGTTGTCTGCCGCCGTTGAAAGCGGACGGGTCACCGAGACCGACGCGAAGCCATTGTTTGAGCAGGTCGCAAAGGTTCGTGTTGCGATGGATGCGATGACGGCCGTGCAGGACGAAATCTTCCAGCACTTCCGAGACGACGAGGGAAATAAGGCCGGTTCAAAGATGGCCACGATGGACCGCAAGAACGCGGACCTGGCCGCTGCGATTCTCTCGATGGGTGGCGCGGTGCAGGAAATCCAGCGTGAACACTTTGCAGAGCAGGAAGCGATCGCCCATAACCTTCGACGATTCGAATACATGATTGCCGGCTTCATCGTTCTGATGGTCGGGGCGGTAACGGTCTACGGCCACAAGATCGC
>JBMZAP010000153.1:0-8478 GCA_049611445.1 Phycisphaeraceae bacterium | reverse complement strand
CGCAGGGGCTGTAGCTCAGTTGGGAGAGCGCTTGCATGGCATGCAAGAGGTCAGGAGTTCGAGCCTCCTCAGCTCCATCAAGACAAAACCCGTGCTGACGCGCGGGTTTTGTCTTTTGGTTGTTTTGACCCATTGAAGTCAAACTTTCGGCCCGTGAGGGCCTTATGCGAGCGGTTCATGGCCATTAATTACCACCGAAGCATGTCAGATAGGGGCCGCTATGTCAGCCCCAGGCTCGCCACGAAATTGCTGCGCAAACATCTCAACCCTTTGGTCACGGTGACTGATGTCCGTAAGCTCTATGGGGGCAGTGTCAACCGCGTCTTGGAATTTATTCTTGATCGCGAGCCCAGATCTGTCGTTGCCAAGATTCACGACACGTCGGTCAAGGGCTTTTTTCAAGAAGAAGTCAATTCGTTGCGGTTCTACAAATACCGAACGCACTTCCCTGTTCCGAACCTCTTGGCCTGGATTGAAGACGATGATGCCTATGAGGGCACAATTCTGATTCTTGAGAAGATCAACGGCATCACATTGGAAGATGCGAAGCTTACCGATAAAGGCCGCGCTGTATTCCAGACCGAGTTGGGTGCTGCGATCGCTGAACTCCATAATCACCAAACGGATCAATTTGGACCTGTTTCCGGTGGATACAAATACAATCGCTGGTTGGATCTGTACGCGCCTATTGCGATCAGGATCGCAGAGAAAAACAGGGACCTCCTGCCTTCGTCAAGCCGGGAAGTGGTCGATCACATATCACGGCATATGGATCACTGGTTGGATCGAAAATCCAAGCCAACCCTGATCCACGGCGATCTCTGGGCGAATAACATTCTCATCAGCGACGCGCATCCAGACCAGCCTCGCATCCTGTCATTTATTGACAGTCATGCAAGCTTCGCCGACCCAGAGTACGAACTCGCTTACCTCCACCTGTTTGGTACCGGAGGCAAAGTCTTCTTTAAGCAGTATGCCAAGACGCACCGGATTTCATCCGGCTACGAGCGTCGCTCGAAGGTTTACTGGCTCTTCACCCTATTGCAGAACGCCCATCGCTACGGCGGACGCTATCTACCGCAATGCGAGCGACTGCTCAAAGAACTCCGCCGCGCAAGCCAGTAGTCAGCTCAATCCCAGCGAGAATGGGTCGCTTGGTTCGATCACGAGTTTTGATTCAGCGGTGATATGGGCTGAGCCCGTGATCGTCGGAGCGATACGGTTTTCGCTGAGGTGCGTATAGCTCGCCTCGAATACACTCCCGATCACACTCTGCTGCCGCCAGATATCGCCTTCGCCAAGCTTGCCGTCCGAGGCCAAGCATGCAATGGTCGCGCTGGTCCCTGTCCCACACGGCGAGCGGTCGTATGCACCGCCTGGGCAAAGCGTGAAGCTACGCCCGTCGGCGACAGAAGGGTCGCTGGGCGGGCCGAAAAGTTCGATGTGATCAATCTGGCCTGCATCTTCACCTGTGATTCTTTGGGCATCCAGAATATGACGAATTCGCTTCGAGAGATGCGTCAGTGCCTCAATACTCTCTCCTTCAACATCTAAACCATGATCGTGGCAAAGGAAAAACCAGTTGCCGCCCCATGCGATGTCACCGTGGAGCAGTCCATGGCCCGGGACCTCAATCGCCACGTCTTTGCGATACCGATAGCTCGGGACATTGCCGATGCTGGCAGTGTGGCGATCCTCATGTAGAGTGACTTTCACATCACCAACGGGAGTCTCGATCGTGTGTGTGCCGGGGCCAATCCTGCCGAGGTGAGCGAGCGTGACCGCAAGGCCAATTGTGCCGTGGCCACACATGTGAAGGTAGCCAACGTTATTGAAGAAGATGACGCCTGCGACGGCGTCCGGGGACACGGGCTCGCACAGCAGAGCCCCTACGATGACATCATTGCCACGAGGTTCAAGCACGCACGCACGCCGGACCCAGTCGTGGTGATCCCGCAACGCGGCGAGGCGATCGGCCATTGATCCGTTGCCAAGATCAGGCGCGCCACCAATGACCACACGCGTCGGCTCACCGCCGGTATGCGAGTCGATGACGTGCAGTGGTGTCGGATCTGTCATGCTTGCTTACTTGATGTCGATCACCGGCTCGCCCAACACATTCATGTCCGGTGTGCAGCCCAGGCCCGGCGTCGTTGGAGCAGCCATACGACCACCCTCACGGCGGGGCGCATCGGGCGCCATCACGACCGGGCCATAGCTGTTGAAATCGGTTGAAGTGAACTGCAATTCACGCGGGCAACTATGTGCAAAGTGTGCAATCGCCGCAGTGACAAAATCACCGCCCCAGGTATCTTCCAGCGTCATCGCGATGCCGTGAGAGACACACAGGTCGCGGGCTTGCTTGGCCTTGGTCAGGCCACCGAGCTTGCTGATTTTCAGGTTTACGACGTCGAAGGCCATGTCCGCGAGGCCTTTGCAGAGCATCTGGACATCGTCCACGCACTCGTCCATCACAAACGGACGATTGGTATGCCGGCGAATCGACAGGCATTCGTCATAAGTCAGGCAGGGCTGCTCGATGTAAACATCCACATCCTTGCAGGCATCGACCACGCGCATTGCCTCGTGACGCAACCAACCGGTGTTCGCGTCAGCGACGAGTTTTTCACCGGGCTGCATTTCCGCTGCGACCGCGTGGATTCGTTCGATATCGACATCGGGGTCACCGCCGACCTTAAGCTGGTAGCGGGTATATCCCTCGGCACGGTAGCCCGCGACATTCGCCGCCATGTCTGCCGGGGCTTGTTGTGAGATCGCGCGATACAGCACGAAGTCTTCACCGAAGCGGCCACCCAACAGCGTGCAGATCGGCTGGCCTGTGACTTTGCCGAGGATGTCCCACATCGCGACGTCAATCGGCGATTTCACGTAGGGATGGCCCTTCAGTGCGTGGTCCATGACACGGTTGACGTGCAGGATATTGGTCGGGTCAAGGCCGATGAGTGTTGGTGCCAGTTCCTCGATCCCAGCCCGTACACCCAACGCATACGAGGGCAGATAAGCGGGGCCAAGCGGGCAGGATTCGCCGTAGCCGATGACACCTTCGTCCGTTTCAAGGGCAACGACCGTGGAGTCGAAGACTTCCACATGCTTGCCGCCTGACCACTTGTAGCTGCCCTCGTTCAGGGGCAGATCGACTTGATAAGCCTTAACGCCGGTGATTTTCATAGAGTTCTTGGGTTGTTTGATGTTTTGATTCTTGTTGAACGCCAGGGCCTAGCCCCACACCTTCTTAGCCAACGGCAGTGGCGACATCGGCCTGTGTATAGGCACCGTCGACCCATCGCCATGCCGAACCGGGATTGGCATCCTGAAGCAGTTCCGGCAGGCGCGCTTCACGAACGTTGTCGTAGCTGGTCAGCTTGGTAAACCGACGCAGGGTCGCAGGGAAGCCTACAGCGGTAAAGCCGGGGTGGCCGGTCGCAGGGTAGGGCCCGCCATGGTTTTGTGCCGAGACTACCGCAACACCGGTCGGCATCTTGTCATTGAGCAATCTTCCAACGCGATCGCTCAGATCCGGCTCAACCGTTGCATACGCCTCGTCGTCACCGCCATCCGTCGCACTGTAAACGCAGCCTGTCAGGTTGCCCTCGAGTGTCCGAACAATGGCGAGCAACTGGTCGATGTCATCCGCAATCACAACAAGCGAGCTGTTGCCGAACGCTTCGGTCTGCAGCTTCTCCGGGTCCTTGAGGAAAGTTGAGCCGTCGATTTTCAGCAGGGTGTTGGGCACGCTGAAACCTTCGCCGGCCTGACCTTCGGTGACGCAGGTTGCGCCGGCCGACTTGATCGTCTCGATGCCGCCGGCCAAGCTCTTCTGGCCTGCTTCGTTCAGCAGGGTTCCGCCAGCCTTGGCATTGAATTGCTCCGTGACTCTGGCAATAAAGGCATCAATGCCATCCCCCTTGAGGCCCAGCACCAGGCCCGGGTTCGTACAGAATTGACCACATCCCAGGAGGACCGAGCCAAGGAACTGCTCCACGATCTCATCAAGGTTTTCTTGGAGGGCCCCGGGCAGCAGCACGACCGGATTGATCGATGACATTTCGAGATAGGCAAGTTTGCCGTGATCGTCACATGCCTTTTTCAGGGCCATACCTGCTGGACGCGAACCGGTGAAGCCCAGCGCCGCATTACGCGGGTCTGCCATCAGCTTTGCACCATCATCGCGGCTGGATCGCTGAAAGAATTGCACCGCTGACAGCGGCATGCCATCGGTTTCCTTAACGGCTTCAAAGGCCAACTCGGCCAGCATCTGCGAAGTCTTAGGGTGCGAAGGGTGCCCCTTGGCGATGACAGGGTTGCCGGTCGCGATGGCCGCTGCAAAATCACCACCAGCGACGCCGTTGTAAGCAAACGGGAAGTTGTTTGGCCCAAACACACAGACGACGCCCAAAGGACGCAGCATGCTTCGCAGGCCGGTACCGGTGTCGATTGTCGGTGAGGACCAGGAGCCCTCACGTGCGGCGGCGGCGGCTTGCTGGAGTTGGTTGATCGTACGTGGGATCTCGCCGTTCATAAATCGAGGCGATTTACCCAATGCGGTTTCTTCGTCCGCAACCTCGGCCAGTTTCTCAATGTTGGCCTCGATCTTGCCCGCATAGAGATCCAGAAATGCGGCGAGCGTCTCGGCGGGTAGAAGACGCATCACGCGGTACGCATCAACCGCCGCATCAAGCATCGCGTCGAGATCTTGCCAGGTGCTGACGGGATAGTCACCTGCGAGCGCTTCTGTGGTTCGAGGGTTTACGGCTTGGAATGTGCTGGACGCATCTGCGTCGCGCCATTCGCCTGCAATCAGTACGGGCTCTGCCATCGGTGGCCTCCTGATCTGTTGAGTATTTGAGTGTGTCAAAGGCCACGCCGCTCCTTCAAACGGCGTGACCGAATAAAAACGGTTTTATGCCTTGGCCGGGATTTGTGGGCGGGTTGCGATCGCCTTGCGGATCACGCCCAGTACCCATTCGCGCTCCTCGCCCTCGACATTGAGTCGCGGTGCTCGGCAGCGTTCATTACCAAACCCGCATTCCTGAGAGGCAAGCTTGATGTACTGGACAAGCTTGGGCATGGTGTCAAGGTTGAGCAAAGGCGAGTACCAGCGGTAAACCTCACGGGCCTCTTCCCACCGGCCTTCTTCGCAGAGGTCCCAGATCAGCGCGTTTTCCGCGGGGAATGCGTTGACCAGGCCGCTGACCCAACCCTCAGCACCCAGCGCGTAGGACTCGAGGAAGACATCATCAACACCACAGAACAGTGTGAAGCGGTCGCCACAGGCATTGCGCAGATCGGTGATCCTGCGTGTGTCCTCGCTGGCTTCCTTGATAGCGACAACGTTTTCGACGTCAGAGAGTTCTGCAAACGTCTCTGGCTTGATATCAATGCCGTAAGACGCGGGGTTGTTGTAGAGCATGATCGGCAGAGACATCGAAGCGGCAACGGTGCGGAAGTGATGGACCGTTTCGCGCGGGTCCGACTTATAGACCATCGCGGGCAAGAGCATGAGGCCGTCAACGCCTGCGGCCTCCGCATCCTGTGCGAACTTACAGGCCAACGCGGTGGTGTATTCGGCAACACCCGTCAGCACGGGGATCCGGCCGTTGACATGCTCGACAGTCGCCTTGAGGATCTCGATCTTCTCATCGTAGAGCAGCGAGCAGTTCTCGCCGACCGTACCGAGCATGACCAGGCCATGGATGCCCGACTCGATCTGTACCTCAATATGCTTGAGGGTTTCCTCAATGTTGACTGATTCGTCTTCGTTGAACTGGGTGCAGGCGGCGGGGAAGACGCCGCGCCAATTACTGGCTGCCATGGTGTATCTCCAAGTGTGGGTAGCACAGCATCATAGTGATATTGGATGCAATGTCAATCTGGGCGGGCGATCTTTTTTTGATGCTCAATCATGCCGGACACGCTTTCCCGCTGCGCCTGGATGTGCTCTGAAAGTGCCTTCAGCGCGTTCTCGAGGTCCCGGTCGAGCAGGGCGTCCAGGATCGCTCGGTGCTGATTCACCATCGAATCGGTCGCATCCGGCTCAAGTCCCGCGTAGTCGAAGACCGTCGCGTAGTACCCGCCTTCGCGCTCGAAGAAGGCCTGGATATATCGGTTGCCGCTCAGCCCAATCCAGTAGGCATGCATACGGTTATCCAGCCTTGCAGGGCGGCCTGGACCACTGAGTTGGTTGCCATCGCGGATTTCCTGGAGCACGTCTGGGTCCAGTTTTTCAAAAGCCTCGATCAGTGCCTCACGCTCAAGCAGTTCACGCACCGCGAGATAGTCGATCGTGTCCTTTTCGCGATAAGGCCTAACCAGCCAGCCGCAGCGTGGCACGTGCGTCAACAGGCCGCGTCCTGCCAGTTCGCTGAAGACCCGCCGAACGACCGTGCGTCCAACGCCGTATTGCTCGGCCGTCGCCGATTCACGCAGATAGTGCTCATCCTGCGTCAGGCCGCGTTTAATGATCTCGCTGACCAATTGATCCAGCAGGCTTTCGTCTTCAGCCTCCGCATGATTTTCGGGCAACTCACTTAATTGGGGCAGTTTTGCGTCTACCACACTCAGTCGGCCCGCTTCGCCTTTCTCCAGGATGCCGTGGTCCACGAGTGACTGCACTGCGGTCCGGACCGGCATCGGGCTCACATCAAAATGCTTGGCGATCCCGGAAAGGGACAGATTGAACGGTAGCGGCTCTCTCTGGGCCAGCAGCCGAAGCAGGTCACGCTCAATTCGTTCAGTCAGAGTCATAGGCGATTCAAAGACGTTCTTCTTCAAGTCTGCGTGACATTGTAGGGCACAGAATCGACGCGTACCGCGGGAACGCTAACATCATGCCATGTCGAAGCAGGAAGCTGACAACCCCGACAGGAAAGACGACGTTCCCCAAGCTGTCACTGCAGGCAGTTCAGTCAAGCATCTTACCGGTGTCGGTCCGGCCAGGCTCAAACTGCTCAATCGGCTGGGGATCCGCACCCTTGCCGACCTGATCCGCCACCTGCCCGCCCGGTACGAGGACGAATCCGCCGAGGGGGCGATTCGAGACCTTGTCACGGATAACAAAACCGTCGGCTCAGCCCGCGGCGTTATCGAAGCCACCCGCTGGCAGCCGGGCCAATACGGCAGGAAAGGCCGGTTCATGGCCAATCTCAAGGATGACACCGGCACGCTCAGCCTCGTCTGGTTCAATGCCGGCTATCTCCGCGAGAAACTCTTTGTCGGCCATGCGCTCCGCGTCCAAGGCAAGTGCAAGACCTTCAACGGCTATCCGCAGATGGCAAATCCCAAATGGGAACTGCTCACCGAGGAGCAGGCCGAGTCGCAGCCCGGCCGCGCCGCGCGTCTGCGTCCGGTCTATCCGACGACCGAGGGCCTGACCGCGCCGGTTCTTGAGGGCTTGATGAAGGAAGCACTCGACCGCGTACTGCCAACACTCGAGGATCCCCTGCCTGCCACGCTCACCTCGTCACACAACATGCCAACACTCGCCGAGGCGTTTCGACTGGTGCATCAGCCCAATGAGTCGGACGATCATAAGGCGGCGCGGCGGAGGCTGGCCTACAACGAACTACTGCTGCTGCAGCTTGGTATTGCGATGAAGCGTGCCTATGTCAAGCAAAAGCAGGTCGCACCATCGCTTCCGGCCACTGATGCGATCGATGAGCATATCCGGCAGCGGTTCCCATTTGAATTGACGGACGCTCAAAACAAAGTCATCTCTGAGATTGCGGGGGACCTTGCCACAGGCGACCCGATGAACCGGCTTGTTCAGGGTGATGTGGGCAGCGGCAAAACCGTCGTTGCGCTGTATGCGATGCTGCTGGCCGTTGCGGCGAACAAGCAGGCCGCGCTGATGGCACCGACCGAATTACTTGCGGAACAGCATTTTCGATCGATTCGTGCGATGCTTGAAGGAACAAACGTGCGCTTGCAATTGATGACTGGGAGCCAGTCGTCTTCGGGCAGTAAAGAGCGGCAGGCTTTACTCGATGAGATCGCAAGTGGCACAGCCGATATTGTGATCGGCACACAGGCGCTCGTGACTGATGCGGTTAAGTTCAAGGACCTGGCTGTTGCGGTAGTCGATGAGCAGCATCGTTTCGGCGTCATGCAGAAAGCCCGACTCAAAGAGACAGACGATCTCGACGAGCAAGGTCGCCGCCGTGTGCCGCACCACTTGGTGATGACCGCCACACCCATTCCACGCACTCTCTCGCTGACAATCTTCGGTGACTTGGATGTCTCCACCATCACTGGCAAGCCCCCGGGCCGAGTTCCGGCTCAGAACCGCGTTGTTGGACAGGACAAGGCGCCCGAGGTCTATGACTACCTTAAGACCCGCCTGGATCGTGGCGAGCAGGCGTATGTGGTCGTCCCGATGATTGACTCAGCGGGGGAAGCCGAAGAAGGCAATAACGCCGCCGGCCTGCGCAATGTGACCGATACGGCCAATATGCTCCGAGA
>JBMZAP010000152.1:0-8499 GCA_049611445.1 Phycisphaeraceae bacterium | reverse complement strand
CTGGTGGAAAATTCCCGCACCACCGAGGGATCTTCATCGGCTGGAACAAACTCAAGAACAATGGCAAGGGGCACGACCTCTGGCACGTCAAGAACACGACGCAGAAGCACATCGCCTTTACCAAGCAGGAAACAAACGAAGCCGGAACAACCGTCGCCAGCCGGATCGACTGGATCGGCACAGAGGGTAAGCCCGTGCTCGAAGAGACACGGACCGTCACCGTCCATCACGACGCAGGTGGTGCTTACGCACTGATCGATTTCGTCAGCGAACTCACCGCAGCGCATGGGGCCGTTGAACTCAATGGCGACCCCGAACATGCGGGCATCCAGTTCCGGCCCAGTCAGAAGGTCGCAGAAAACGGGTCGGCGAAATACGTTTTTCCCATTGATGACGCGAAGGCAAAGAAGTATGCGGGATTAGATTGGGCGACCGAAACCTTTGAACTCGACGGCCAGAAGTGGTCGGTGCAGCACATGTCTCACCCGAGCAATCCGGATGACAATGCACGCTGGTCTGCTTACCGGGATTACGGCCGATTCGGCGAGTTCCCCGTGATCAAGATCGCCGATGGCGAGACGGTCAAATTGCAGTATCGATTCCGCGTCACGAAGGGCCAAGCACACGAACGTGCTGCACTGAATCAAGCCTATGCGTCGTATGCAGCAATGCCATCAGCAAGCGGGCACCCCGATACCCAAGGCGAGGGCTGGGGCCAACTGTTCGCGGATGACCTCTCCAACGCTGACTACCCCAAGGGTGTCTGGACGGTCGAAGATGGTGCGATCACCGCAAGCAAAGACCAGGCGATCTGGACAAAGAAAGATTACGAAAACTTTGTACTGGACCTGGAGTTCAAGAATGGCCCCAATGCCAACAGCGGCGTGATTGTCTACAGCACCGACACCCAAAAATGGATCCCCGGCGCAATCGAAGTGCAGATCCTCGATGACCAGGGCGAAAAGTGGACAAAGGTCGCAGACAACTGGCGCTGCGCATCAATCTTCGGACACGTCGCGCCGAGCAAAAGCGTGACCAAGGCCGCTGGCGAGTGGAACCGCATGACCATCACCTGTGTCGGGCCGAAGATCGATATTGTCCTGAACGGCCACCACGTTACAGCCATGGATCTGACGAAGTTTACCTCTGCAACCGAGAACCCCGACGGCACAAAGATCCCCAAGTGGCTGAGTAAGCCCAAGGCCACCCTGCCAACCAAAGGCAAGATCGGGTTCCAGGGCAAGCACGGCGGCGCGAATATCTGGTTCCGCAACATGAAGATCAAAGAATTGGAAGACTGACGCCGCCATGCTATTTCGCTGCGTTCAAGTCGATGGTCAGTCCGCATACCTCGCGGATACTGCACGTGTCACCGGCGACGTCGTGCTCGGTGATCATGTCAGCGTCTGGCCCTCAGCCGTGATCCGAGGCGATGTCGCGAAAGTCACCATCGGCGCGGGCACCAATATCCAGGACAACGCGACGGTGCATTGCGACTCGGGCAAACCCAACGTGATTGGCAACAATGTCACCATCGGGCACAACGCGGTCGTGCACGGCATGGCTGTCGGCGACGGTTCACTCATCGGCATGCATGCAACGGTGCTTGGAAAGACGCTGATCGGCAAGCGCTGCCTGGTTGCAGCGGGAGCGCTGGTCCCACCGGGGCTTGAGGTGCCTGATGATCATGTCGTCATGGGCGTACCGGGCAAGGTAGTACGTGAGACAAACGACGACGAAAAGCAATACTTGGCGTGGTTGGCTCAACACTACGTGCAACTGGCCAAACGTTATGTCACGACACCCGATGACCCAATGCTTCGGCCGTATGGCTCTCATTAAACTGCAAGACCACGCAGTGCTTTATGCCACGGTCGCCTGCATGCGCTGCAGATCCAGCACCCATTCGGGTGTTTGATTGACATAATCATCGAGGACGCGATGGCGGGTGAAGTAGTACCAGGCAGTGACACCCTGAACGCCGACCCCAACAATCAGAACGATGAGATAGGTCGCGATTGTCATGCTCTCGATCAGGCCTTCCATCGGCTCAAGCATGTGGGCGATTTCGGGGTGTTCTGCAATGGCGGTGGCATAGACGCCCTCTCCTGCAAGCGCCTGATAGAGCTTCAATGCGCAGTAACCAGCAATGCAGAGACAGCAGAAGACCTGGTTCCAGCCGAGCGTTCTGGGGCCTGAAGGGCGTAGCGCCTGCAACTGGCGTCGGCCACGGAACTCATTGAACGAGAGCCCGCCAAGCAGGATGGCTGCGACGAGTGACCACGGGCTGAACACAGCGATCAACACCGACAGCCCTGCAAGGATCGCAAATGACCACGCATTAAAGGATGCGACCTTCGTCGCACGGCTGAGCTTTTTACGCTGTTGCTGGGCGCGCACGATCTGCTGATGGTGTTCCGGCGAGAGTGGCGTCGCATCGGGCAGATCGGAATTGGTCGGGCCCTGGTCCATACAGGCGGTATCGGCCGATGCAGGCGGCCAACTGAACGATAGATCAAGGAGCATTTGGCTCATCGCCACTGCGGAAGGCTTCCCACGCGATCTCAAGGATCGGGTAATTACTGTTGTAGTTGCTGCCGTTGGCAAGATTACGGATAGAAAGACTGGGATCAAGGTAATAGTCGGTCGAGCCGTCAAGGCGCGAGAAGTTGTATCCGTCACGGTGGTGGTAATCCACGCCCCGGCTGATCGCAGAGAAACTGTCAGCGAAGACAACCTCGTCGGGTGAATCCTTCTCGATATTCAGAGTGCGATAGTCACTGATGTTTTCGTCGTAATACGACTCACGATAGTGGTAGCTATAGACCATGATCGCCAATCCCGAGGGCAGCGAGCCGTCGGCCTCGGGCTCGATGTAGCCGCAGAAGTAGCGATCGATTCCGCCGGGTCGAAGCCATGGGTGGTCTTGAACAAGCGATGGACAATACATGGCCCAGGGATCCGTGAGGTACCCCTGATCAACCAATGGCCCGATACGTCGCCAGCGTCCGACGTCGGGAAGGTTGGGAAAACTCGGCCGATAGATCGCATAGACACCTCCGATCCCCTCACCCAGGTCGTACTTACTCGGTGGCGTCTTGCCATTATGGTCGGTGGCGTACGCGTGGATGCCCACAACGACCTGGCGACAATTCACGGCACACTGGGCCTTCTCCGCAGATTCACTGGCTTGTTTAAGCGCAGGCAATAAAATCGCGATCAGCAGCGCAATGATTGAGATCACGACCAGCAGTTCGATCAGCGTAAATCCACGGCGAGCAGACATCGGGACATTCCTTCAAGAGACGAGACAGGCGATTTCAGTATACGCCAATCCATGTGGATCTCTATGATGCCTGCATGATCAGAACAGCCGAACAAGCAGAAAAAGTCGCAGTCGCAGGAGATGTGTATGCACTTCTAGCAACGAGCGAGGAGACAAATGGGGCCTATGCACTCATCGAAGCACGTGTGCCGCCCGGCGGCGGCCCCCCGCCACACACCCAGAGCGATGTCGAACTCTTCTACATCCTTTCCGGCGAGATTACGTTTACGGTTGAAGGCGAAGACGTCACCGCAGGCCCGGGCACATCGGTCCGCGTCGAGCCCGGCACGGTCCACGCGTTCAAAAACAACTCGACCAACGATGCGAGGATGCTGATCCAGACCCTCCCTGCCGGGATGGACAACTACTTCCGCGAGGTAGGTAAGCCGGTCGCATCGATGGCCGATGACATCCCGATCACGACCGAGCATATCGAGCAACTCAA
Source organism: Phycisphaeraceae bacterium (assembly GCA_049611445.1). Lineage (GTDB taxonomy): Bacteria > Planctomycetota > Phycisphaerae > Phycisphaerales > Phycisphaeraceae > JAHQVV01. The sequence continues at coordinate 4,729 of JBMZAP010000152.1, read as the reverse complement.
GACAGCCGCCCCGAAGTACGGGATCCAAATTTTGACTTAGCAGGCGGGCTCACCAGTAGAACTCACGGCCGACCTTGGTGAACTGGTATTCCAACTCACTGTCCAATCGATATGTGGTGCTGCCGTCGTTGTAGAGCGAATAGCCACCAAGTCCCTGGTTGTCTAGCCGATGGGCATACCAGACAAACGGATCAGACTGACCGGGAAGACGAACCGAGATATCCGCGGCCAAGAGCTTGTCGGACCCACTCTCCATGTCCTGAGCAACAACCTCTTCCGCCTGCGGGAACTCTGTTGGCTTGTACTTGGCCAAGGACATGTAGCCGAAGTAGGTACTCCCAGGATTGATCGAACCATCAGGGTTCTTGAATCGCCAGTGCCTGCTTTCATTAAAAAACGTGCGGTATGGGCAGTACATGACGTCGAGGACGAGCAGGTCGTTCTGCAGCAGTTCACCGATGCCGACGAGTTGGCCTTCACCACGTTGCTCGGAGGCTGGCCCACCATCGTCTTCAAAATGCCCGAAGGCCCACTTGCCGGGATCGACACCCTCGGGATATTCGCCCTTGTTGTCGGTGCCAAAGGTGGCGTGTGCGATACCGAATTGATGCAGGTGATTGCCGCAGGTGATGTCAGTCGCCGATCGCCTCGCCTTGGCCAGCGCGGGTAGCAGGATCGCGATCAGCAACGCAATGATCGAGATCACGACAAGTAATTCGATGAGTGTGAAGCCTGCGGAATCCAAGCGGCTCGAAGTGTGATGATCCGAAGACATGGGATCTCGTCCTGAAAAGGGAGACAAACGAATGTTTGTCTTGACGTTGCTGATTTTACGGCGAGAGCGACATGAAAGCGAGAAATTCAACGAGGATTTGTATTGCCTGCAAACATCGGCCGAGCGTAATGGTCAGTGCAATACATGCCCACTACAACTTGCCGACCTGGATGCCTTCCCCAAGATTAGACATCCCCGGACCGAAGTAGGGTTTGCCGATCGGAAGGACCTGCGGCTCCTCAAACGGACGGTACGGAACCATCGCGGCGATCTCGTTGAGTCGATCAACGAGATCATCAGGCAGCGGCCCCTTTTCTATATCGCGGACTCCCGCGTCAAGGTGGCTGGCCTTTGAGGTGCCCAGTAGCACTGTGCTCACCGCGGGATGCGCAGCTGTAAATCGGATCGCCAACTCGGGCAGCGACAACCCCGTCTCGTCGAGCAACTGGTACAGCGTGAGAAACTGCTTGTGCCGCTTCGCTGACATCCAGACAGGCTTGGTCTTCAATTCTTCGTCGTAACGCTTGGCCAGGCCGCCCTGCTGCAGCACGCTGCCAAGCATGACCCCCATGCCCTGCACCTGCGCCTCGGGCAGTACCTCCAATGCAGCCTCCCGGTACAGCAGGCTGTAGTTGAACGCACACAACAACACATCGAATTTCCCTGACGCCACAAAGTGGTGCATCTCGTTGACAGTTGTACCGCCCAGGCCGGTGTATTGGATCTTGCCCTGCTGTTTTAACGTGTCCATGACTTCGAGGACGGGCCCCTCGACGTTGGCCGGGTCGGTCCACCAAGGGTACTGCTGGGGCCGATCAGGCTCGTGAATGATCAGGATCTCAACGCTTTCCCGGCCGAGCAGCCGCAGGCTTTCTTCAATGGAGTAGGTCAAGCCGGCCTTGTCCTGCGGATCAAAAGGCTGGGGCCGCCCGCCAAACTTGGTTGAGATCACAAGATCGTCGGGGACGTTGGTGACGCGTTTAAGCGCCTTGCCTAGCGTCTCCTCCGAGTTGGCATAAGCAGGCGCGGTGTCAATGAAGTTGATCCCCAGATCGAACGCGCGGGTGAGTGTTTCGACGGTGGCATCCACCCCGCCGCCAAGATCGGAAGTAAAGAGCCCACCAAGTGTGAGCGGAGAGACGGACAGGCTGGTTTGACCGAAGGGGCGTTTTTCCATGGACGGTATGGTAAACCGATCACGCCGCAGCAGTGTAAGACGGGAGAAGATCGATCGCCCGCTCAATCTGCTCACGCACCGGACGACGAATGGTTCGGCTTGCATCCCACAACTCGGCAACCGTCAGCCAATGCAGCTCACGCGCCTCATGGCCTGCCTGATAGCCTGCGTACCGCGCCAGAAAAGTCTGCGTAGGAAAGACCTTGCCACTCGTCTTTTCGTGCTCGTACTGGCACAGCGGCTGGTGCTGATCGGTCAGGACGCCAGATTCCTCCAGCGTCTCACGGATCGCAGACGCCAAGGGCGTCTCGTGCTTATCTACTTTCCCACCAGGAAGCGTCAAACGACTTGGGTCTCGACGCGTCGAGATCAGCAGGAACCGCGGCTCGCCCAGCACATGGCGGTAAACCACCAGCGCGGCGCGAGGGGTTACGAACGCTGCGGGGAGCGTAGGGTTGTTGAGCAAAATGGACTGACCGAAAAAACTCATCTTTGCGATGAATTGCATCGGACCAATGTGAGGGGCAACTTCACCACGCGAACAGCAATCACCTTCAAAATAATGGTGCAATTGCCGTTTTTATTGGTAAAACAGACTGGCGATCGCTTACTTCGTGCCGGCCTTCTCACGCAGCTGCTTGGCGGCGGCGGCGGCACGCTCGGCGGCAGCATTCAGATCAACCGCAGGCTCGGGAGCCGGTTCCTCCTCGGCAGGCGACTCCAGCAACGCAGCAGCCTCGTCAACCGCCGCAGCGTCCGCCTCGGGGTCCAGCTCAATCGCACACGCCTCGGTTTCCGCCGGAGCACTTGCATTCTCTTGCGCCGCTTCAGCCGTCTCGTCCGTCTCGGCAACCGCTGACTCGGCTTCCGTTGGCTCTGGTTGGGCAGCCTCGGCCACCACTTCTTCATCAGCCGGTTGATCTTCTACTGTTTCTTCTTCAGTCGTCGGCGTCTCGATCGAGTCGGCAGGCGAAGGCGTTGCTGCCGACGTGGTTGCGGCTGACTCGCCCAGCACTGCTGCGATCACCGGCTCTTCCTGTGCCATCGCACGAACGACCTCAGCCATCCGCGTCTCGATCTGGCTCAACCCCTGCTCTGCTTCGTCGATCTGCTCCTGCAGCTTCGCCTGCTGTTCTTTCACCTGTGCGATCGCCGATCGGTGCTGTTCTGCTTCAGCGTAAAGCGGCTCCAGGACCGCATCAATCTTCTGGCCAAGGGTTTGAGCTTCCGACTGTGTCATCGTTGGACATCCTTGCATCGTGTAGAAAACGAAGTATTTAGATATTTGGCATCGGACCACGCCCGGGTCGCGCATGATTCAGGATCGGTGATGACCACCTACGTCCGAGAATCTACGCGTTTTTGAAGGGCCACCCGCTACTCCTTGGTATAGCGCGCGATCAGATCGATCAGCTTGGTCTGCCCGGGTTGGATCGCCATCGACTTCTGCCACAACCCAATGGCTTCGGCACGAAGCTTGTCATCCTCTTCACCATCGCGGAGGTACATCGCCATCAGGCTGATCCCAAGACCGTTGATGACGGTTACATCATCAGGCTGGTCGGCGAGTGCTTTCCGATAGGCCTCCACGGCAGACTCAAACTTCCGCTGCTTGAAAAGGGCCAGGCCCATCCGCTCGCGTGCGATCGGGTCACCGCCCTCACGCTCGATCGCGTGCAGGACATTCTCCGCTCTCTGGAAATTGCCCAGCTTCATGTGTGCGTCGGCAAGGCCCAGTAGTACAGGGATCGCCGCATCACCGAGTTCGAGTGTCTGCCGATAAGCTTCAACTGCTTTTTCGAATTGCCCTGTCAACGAATATGCCGCGGCAAGGTTCGCCCATGCCGCCTGTGACTCGCTGTCGAGCTCAACCGCACGCGTCGCAAACTTGATGGATTCCTCTGGTTTACCCGACTGCAGCACAGCCACGGCCATATCGCGGTTGGCCTTGAAACTGTTGCCATCAATCATGAGCGCCCGTTTGTATGACGAGATCGCACGGACCAGGTCACCTCGCAGGTGGTTGGTCAGGCCCAGCAGATAGCGGGCATCAAAATTATTGGGATCTGAGACAACAGCCTTGCGGTATGCCGTGTCGGCTTTTTCGTAGACGCCCCGCTCGCGGAAGATATCGCCGATCGCAAGGTGCGCCTCGGTCAGCTTGGGGTTCTCCTCGATCGCCTCGGTGAGCTTGTCCAGAGCCTGCGAGGTGAAACCTTCCTGCTTGAGCTGCTTGCCCTGATCGGTCAGTTGCTGGGCACGGATCACCGACTGAGCGGGAGGCGTAGGCACATTGGTCGGCGCATTTGCGCTGGATGATGACTTACAGCCGACCAAACCCAGCGTCAGGAGCAGCAGCAGGCAAACGAGCGATCGAAGAGGGTGTAGCATGATGCCCTTGTTATCGTCTGACTTAGACCCTGACCCAAGCGTTGTCACGCAAACTCGACGCAACCGCCTTATCGGAACGCCGGAGAACACCATGGTACCCCGACTCCTCCATCTTCTACCCCTTCTTTTTCTGACGCTCGCCATCACAGCGTGCGCAAGCAAGCCTGCGACCACCGTCGATGTCGATGCCGCCAAGCAGAGCCGGCCCAACATCCTCTTCATCTTCACCGATGATCATGCCAGCCAGTCGATCAGTGCCTACGGCAGCAAAATCAACCAGACCCCCAACATTGACCGCATTGCCAATGAGGGCGCGATCTTCCTCAATTCCTTCTGCGGCAACTCGATCTGCGGCCCTTCCCGCGCGTCCATCCTCACGGGGCTTC
>JBMZAP010000151.1:0-8518 GCA_049611445.1 Phycisphaeraceae bacterium | reverse complement strand
CGCGAGGCCGCCGAGCCCAAGCAATGCGAGTGATGATGGCTCAGGGATCACGGTGCCTGAGAAGCGGATCTCAGACAGGCCGACGTATTGGTTCGCATCACCCCAGTTCGAGTTGATGTCGAAGCGGATGCGGCGGACATCGTCTGCAAGTACAAAATCCTCCAGCGAGATGAGCTGGCCTTCGTAGTTGTTTGCTCCAGTGGCCTCTTCAAGCTCGAACAGACCGAGCGGATTAAAAACCCCGCCTTCGCCCGATGCCACGCTGATCGCGACCTCGCGTGCGCCACGGTTGGTGAGGTTGACCTCGTTGTAGTTCCACACGCCAATCGCGTCGAGGTTGTAGTTGTTCTCAAGGTCAAACGTGATCGACGTGGGCAGGCCGTTCTCGCCCTCGTTGGTTTCGTTGACGCCGTCGCCGTCGGAGAGCCACATGTCGGCTGCGTTGTTGTTGTGCTCGCCCGTGGCGTCGTTGAAGCCTGAGCTATTGATGGTATCAACCGCGAGCCGCCCTCCGAAGCCGTTGAGTTGCGAGGTGAAGTCCTCGACCGTGACCCCGGTGATCGTGTTGCTTAGTGTGGCGTTGAACTGGACCTCAGATAGTCCGTAAAACGTGCTGCCATCGCCCCAGTTACCGTTGTTGATGCCGCTGGCGATGTCGAACTCGATGTAGCGGGCCTGGATCGGCGCGCTGGAGAGGTCGAAGAGTTCGCCGGTGTAGGTGTTGGCACCGCTGGCCTGTGCGAACTGGGTGATGCCGGCGACGGTCGATCCGAGCGCCGCAGTCGTGCCATAGTTCACGGTGACATTCTTGACGCCGCGGTTAGTGAGATTCGGCGGGTTTTCGTTGTAGTTCCAAACGCGCAGTGCGTCGAGCGTATAGATCGCCCCGAGATCAAAGACCACTTTCGGGTCGGCGTCAATTCCGCCGAAGCCGTTAGCAGCGGAAAGCCACATGTTGGTTTCGACCGCACTGGTGTGTTCGCCCAAAGCATTGAGGCCACTGCCATCGATCAGGTAGTCGTCCTGACGGTCAAATGTTCCGCCGATCTCACTCGATGCGGTCACACTTTGGACATCGAGCGTCCATGCGTTTGCTTGAGCAGCGGCAACAACCAGTACGGCGGAGATGAGAGAGCGTGTATTGAAGCGGGCCATCGATGTCCTCCAGGTAACCATTTCGATCCGAGTGGATCAGTTGAAAACTACCAACAATCAGTAAGAAAGTTGTGTTACCCAGTAGTATGCGCACCCTTCGCGTTACATCAATGGACTACTTGCATAATTAAGTAAAAACCACCCTTAGTAGTTAAGGCTGGCACTACACCAAGTGGTTATTTCTGAAGCAGGCCCAGCGCTTTCTCCGCAAAACGTTTGCCCAGTTTTACATATCCGTCGACCGAGTAGTGCAGGTCGTTCTTGATGTCCTTGCCTTGCCTGTTCTTCCCGTCGTTCAGGTCGTCGGTGTCGACCCATGCACCGCGCTCGTCATCCTCTGCGACCTTGACCTGAGCGTCGCGGACGATTGTCCAGTGTGGATACCGCTTGTTCTCGTTATCGAAGTCGCTGAGTCGGCCGATGACAAAGTTGATCTTCTCGCGCTTGAGGTCTGTAGCGGTCTGGTCGATCAGGCCACGCATTGATTGGGCGTAGACCTCGCCATGTTTTTCCTTGGCGTCGCGTTCGCCCTGCATCCAGACGAAGGTGACCGTTGCGATTTTTTGTCCTTCGGTTGCTTCGGCAACTTTCTGCATCAGCCGATCGTACAAGTCGCCGATCTTGCTCTTGTCTTTTGGTTCCTCGCCGCTGGCGGGTTTCCACTGCTTGTACCATCGCCGAATCGGCTGGCCGCCTTGAGCACTCTTGACGACGATGACATTCTCCTTGCCCAGGGCTTCCTGCACCGTCGGCGTGAACGAGAGGTTCGGGTCAAGCCCGGCCATATTCGACTGGCCCGAGAGAATAAACAGGTGTTTACCCTTATCCTCCGCGAATACAGGGCAGACAAAGAGCAGGGTCATGAGCAGTGCGCTGAGCAGGTGTTTCATGTTATTCCTCTTATTCATTGGTCAGTTAACCAGACGCGATGAACGTAGCAGGATTTCAGTCGGATATCTCCGGTCTTATTTTCCTGGCAGCGCGTCATGATCCTTCTCCGCCTCAGACCTAATCAATTCGCGCAGTTGCTCCACAATATTCGGTTTCTCTTTCGCGAGATTGTTCTTCTCGTATGGGTCGCTGGACAGTTCAAAGAGTTGGGGGTTGCTCCCGTTTGCCCCAACGATCAACTTCCAGTCGCCGTAGCGGGCGTAGGACGATTTTGTATGGCTGACACCGTAGAGAGGTCGCTTGTCAGGCTGATTCTCTTCACCGGTCAGTAGCGGAAGAATATTGATGCCATCGAGTTTCAGTTGTTTTGCCGGCTTTTGTCCTGCGATGTGCATCAGCGTCGGCATCCAGTCCACTACGCTGATCGGGTGGGCCATCGTTGTGCCGGGCTTGATCTGACCTGGCCAGACCGCGAACGCCACCACACGGATCCCGCCCTCATACAGATCACGCTTCCAGCCGCGAAGTGGGAGGTTTGACCCCTGCACCTTACTCATCGCGACCGGCTTGGGGTAGTTGCCGCCACCTTCGCCACGCGTTCCTCCGTTGTCAGAGAAGAAAACGATCAGTGTGTTCTCGGCGTGTCCGCTTTCTTTGAGCGCGTCGATCACTCGACCGATCGCTGCGTCCATATGCACGACCGAGGCCGTGTACTGGCGGCGACCTGCATCGATGTGCGTGACGATGTCGGTGTACTGCGAGGGTTCGTCGAACGGGTCGTGCGGGGCGGTGAATGGCAGGTACAGAAAGAAGGGCTTTTCGTTTGCCTCTTGAATGAAATCGATCGCCTCTTCTGCGATCAGGTCGGTGACGTGCCCCTCTTCTTCGATCAGGGCATCATTGCGGTGCCAGACCTTCTTGCCGCCCTTATAGAGGTGGGAGTAGGGGGTGCAGCCCCCGGCCAAGCTTCCGTACGAACGATCGAAGCCAAACTTCCTCGGCCCAAACTCGGGGCTTGAGCCCAGATGCCATTTGCCCGAGATCATCGTCGCGTAGCCAGCCTCTCCGAGTGTACGGGCCAGTGTCACCGTGTCCCAAGGCAGTACGCGGTCGTTGCTCGGTTTGTAGTTACCGAATCGTGAAGGGTATCGGCCGGTTAACAGCGCGACGCGTGTGGGTGTGCATGTTGGCCAGACGTAGTGCTGATCTAACTGGACGCCTTGCTTGCACAGCGCATCGAGATGTGGTGTTGGAAACGGGGCGCCGTGGTATCCGACATCCGCCCAACCCAGATCGTCCGCAACAATCACGACAATATTGGGCTTCGTGGATGACGGGTTTGCACGGCTTGTTGCTGCAGGCAGGTAGGCCAGCAGTAGAAGCAGAATCAATAGAGGTCTGGTTTGCATCATGTCTTCTGGATGGACGCATCATCCGATTGATCCATACGCCTATTCTCCGTCGTCGAGCGCGGTCCACAGCTGGTCAGCAAAAACGGAAGAAAGGTTGGAGGTGAGGAAGTCTTCAAAGACAAGGCGTCGTGTCCAGGAGACGGACCCGTCGATTCGGGCGGTGTTGATGCCTTCACCACCCTTGTGCGCGCCTTCGTAAGACGCACGATTGGAAGTCACATCGGAGGCGACGACGATATGGTCCAGATCTTCCATCTTCGGCAAATTGTCCGGCGCTTTGGCGTTGTTGCGTGGCCCCCAGTGCCACTGTTCGCCTTCATAGAGCGGACGCGAGCTGTAGCCCGAGCGTGTCTGTTTCTGCTGGCCGTTCCACCGGTAAGGCTCGTTCCATCGGTTCTCCGGCTTGTCATATTGCCAGAAGGGCTGGGTCTGTGTCGGGCAATAAAAGCCCCGGCCGTCAGTGATAATGTCGAGGTTAAATAATTCTCCCATGAGCATGTAGCGGGTCGGTGTGGCCCAATTCATGATCATGTGGTAATTCGATCCCATGTTGTTATCGACGTAGCCGATCGGGACAAGGCCGTTGTGCTCGGTCGCGTAGGTGTAGTGGCCGACGCCGATCTGTTTGAGGTTGACTGCGCACTGGGTCACCTTGGCCCCTTCACGTGCGGCACCCAGTGCGGGAAGCAATATCGCGATCAACAGCGCAATGATGGAGATCACGACCAGCAATTCGATAAGGGTAAACGCACGACGCAAAGGCTTGTCTCCCTGAACAGGGCAAGTAAATGATACACGTAAAGGTGTCGCACTCCTTTCGGAGAGCGACGCCGTTTGAAGGAGAAATATGTTTAATCGCTACGCCTTCTGCGTGCGATGAAGAGTCCACTCAGAGCGATCAGTGCCAGGGACGATGGCTCTGGGACGACTTCTTCGAGGCGCAGGGCAGAGATGTAGGCCACATTGGCATTTGCGACCAGCTCAGGTTCGACATCCACCGTGATCGTGCCATCTGCTCCGGGATTGATGTCCTGCCAGCGGATGACGCCGCTCGGTACGGGGTTGTCACGGGTTTCCTGTTCGGTCACGAAGGCGTTGATAATGCCTGACGAACTGATATTCGTAGGCGTGCCATCGACGCCACCCAATGTAAATCGGTCGGGGCTGTCTGAAGAGGTATTTCGGCCACCGACAAACGCAAGGTCATAAAGCATGTTCGGGTCCAGCCCGGTGAGTGTGATGGTCATGCCGCCGGCGCCATTATTGCCACCTTCATATAGAAGCCCGGCATCGAATCCAAGGCCAACACCATTGAAGAGCCCGTCGGCGGGGGATCCACCGGTCGGTGGGTCGATGACGTTGGTGTTTCGCAAGTCGGTTCCGTTACTTCCTGAAACCGTGACGAACGCATTTGTACCCGCACCATCTGAGAATTGAACAAGTTCAACCGCCGCACCATTCGTATTGCCCGACGTCGTGCCGGCACTTCCAACGGTATGCGTTGAGAGGTTGCCTGCCAGTGGATTGTCGATTTCGCCGAAGTCGTGATAGGCGACAAAGGCCGCATCCGCAGACATACCGGCCATCACTGCGGCAGTGAGGGCTGTTGAAACTTGAAATGCTTTTCCTAAGACCATGATGATCCTCCGTAGAGTTGAGTAAATCGAAGAGTTACGCACGTAGCGGAGTCGTCCGGAGTTTGAGCCGAGCGACTTTTATCATTGAGATGTTGCTCCGCCTCCTTCCTCCTTCGGTACGACGATAAGGCTGTACATCGTGAAGTTGATGCCATAGCATGCGGTGATGGTGCCAGCTGGAGCGGATCGCTTCCAGACGATGAATTTGTTATCGATGCTGTTGCCGGGCCCAATGGCCGGGGTTTCATTGGCAGAGCCTTCGCCGCGGTCGTGACCGACGCGCAGGCTCGTCTTTTCGTATTCATCTTTCAGCCAGGCAGGTGGTTGCCTCGAGTCTGGCATGAGCAGGTAGATGTCTGCGGGCTTGGCCAAGTCGAGTTGCAGTTCAAGGCCTTGTGTGCCCGGCGTGATGTTAGGCCGCGCATCGCCTGGCATCATGATCAGATCGCCGCCGCGCAAAACGTCGGGGATCCCGTTCTCATCGATGCCATTGATCTCGTGGATACGGTCTGTGAAAAGCTGAGCATCTTCATAAACACCGCGCGGCACAACGCGAACATCAAAGCCCGCAAGGTTGATGCGAGCGTCGATGACGACCGTCGGGCGGAGCAGGCGTTCAAAGCCTTGAGCGAGTTTGGATTCAACAACGACTTCACGGTTGTTGCCGTCGACATTGATGCGCGCGGTCTGGTTTGCAACGAGCGGCTGAGGTTGTCCACCGGGCGCAGAGAGATTGACTTTGCCGGTGAAGACCGTGGTAGTCACGGCGTTTGGTCTTGCGTGGACGCCGAACTCGGTCCCAAGGTCGGTGATGTCGGCATGGTCGGTCTTCAGGACAAACCCCTTGGACGCAGGGCTGTGGCACAAGCCGACAAGTTTGCCGCGGTGCAGACGTATCGCATTGTCGTTGTCCAATAGCTCGATCGAGGCGGGGGCTTCGAGGATGGCGATCGCGCCGCGCTTCGTTGTGATTTCGGCAATGCCTTGGGTCAGTGTTAGCCGCTGGCCGGAGACCAGAGTATTCCCCGGGCGAAGGCTTTCCCCCGGCTTTAAGTCCCATCGCGCACCATATTCCGCTGTCAGCGTGGCAACCACACGTTCAGCCGAAAGCGGCTCAGCATTCAACCCGTTTTGATCGGGTATCCCTGCGAAGGGTTGGTTTGCACTTGGGCCGCTGAGCATCACGATCAAAATCACCATGCCCAGCATCAAAGCGGCGGCGGTGGAGAATGCGACCAGACGCTTTGGAGTAAACGTATGCCTGATCACATAGGACAAGGCCGACACATACTTTTCCTTAGTCAACGCGTTCGCATCGATATGGATCGGCGGTAGTTCATCCGTTCTGCTCGCTTCGGCCAGCGTGGCCAGGTTGCGCTCTTCCTGATCCAGCACGTCGCGTACTGTGCGATAGAAATCCACCTCGGCCAGAAACAACCGTCGGTTGGACTCGTCGGCTTCAAGCCATTGCGCCAGCGTTTGATGATCGGCCTCATTCAATTCGCCTGCCAAGTGGCGTTCAACGATGACGCGGAAGTCATCCATGGATGCCCTCCTTTGCAAGGCGTTTGCTGATGCACTTGCCCAGCGCTTCGCGGACGCGCTTAAGGCGCTGGTGCACCGCGTTGATGGTCATGCCCAGGTGCTCGGCGAGTTTGGGGGCTTTTTGTTGGTCGGCGTAGCGCATCCGCATCAACGCCTTGGCGGGCTCGGGCAGCTGCTTCAAGCATTCGCGCAGTGCCGAGGCGCGTGGGCTGAGTTCGCTTTGAGCGGCGATCGTGCTGTCGGCAAGCATATCCAGCAACTCTTCGCCGAACGCGTGGCGATCCCGCGACTTTGTCCGCAGGTGCATCTTGACCTCGTTACGCGCGATCCCCATGACCCAGGCGATGAACGGCAGCTCAGTGTCGTATGTCGCGAAGCCTCGCCCGGCTTTGTAAGCGACCTCCTGAGTCACATCCTCCGCGTCATGCCGGTTCCAGATCACCGACTCGACATACAGGCGGACTTGGTCGTGGGATTGGGACCATGCCTGCGCAAATCGTCCGTAGTCGGTCTCTTGCGGGTTGTGGGTCGGTTCGCTGCTCATGCTTCAGAAGGTAGACGACCCTTTGGAAAGTCACTTCAAAAGGAAGACGAAGCCGTCTATAGGAACTATGCCGACGGCTGTCATTATTGTCGCGTGATGCAACAGAAAGATGAAATTTGACTCGAATCAGCTACGAACTGGTGGTGCGTTGTTCCTTCTGGGGTCACAACTGCATCACAGGCAACTTTGGAGCCGTCTGCATTCAGCATAGGGCACAAACTGTAGTGATTAATATGTAAAAGGAAATTGATTTAAGAAGTCTATTTGACAATATCGCTGGTAAGATGGCGACGTGGCTTGCGTCGATCTTGTCACCGCCCTTAATGGCTTGTTCGATATGTGACGCCCTCACAGGGGCTTGAAGGAATCGCGACATGCGTAAAGAAGGATTCACACTCATCGAGTTGCTGGTGGTGATCTCGATCATCGCGCTGTTGATCGCCATCCTGCTCCCGGTGCTGAGCAGCGTGCGATACGAGTCAGCCAACTTCCTCTGCCTGAACCGCCAGCGCCAATGGGCCATCGCGGCCAACGCGTACACCACCGACAACAAGGACCTTTACCCGGATCGCGGGATCGACAACCTCCGCGCTGAGCCGATGTGGGCACGCTGGGCCGCGCGGATGTGGATCGATCGTAATGTTGACAAGCACCTGGACGACGTCCTGGGTGAGTACATGGACACCGCCGTTCCCGTCTGGGTCTGTCCGCAGTACGACGGCGCGCATGGCACGGGCGCATACGCTGGCTGTCTTGAGCACGGCAAGAGCCACTACAACGGTGGGGGCAACGACTTCCGCTGGACCACCTACTCGTTCCACGGCGGCCTGCGGCAGTACAACAACGCCGGCCACACCTACAACCCCGGCGACCGACGCAAGATCGGCGAGCGATACATCATCGAGCTCTCCGATGGCAGGCGCTACGAAAGCGGCCTGCTGATCTCCGATGTTGCTGCCGATGACAACGCCTGGGTCCCTTGCTACTACCCCGGCCAGGGTGGACGCTTCAATCCTAAGTCCCCGTTCTCCGCCATCACCACGAACCATCAGCCCAAGCCCGGCACGCTCGTGCAACAGGTCAACAACCCCGGCTTCCGCGTACAGGCGGTGGGCGGCGCGGCCCACACCAACTGGGCATACGACGACGGCTCGGCTGAGACCCGCGTGGTTACCCCAAGCACGACGCTGCTCAACGATGACGCCTGGACCCTGGTGAGCTCCGATGCCGGGCGATACATGATGTTCCCCAACCGTTGATCAAGTTGACAACACGTATCTTGTAGCCGCCGGGCAACGCCCGGGGGTCGAATCGCAGAGAGCTTACATACCCGG
>JBMZAP010000150.1:0-8672 GCA_049611445.1 Phycisphaeraceae bacterium | reverse complement strand
AGAAACCCACCTTTTTTACCTTGGGGACAGAAGCCGACGGCCGTCTACGCAGCAGACGGTTTGAGAGCGTGACCCCCGAGGCGTTGCCTCCCCTTTTTGCAACCGCTGCGATCTGATTGGAGCACCCCATGCGTATTCGCTGGCGTGGACTGGAACTTCCCCACCGTGTGATCCCCGATGAAGAGACGCTTTCCGATACATACGGAAAGTTCACCATCGAGCCCTTCGAGCGTGGCTTCGGCACGACCGTTGGTAACTCGCTTCGCCGCATCCTGCTGTCCTCCCTGCAGGGCGCCGCGATCACCGGCGTCAAGATCAAGGGTGCCGAGCACGAATTCAGCTCGCTCGAAGGTGTCATGGAAGATGTCACCGACCTCATCCTCAACGTCAAGAACATGATCGTCTCGCTCGAGGGCGACGAAGACGCCATGCAGACCATGCGTCTGCAGGCCGAGGGTCCCGGTGAAGTGACCTGTGACCTCATCGAGGCAGACACCTCTGTCACCATCCACAACCCTGGCAGCCTCCTTGCGACGCTGACCCAGCAGATCGACTTCGATATGGAGTTCGTCGTCGAGAAGGGCCGTGGCTATGTCCCCGCGTCTGAGCAGTACTCGGACCCCGCAGAAGAGATCGAAGTCGGGCTGATCCCCGTCGACGCGATCTACTCGCCCGTTACCCGTGTCCGCTACAAGGTGGAAGACACCCGTGTTGGTCAGAAGACCAACTATGACAAGCTGATCCTCGAGGTCTGGACCAACGGTACCGTGACCCCCGAGATGGCGCTGGTCGAAGCGGCCAAGATCCTCCGTAAGCACCTCAACCCGTTCGTTCAGTACTTCGAACTGGGCAAGGAACTGGCCAGCGAGTCCGCAGCAGCTGCTGCGAAGATCGACGAAGACCTGATCCGCAAACTGCAGATGCCCGTGACGGATCTGGACCTGTCCGTCCGTGCAGCGAACTGCCTGGACGCGGCAAAGATTCTGACCGTTGCCGAACTGGTCACGATGACCGAGGCTGAGCTTTTGAAGGTTCGTGCCTTCGGCCGCACCTCGATGCGTGAAGTGAAGCGTAAGCTTTCCGACATGGGCCTTGAGCTTGGAATGGATATTCCTGAAGAGGCCGAGCCCGAAGAGCTGGAAGAACTGATGGACGCTTACATCGCGCCCGAAGAAGAAGAGGTCCAAGAAGAGACCGCTGCTGAATAATCATTCGCGTCGCGCTGGTTTACGCCGGCGCGTCGTTTTTATGGGGCCATCGAAGCCCCGGGCCCGTGTTAGGCCCTATGCCCCGACAAGCTTGTCGGGAGTGGATCGCTGGCGGGATGTCTCACCCCGCACAGCCCGACCCAAAGGAGCACCACGATGAGACACCGCGTGTACGGCCGAAAGCTTGGCCGCAAAACAAACCACCGCAAAGCTATGTTCCGCAATATGGCTGTCGCACTGTTCACCCACGGCCAGATCACCACGACCGTGCCCAAGGCCAAGGCCCTGCGTCCGTTCGTTGAAAAGCTGATCACCCTGGCGAAGAAGGGTGACCTGCATAACCGCCGCCGTGCGATCTCCGCACTGGGTGGCGACAAGAACATGATGGTTGACGAAGAGGGCGAAGGCATCGAGCGTAACCGCTTCGGTGAACTCAAGAAGGCCCCGAAGATCGTCAAGCACCTCTTCGAAGAGATCGGCCCGCGTTACGAAGATCGCAACGGCGGCTACACCCGCATCATCCGTCTGGGCCAGAACCGCTTGGGTGACGGCACCGACCTGTGCGTGATCCAGCTTGTTGGCAGCGAAGACGACGACGCCCCGCAGGTTGCCGGCAGCCGCACCCGCCGCGCCAAGAGCAACAAGCGTATGGAGTTTGCCGCGAAACTCGCCAAGGGTGGCGCAACCGAAGAGGCAGCAACCGCTGTTGCTGAACCCGAAGAAGAAGTGACGGAAGAAGCAGCACCTGAAGCCGAAGCATCGGCCGAAGTGGAAGCACCCGCTGAAGAGGCGACTGAAGAAGCCCCTGAGGCCGACGCTGAAGAAGAAAAGAAAGACGGCGAGTAAGCCTTCTCTCAATCTGAACAAACGAAAGCCGGTCCACTTATGCGGGCCGGCTTTTTTACAGGTAAGCTTCCATCGCCAATGAAGATCCTCCTCACCAACGACGACGGCATCGAAGCCTCGGGTCTGCACGCCACCTATGACGCGATCAGGGATCTTGGTGAGGTCCACGTGGTCGCCCCGGCCCGCGTGCAATCCGCGACGAGTCACGCGATCACGCTGCATCGGTCGATCGAGGTCACGCCTTACACGAGTGACAAGTTCAATGGCTTTGCGGTCGATGGTCGGCCTGCGGACTGCGTCAAGCTCGCGCTAGCCGAACTCGTCGGGCCGGTCGATCTGGTCATCAGCGGGATCAATCACGGTGCGAATGTCGGCATCAACGTCCACTACTCTGGCACCGTCGGCGCGGCACGCGAGGCGGCGTTTCAGGGGGTTCCCGCGATCGCGCTCAGCCTGCACCTTGGCGACAAGACTCAGGACCACTATGTCCGGGCGGCCGGCCATGCACGCCGAGCGGTCGATTTGATTTTGCAGACAGGTATTGATGAGGGCGTGCTGATCAATGTCAACGTCCCCATTCTCGATGAAGGCAGCGAGCCGGTGGGCATAAAAGCGGTGCCGCTGAACACCTCGCCGATGCATGATCGTTTTACAAAGGCCGAAGGGGCCGGTGGCACGACGATCTACCAGCCACACGATTCGATGGCCTTTACCGATCGTGGTCAGGGCACAGATGTCGACACGCTTTACGCGAAGTACATCACGCTGACGCCGCTGCACTACGAGCAGACGGACACGGACGCGTTGTCACGCCTGCAGGGCACGCTCGACAACTCGGCGTAGCGCTTAAACATGTCTTGAACCATCTTCTGGTTGCAATAGTTAAACTTGTGTCCATGGTGACCGAGGCATCCAACGAGAGCATCGACGCGACGGGCGAACTCGAAGCGCTGATCCAGGCGGGCGACACTGATGCGATCGCGTCGTTTATGCGTCTGCTCCCGCCGGAGGACACGGCGTACACGTTGTCGCACCTGGTGGATGACAGCCGGACGCAGCTCTTCCAGATGCTGTCCGCTTCAGACCCAGACCTTGGCGCGGACCTGCTGGAGCACTTTGTCGATGAGTATGCGGCAGATGTGATCGAACAGCTTGAGCCGAAAGAGGCGGCGGCGCTGGTCGATGAGATGGACTCCGACGAGCAGACGGACGTCTTGTCAGAGATGGACGAGGAGGATGCCGAAGCGATCCTCAAGGAGATGGATCCGGAAGAAGCCGAGGACGCCCGCGAGCGGATGGGCTACGACGAGGATGTTGCCGGCGGCCTGATGATCACGGAGTACCTGGTCTACAACCAGGGCCAAACGGTTGCAGAAGTGACACGCGACCTGCACGAACGGGCCGAAGAGTTCGGCGAGTTTGAGGTTCGCTATGTCTATGTTGTTGATAACGAGGGAAAATTAACCGGCGTCGTGCCGATGCGCTCGCTGGTCATCGCGCCTGGCTCGCGTACTATCGAGGCGCAGCAGGTTCGTGAGCCGATGACCGTCGGCGTCCATACCTCACTTGATGATCTTCATGACCTGTTTGACCGCGTGGATTACTCAGCCGTGCCGGTGCTGGACGATGCGGGCACGCTGGCCGGTGTCGTCCAGCGCGCGTCGATTCAGGAAGCCATAGGCGACCGCGAGTCCGAGCAGTTCCTCAAGTTCGGCGGCATCATCGGCGGCGAGGAGTTGCGCTCGATGACCATTGGCTCGCGAGCTGCGCGTCGGCTGACGTTCCTTTTGCCCATTATGCTCCTGCTGCTCGCCTCAGCCACGGTGATCGCGCTGTTTGAGGATACGGTCAAAAAGCTGCCCATCCTCGCGGCGTTCCTGCCGGTCGTCGCGGGCATCTGCGGCAGCGGCGGCAATCAGGCGGTGGCGGTCAGCATCCGTGAACTGTCGTTGGGCCTGATCGATTCGAGTGACTTTGTTCGGGTTCTGGTGAAAGAGTTGATCGTCGCATTACTGATCGGCCTGGTCCTGGGCGCGGTGATGTTTGTCATCGTGTTCGCCTGGCAGGGAAATGTCCACCTGGCGCTGGTCCTCGGCGCGGCGATCCCTTTTGTGGTCACGGTCAGTAAAACAATCGGCGGGACGGTCCCGGTGCTGCTGAAGAAAACAGGTATCGACCCGGCGATGGCGTCGGGCCCGATCGTGACGACGGTCGTCGATCTGGTCGGCTTCTTCACCGTGCTGATGCTTGCGACGCTGATGATTGATAAGTTGATGTAGGGTTGGTTTGAACCGCCAAGGCGCCAAGGAAGGCACCCTTGAAAAGAATTAAGACTCAACATGAGTATCACGACGCAGACATCATTGGTTTTCGTTGGAACGAATCAAGCGAGTTGCTTTTAGATGTTTTGCTAGACGGGAGTTGGAACTCTGGCTATGAAGGCCCAGTGTTGATGAGATTTCTTGACGTGCGCAATCGAGAAATGATCGATTCGGAATTGACAAAGCTAAGTGCTAGGCCAAACAATCCATCCTTGGCAAACATTGTTGGGATAAGAAAACTGCCAAATCATCATTATTTAATTGATGCGACTCCATGCTCAATCCAGATTGATGCAGGGGCTATGATGGAAAACTAGCACTGCCTTCCTTGGCGAACTTAGCGTCTTGGCGGTTCAAAACGATGCCCAAAAAGAAAACCACAACCCGAAAAGCTGAGAATGTCTCTGCTGACACGCGCATCCTTGTGCTGTTCGGACCCGAGCAGATGGTCATGCAGGAGAAGATGGACGCGCTCAAGGCTGCGATTGCGAAATCCCATGGTGAGTTTGAAGTCTTCCGCTTCGATGGCAAGACCGCGACACTGTCGGACGTGTTTGATGAGCTTCGTGGCTACTCGCTGATGTCTACCTATAAGCTCGTGATCGTCGATGACGCCGAGCCGTTTGTGAAGGCCCATCGTGCGGCACTTGAGCGCTATGCCGAGTCGGTCGTGGATCATGCCACGCTTGTTTTAAGAACCCCGGCCTGGCACAAGGGCAACCTCGACAAGCTGATCGCGAAGGTCGGTGCGGTGATCAAGTGCGAGCCGCCCAAGCCTGCAGAGGCGGCACATTGGCTGGTTGAGCGGGCTAAGTCGCACCACGACAGCGAGTTGAAACAGAACGCGGCCTCGGCTCTGGTCGATCGTGTTGGTCCGCACCTGATGCTGCTCGAGGCCGAACTCGGCAAGCTCGCCGTGATGGCCACAGACGGCGTGATCGACACGAAGCTTGTCGATGCCGCGGTGGGGCAGTCCAGCGACGCAAAGGCGTGGGTGATGCAGGAGCCGCTGCTCATGGGCATGGCTCGTCATTCGGCCAAGGCTCCATTGGAGATGGTCCGCGAACTGATCGATCTGGCGGGGCACGACCCGGTGCCAGTGATGTGGGCGGCGATGGATCTTTGCCGAAAGCTGTCGGTGGCGTGGGCGATGAAGGCGGCCGGCGAAAGCGAGCAGGCAATCGGCAAGGCGATGCGGCTATGGGGAGCCCAGGTCCGCCCGTTTATGGACGTTGTTCGCAAGCTCGATGGGGCGACGGCGACCCAGCTGCTACAGACATCCTTGCGTACTGACGCACGCACGAAGTCCGGTCTTGGTGATGCCCGGCGGAATCTTGAAGCGCTTTGCGTCACATTGGCCGATAAATAGAGTGACGCGCAAGATATGCGCAGTGCCTAGCCGGGCTGAACCTGTTCATGGATGAACGGCCGCTCCCAACGCGGCAGATGCAGGAGGCATCATGCGACTCTCGTCTTATACCCGAATCGTTTCGTCTAGCTGCCTCTTGTCGATGCTCGCAGTGCTTGGCTGTGAGTCGGCGACGAAAGTGGATAACCAGCCACTGTATGCCCCTCCGAGGCAGCCGGAACCGCGTCAGGCACGTGATGACGCCCCGACCGCCGCCCAGATGCAGGAAATACTTAGCCGACTTCAGGTGCTGGAACTCGAAAAACATGAGCTCAAGAATGAGCTCAAGAAGGAACGCAGCGATCGGTACATGGAGGAGATCAAACTCCGCAAGGCCCAACTCGAGGCAGAGAAGGTTAAGCAAAGACCTGTGCCTGCCCCCGCCGCAAACCAATTCGTCCCCAGGGCTCAGGCCAATCAGGGTCAAAAACCCGATACGCAGCCTCGCGTTGCTCCCATCGACCCAAGTCAGCTATCGCGCGAGCAATTACTCGATGCGCTGATCAAGAAGATCGCCAGCGGCAAGCACTCGGGCCGAGTCAAGGCGTTGATGGCCGCGGGGTTAAGCGTCGCTTCCGACCACAAGCAGATGGATCCGCTGCTGCTTGACGCCTTGGATCCAAAGTCTCGCGAACAGGTTGCACGTTATCACCAGATGCTCGCCGTGATATTCGATGAACTGGCGGGCGATCATGATGCGAAGCTGACTCGGCAAGAGATGATCCGCAAGATTGATGAGGTCTTTGGGGCTCAGCCGCTGACGATTGAAACGCTGAAGCTCTGCCGCGAGGTGAGTGGCTATGGTGTGTTCGAGCCTTTCGCGACGACACGCTTTCTTGCCGGCAGGGAGAACCCTGTGGTGGTCTATGCCGAAATTGAGAACTTCAAGCATGTGCCACGCGAAGACGGTGAATATGAGGTCCGCCTCGAGCAAACCATCGAGCTCTTTGACGCGGCAGGTCAGGCTGTCGTTTGGCGATCGGGTCCTGAGTCGATGGTTGATGTTTCGCGCAACAAGCGACGGGATTTCTTTGTCGTGAAGCGGGTCGACTTGCCCCAACGCCTGCCAGCAGGGGGCTACCGATTGAAGGTTCGTATCGCGGATAAACACTCCGGATCCATCTGCGAACAAACCATGCACGACATTCAAATCGTCGCGGACCAGGGGTTGTTAGGCGTACGGTAAAACTGTCATCTCAGTTATCTAGGTGATCTCATGCACTGGCACAATCAACTGACTACGAGGATCGCGTTCTTTGCCTTTGCGCTCTTTTTCTTGCCCTGTTGTAGCGGGGTTTTTCAAGACACCCCCGCAAAGAGCGGCGGGCAGATCGGAATCTCGCTTGAGAAGATTGAAATCTGCCGGCAAGTCGGAGGGTACGGCGTCTATGAGCCGTTTGTCGTAAAACGCTTTCTCGCCGGTAGGGAGAACCCTGTGCTGGTCTATGCCGAGATTGAAAACTTCAAGCACGTGCCGCGCGAAGACGGTGAATACGAAGTCCGCCTCGAGCAAACCATCGAGCTCTTTGACGCGGCAGGTCAGGCTGTCGTTTGGCGATCGGGTCCTGAGTCGATGGTTGATGTTTCGCGCAACAAGCGACGGGATTTCTTTGTCGTGAAGCGGGTCGACTTGCCCCAACGCCTGCCAGCAGGGGGCTACCGATTGAAGGTTCGTATCGCGGATAAACACTCCGGATCCATCTGCGAACAAACCATGCACGACATTCAAATCGTCGCGGGCCAGGGGTTGGTTGGCGTGCGGTGAGCAGAATTAGTTTGTCGTTTCTTGCCCTGCATCCTCTGCTGATTTGAGGCCTGCGTCGGCTTCTTCGAGTAGGTTCAATAGCACATCTATTTCATAGAATCGCTCTGTCAGGTGGCGTGGCGCGCCAGGACTAGTGACGATCGGGATGTATCGGCGGTCTTCGGGGATGAGGCTCAAGAGTGCGATATTGCGGTCGATGGTCTCTCGATGCAGGATGAGATTGGCGTTGTTCATCAAGTCATCGAGCGTTGCTTCGCCGATGAGTTGTGCTGCCTTGACGCGCGCTTCCTCATAGGGCCGGGGGAAGTCATCGGCCTCCCCGGAGAAGAGCCACTGATCGAATGACCGCCACTTGGCCATATCTGCTGTCGAGACCGCCTGCGCGAGCAAGGCCAACCCATAACTTTCATCAAAGCGTTTGTCGTCCGAGTTCAGGTGCGGGTTATGTTCCTCATCGAGAGAGACAGGCAGTGGAACAACAGCGAACGCGGACGGATCCTCCTCCATCGCTTTCTTGATCAATTGATGCGTTGCTCGACAGTGCGGGCAAGCGTAGTCAAACACGATGCCGACGACTTGTTTTGCGCGGGCATCACCGAGGTGTGGTGTCTCTTCAAGAATGACATGCAACGCGCCGCTGAACATGCTGATGTGCCGCTTGCCATTGATGACTTCGTCGCCGTCGCGATCAACGAACGGGTTGGCCGTGCTCTGCGTGTCTTCGGCAAGGGTGGCGTGCTGCAAAGCAATCAGCCCGATACAACCAACGGCACCGATAGCAAGCGGCAGGGCGGGTTTCAGTAGCGTTCTGCCAAATACGATGACGGGGAGCAAGATGCCCAGCACGGTACCGATGGCGTGGTCCAGCATGCAGTACGGGCAGATTTCTTCTATCTCGACGATTTGGATGTATGTGAACCAGCCTGCTGCGATGAGCATCGCAGGTGCGGCGGCCAGAAGAAGGAAGTCGCCGAGGCGATGGGGGCCCCTTGAGCCCAGCCTCAGACCCAGGCCAAGCAGGACCGCCAGATACGCCGCGGCCCCAAGTAGGCTTACCGGGACCCCCGCGACCGCCGACCACGGGCTGGCCAGTACTGCGCCGCAGCCGTCGTCAGCGCCGCAGC
>JBMZAP010000149.1:0-8744 GCA_049611445.1 Phycisphaeraceae bacterium | reverse complement strand
TCCGCCTGCTGTATTAAGTTTCCCCATGCGTTACCGGCTGATCGCGATCGACCTAGACGGCACGCTGCTCTGCCCCGAAGGCAACGTCAGCGATGAGAACCGTGTAGCGCTGCACGCAGCGCACGAGGCGGGCGCGATGATTTTGCCCTGCACTGGGCGAGGTTGGCGCGAATCGCGGCGTGTCGTGGCTTCGATCCCTGATACCGAGGTTGGCGTGTTCAATACCGGCGCAATGGTGGTCGGCTTGCGGGATGGGAAGACGTACAGCCGTACCGCATTTGAAGAAGACTTAGCGCGCGATCTGGTCGGACTCATGGCAGAGCAAGAGGAGGCGGTGCTGCTCTACACCGATCCTGGCCAGACAGGCTATGAATACGTCGTGACAGGGCAGGGCGAGCCGACCAAGAACACGCGCTGGTGGTTCGAGCACAACGGCCTGCGATGGGCTCATCAACAGGCGTTGGACCCATCGCTATTAGGCCACATCGTCCGCGTGGGGTCGATCGCATTGGCCGCACGAGCGAGGCGGGTCGTCGAGTCGATCCGTGCAGCCTTCGGCGATCGAGTCGAGGCGTTTTCGTTTGAGGCGTTGCAGGACCCCGGCTCGGTCGAGCCTTCTCACATCGTGGAGTGCTTCTCGGCCGGCGTGACCAAGTGGCGCGGCATCGACTGGGTCGCACGGCAACACGGCATCGAGTCAGACGAAATCGCGGTCATCGGCGACCAGATCAACGACGTGCCGATGTTTGAAAAAGCGGGCTGTGCGGTTGCGATGGGTAATGCGATCCCGGCCATCAAGGCGTCCGCGCACTATCACACGCTGCGGAATGACGAGCACGGCGTCGCACACGCGATTCAAAACATGCTGGATGGGCAGTGGTGACTTACGCGGTCGCGGTCGCCACAGACTTCGCGAGCCTTGCGTAGTCTTTTGCGCCGTTGGAGTCGTTGGCGTAAGTCAGCACGCTCTGGCCGAAGCTCGGCGCCTCGGCAAGTTTGATGTTGCGGCGGATCGGTGGCTGGTACACGACCGCGTCGGCCCAAGGCAGGGTACTGCCGCGGGCTCCCTCGAAGAAACCCTCCACATCTGCGACGACATCGCTGGCGAGGATGGTGTTGGCTTCGTGCATGCACAGGACGACGCCGGACACGGTCAGTGACGGGTTGATGCCTTGACGGATCATGTTGATCGTCTCAAAGAGCTTGCCCATACCCTGTAGTGCGAGGAAGTGAGCCTGCATCGGGACGACGATCTCTGCAGCGCACGTCAGGCCATTGATCGTCAACAATCCCAACGACGGCGGGCAGTCGATGAGCACGTAGTCGAACTGATTGATGAGCTCGGCACACTTGTTCCGGAGCAGCGTCTGAGCCAGGCCGGTCTTGATCTGTTCACCGAGCTCGGACTCGATACCCGCGAGGTTGGTGTCAGCCGGGAGGACGCCGAGGCGATCACAGCCGTCGACGATCTGCACGACCTCTGCCGCGCTGACATCGCTTTCGGTCAGCAGATCGTAGATCGACAGTTCGAGTTCTTCCGGGTCGATCCCCAGCGAGAGCGTGAGGTGCGCTTGCGGGTCCAGGTCGATCATCAGGACGCGCAGGCCGGATGCGGCGAGCGCAGCACCGAGGTTTACGGTCGTGGTCGTCTTGCCGACGCCGCCTTTCTGATTGATCAGTGCGATACGGCGGGGCTCTGACGGCGCGGGCAGCTCTTCGAGCGTGGGGAGCGTTGGTGTCTCGGGCTCAGAGGGTTGCGGCTCAACCACTTCAGGATCCGGTGTGGGCACGGCCGCTGAAGCAGCCTCGGCCTGCTGGGCTTGTTGTGCTTCTTCCTGTCGCTGCTGCTCAACCCATGCGGGCTCCGGCACGGCATCCTCATCCATGGCGTGGTCTGAATCGACCGCGATGGGCTTCTCCGGCATTGGTACAGAGCCATAGGACCCGGCCTGGGTTGCGTCGGTCGTTTGAGCTTGCTCGGTTGTCTCGGTGGGTTGGTCCACGGGACGCCTCCATGCGTCTAGATAGGTCTTTTCTGAACGCGAGTATAACAAGACGACGCCGGGCGAAACAGGTTCAATCGGCATACTGGTAAGATTTGCCCGCTCGTTCAGTCACATCTGGGAAGGGACCTTACGCCATGAATAGACTTGCCCAATTGTTCCCGGCCGCGTTACTCATGCTCCTGCTGGGGGGTCTGTGTGCCCCGGCCAGCGCTGAACAGACACAGCGGCCTAATATAATTTTCGCTTTTGCCGACGACTGGGGCCGGGAGGCCAGTGCGTACCGTGAACCCGATCGCCCGACGATCAGCGATGCGGTTGAGACGCCCAACTTTGACACCCTGGCGAAGAATGGTGTGCTCTTCTGGGATGCCCACGTCAGCGCCCCGTCGTGCACGCCGTCACGCACATCGGTCCTCACCGGACGACACTTCTTCCGCAACGGCAGCGGCAGCCAATTGCACAGCCCATGGTCTGGCAAGCCGGGAGATGATCCGGTTAAGAAGCTCGAGAGCTATCACACACTGCTCGAGAAGGCCGGCTACCACACGGGCGTCACCTACAAGACCCATGTCTCGATGCACCTGTTCGTCAGCAAAGAGCATCAATACAACACGGCGGGCCGAAAGGTCAACGGCTTCTCGCAGTTTGTCATGCAGGCCAAAGACGATGAAGAGATCGCCGGGCGTAAGCAGCAACTGCTCGATGAGGTTCGCCGCAACATGCAGTCTTTCCTTGATGCCCGCGAAGAAGGTCAACCCTTCTGCTGGTACTTCAGCCCGACGAATGTCCACCGCACGTGGGTCTGGGAATCCGCTCAAAGGATGTGGGGGATCAATCCCGATGACCTGAAGGGCAAGGTCCCGCCCTTCATGCCCGACCACGAAGTGATTCGGCAGGACCTGGCCGACTACCTTGGCGAAGTGATGGCCTTCGATGCGCAGCTCGGCGTGCTGATCGATGAACTCAAGCAGCGCGGCCTCTACGAGAACACCATCATCGTTGTCTCGGGCGATCACGGTGCGCCTGGCTTTCCTCGCGGTAAGACCAACCTCGTCAACTTCGGCACACAGGTCCCGCTGGCGATCCATTGGCCCAAGGGCATCAAGAACCCCGGCCGGGTCGTGACGAACCCGACCTCCACAGTCGATCTCGCGCCGACGTTCCTTCAGGCAGCGGGCCTTGACGTCCACGAGCAGATGAACGGCAACTCGCTGCTGCCGATCCTCAAAGACGGTGACGCGGCAGGGCACTCCGAACTGGGTAACGCATACGTCATCACTGGACGGGAACGCCACGTCGGCCGACCCGAGACCCGTGAAGGCATGCTGCCTTACCCCTCCCGCGCGATCCGCACCAAGGACTATCTGTACATCCGGAACTTCAAGCCGGACCGTTGGCCGCAGTTGCTTCCACCTGTGACCCCGGGCCTTAGGACCCATGGCGATTTAGACGGTGGGCCGACAAAAGAGTGGTACGCCAAGATCCAGGACGATCCGGAGTACGCCGAGTACTCGGACTGGGCTTGGGGCAAGCGGCCGCTCGAGGAGTTTTATGACCTCAAGGCCGATCCGCATCAGATGAACAACCTGGCGGACAGCGACAAACATCAGGCTGTGAAGCAGAAACTATCTAAGCAGCTGATGGATGAGCTTGAGAAGTATGAAGACCCTCGTGTCGTCGGTGAAGGTGATGCCTTCGATCGTGAACCATACTGGAAGCCGGGGCGATGATGCGTTTCAACCGACAGAACTACATCTGGGTCTTCATCCTGTTGTGCACAGGCGCCTTGACAGGCTGCCAGTCAACGCCAACTGGCCCGGACTTCTGGGATCCGATCCCGCCTTCGCCCAGCACGACCATGCCTGACAGCATTAGCGACGGCTATTGGAGCGGGCAGTACCAGCGTGTCAACAAGGAAGTCGCCGCGGCCAAGGATGTGCAGGTCGTGTTCTTCGGTGACTCGATTACCAAGAGTTGGACGCTGCTTCGTGCGGACGGCAAGCCGGTTTGGGAAAAACGTTTCGACAAGTACAACCCGATCAACATGGGTAACTCCGGCGACATCACGCCGGTCATGCGCTACCGCGTGAACAACGGCAACCTCGATTTCCCAAAGGGCCAAGAACCAGCTGTCGCGGTGTTGCTGTGTGGTACGAACAACTACGTCGTCAAACAGAGTGACGGGGGCAAGGTGAAGTGGGATCTCGGCATCGACGCACCGCCCAGTGAAGTGGCGGACGGTATCCGCGCTGTTGCGCAAGCCTTCCGCACCAAGTTGCCAATGACGCGCGTGATTGTGTTGGGCATTCTGCCCGTCAAGCAGAAAGCCAAGTGGTCCAAGTGTCAGGAGACCAACCGCAACCTCGCAGGCTATCACTACCCGGAAGATGAGGTTGTCTTTCTCGATCTGCAGGATCGGTTTACGAACCCCGATGGCTCACTGAAGGCGGATCTCTATACCGATGGCACACACCTGACGACCAAGGGCTACGAGGTGATGGCCGACGCCATCCAGCCCGAGATCGATCGGTTGATTGAACTGGGCCCGATCAAGTAGTTGCTGTTTTTTCAACAGTTGCAACCGCCGGCGCTGTGCGGTGCAGTTGTCGCCACACGCGTTTGAAACCAAACCAGCCAATCAGGCATATCGGCAGGACGACCACCAGCCAGGGCACGAAGCCAACCACGCCCAGAGACATCCGGGTGAAGAACCCGCCGACGGCGTCGATCGATCCGGACCAGGTCCGCGCGACCTGCGTGCCGAAGCCGGGCTCTTCGGTTGCCTCGGGTACGTAGTCCTTGATTTCTTCGACGCTCAGCGTGACTGTTGAAAGCGAGGTCAGGTCCTTGAGGACATTCAGTCGGCCTTCGATACGTTCGATCTCGCCCCGGACACGGGCGATCTCGCGCTCAACTTCGAGGATGTCTTTGAGCGATCGTGTGTTTTCATCGAGGTGGTTGTGCAGGCGCGTTTCTTCGGCTCGGAGATTGCGCAACCTGGCTTCGAGGTCAACGTACTCGGCGGTGACTTCCTGACTGTCCTGGCTGTGACTCTTGACCTGGCCCAGCGCCTTGCTGCCATCGACGAACGTCTCGAAATTCTGTGAAGGGATGCGCAGTGTCCAGTCGCCGCGACGGGGTTCGCCTTCGCTACCGATGATGTTGGAGCGGGCGACAAATCCGCCATGCTTCTTGGCGAGTTCACTCACGGCTTTGGAAACGCCTTCAAACTCGTCCACGACGAGTTGGATGTTTGCGGTAAAAATGATCTTGCGCTGGTCAGCGGCATTCACTTTCTCAATCTGAACGCCGGGTGCTTGTGGCGTTTCAGTACGTGACTGTGCGACTTTCTCGTACGCGTCGGCGGTGCTTTCTGCGTAGACACCATACTCGTTTGGAAGTGTGGACTCGGCCATGTCTACGGCCGCGCTGTAGTCGTAGGTGGCGCTCTCTTTACTATCACAAGCGGTGAAGCAGAGCAGGGCGAGCAGGACGGACAGGGAAAGTAGGTAACGCATGGCGGCACTCCGGCTGGAGAGATGTTCTGCCGGTATAGACGCGCGATGCGATCTCAGGTTCAACCCGTTGTAGATTTTGACTTCGCTGCGACGCGTCGAACAGCGGGCAGGACCAGCGACTGGAGTTGGGCGATCGTCGCCTGCCAGTCTGCTGCGGCGCGGCGGAGATGCCTCTGGCCTGTGTCTGTTATCTGATATGTCTTTCGTGTTCGCCCACGGTGGTTGGATTCGCTTGAAGCGACCCATGCCTCTGATTCGAGCCGGTGCAGCAGGGGGTACAGCGATCCGACGGGCAGGGTCTGGCCCAGACTGAGTTTCAGTTGTTGCTGGATCGCATACCCATGCATGGGTCCGTCCGCCAGCACCGAGAGCACGAGCACTTCGATCGAACTGCGAAACAGGTCTCTTCTTGTGTCAGGAGCTGTTTTTGGCATCGAACTAATATATCGAATATCGATATATATAGCTTGCAAGCTCAGGACAGGCCACTAGACTCTGTGACCCTGTGTTGCCCGATGCGGCAATGTGAAACCCAGATCCCCAAACCCCGGACCCCACTCCAAATGGCCAACGGCACGATCTCACAAGTTATCGGCTCGACCTTCGATGCCCAGTTCCCCGAAGACAGCCTCCCCGAAATCTACAACGCGCTCGACATCGAATACAAGGTCGGCGACGACACCGTCAAGCTTGTCGGCGAAGTGCAGCAGCACCTTGGCGGCGGTCAGGTTCGTGCCGTTGCGCTCGGTTCGACCGACGGTCTGACCCGTGGTGCCGCAGTCGTCGACACCGGCGCACCGGTTTCGGTCCCCGTTGGCGAGCAGGTGCTCGGCCGCGTCTTCAACCTGCTGGGCAACCCGATCGATGAAAAGGGCCCGGTCGAAACCGACCGTCGCGACCCCATCCACCGTAAGCCCCCGGCCTTCGCACAACTCTCGCCAAAGACCGAGATCCTCGAGACCGGCATCAAGGTTGTTGACCTGCTCTGCCCGTTCGTTCGTGGCGGCAAGATCGGCCTGTTCGGCGGTGCGGGTGTCGGCAAGACCGTCATCATTCAGGAAATGATCGCACGTGTTGCGAAGAACTTCGGCGGCTACTCCGTGTTCTGCGGCGTCGGCGAACGGACCCGTGAAGGCAACGACCTCTGGGGCGAAATGGGCGAAGCCGAATACACCGACGCCGACGGCAACACGGCGTATGTTCTCGACAAGGTCGCGATGGTGTTCGGTCAGATGAACGAACCGCCCGGTGCTCGTCTGCGTGTCGCGCTGTCCGGCCTGACCATGGCTGAGAACTTCCGTGACGAGTCGGGTAAGGAAACGCTGATCTTCGTCGACAACGTCTTCCGCTTTACGCAGGCCGGTTCGGAAGTGTCCGCGCTGCTCGGCCGTATGCCTTCCGCGGTCGGTTACCAGCCGACGCTGTCCACCGAGATGGGCGAATTGCAGGAGCGTATTACTTCGACTGAGAAGGGTGCGATTACCTCGGTCCAGGCGATTTATGTCCCTGCGGACGACCTGACCGACCCCGCGCCCGCGACTGCGTTCAGCCACCTCGACGCCTTCGTCGTTCTGGCCCGTGGTATTGCCGAGAAGGGCATCTTCCCCGCGATCGACCCGCTCGCCTCGACCTCGACAATTCTCGACCCCTCGGTCCTCGGCGAACGGCACTACGCCTGTGCTCGACAGGTCCAGTCGATCCTCCAGCGCTACAAGTCGCTGCAGGACATCATCGCGATTCTCGGTGTCGATGAACTGGCTGAAGAAGACAAACTCATCGTCAGCCGCGCTCGTAAGATCGAACGCTTCCTGTCCCAGCCGTTCCACGTCGCGGAAGTCTTCACCGGCTTCCCGGGTGTTGACTCGACGCTGGAAGAGACGATCGACTCGTTCGAGCGCCTCTGTGCTGGTGAAGGCGACGACCTGCCCGAGTCCGCGTTCATGTACGTTGGTACGCTCGACGACGCCCGCGCCAAGGCCGAGAAAATGGCCGCCGACGCGTAAGCCACGGATACAGCATAAAACACCTCGAAGCCCACGCCGTCACGGCGTGGGCTTCTTTCATGGTCGCTGCGCGGTATCTTGCACGCATGAAGAACCTGCACCTGACCGTACTGCTCTTGTTCGTCGCCATACTCCTCCCGGGCTGCCAGACGCACGAGCATGTCGTGCTCGTCTCTGTGCAAGAGGATGCGGCCGAATCGCCCATCCAGTTTGTGAGTAAATCCACGCGTTCGGCGGCGACAGCCTTGCTCGCCGCGCTGACGGACGAGCAGAAGAAGCTGGCTCAATACGACATCAAGGCCCCGCTCCGCAAGGATTGGCACTTCATCCCTCGCGAGCGCAAGGGCCTGCCCTTCGGCGACATGACCAACGAGCAGAAAACGCTCGTCCACAAGCTCATGCAGACCGCGCTGTCAGACTCGGGCTACCTCAAGGCGACTGACATCATCTGGCTCGAGTCCGTGCTCTACGAGTTGTCCAACCAGAGACCGATGCGCAGCCCGAATAACTACGTGATTCAGATCTATGGCGATCCTGCCGACGAGAAAGCCGCATGGGGCTGGCGTTTGGAAGGCCATCACCTCTCAATCAACTTGACCTACACGTCAGAGGGTATTGGGCTGACGCCTCTGTTCTATGGGACAAATCCCGCTGTCGTGCAGCAGGGACCGCTTGCAGGTAAACGTGTGCTGGCTGATCCGCATAACCTGGCTGTCGAGTTTGCCAAGTCGTTGAGCGAGGAGCAGCTCAAAAAGATGATGCTGGATCAGAAGCCGCGTGACGTGGTCACTGCACCGGGTCGCGAGGCATCCTTGAAAGACCCTGTTGGGCTCAGCGTGGAGTCATTGAATGACGAACAGGTGACGATTTTGATTGACCTGATCAACAGCTATGTCTTTGATTTCGAAGCGGATCAGGCGATGAAATTGGATGATTATTTCTGGGATTGGGAAGATGAGGATGATGTCGTACTCCGCGACAATATTCATCTTGCCTGGGCAGGGCCTGCTGATGTGGACGAGCCTTTCTATTACCGCATCCATACGCCCGAGATCGTGATCGAATACTCCTGCCAGGGCAAGAACCACGTGCATGCGGTGATCCACGACCTGACCGATCCGTTGCAGGAAGATCTACTTAAGAAGCACTTTGAGCAGCACGAGCACGAATAGGGATGCCTTGTCAGAGCACGAAGCGTCAGCGAGTGACCGCAAGCC
>JBMZAP010000148.1:0-8870 GCA_049611445.1 Phycisphaeraceae bacterium | reverse complement strand
CCCTCTACATTGATGATTTTTCGCGGGCGAGCCGAGCGGCGATCGAGACCTACCGCCTGGCCAGGCTCATGGAGGTCCTCAGGCTGAGGTTGATCGGAGTCAACGACAGCTTCGTGCTCGGTACCGATGCCGCTCGGATCCAGATCATGGCCGCGGCGATGTTCAATGAGTGGTTCATTGACCAACTCCGCAAGAAGGTATTGCGGGGTATGAAGGGTGCTGCGGCGCGTGGTACCGCAATCGGTGCCGTCCGCCTCGGGTACAAGCTCGTTAACAAGCTGGACGACAACGGCAACCCCATCATCACCACAAAGAACAAACCCCTGCGTATCCCCGTCGTCGACGACGACACCAAGGGGTATGTCATCCAGGCCGCACGCTGGTTCGCGGAAGATCATCTGTCTTATAAAGAGATCGCCCGCAGGTTTAACGCCGAGAAAGTCAACGGCAGCACTTCGTGGACCGGCTCACATATCAGCAAGATGCTGGCGTGTGAGACATACATCGGCGTTCGGATCTACAACCGAAACCAGACCCTCTGGGACAAAGAGACGGGCGAGTTCATCGTCGAGCCCAACCCTGAGTCGGAGTGGGTCGTAACCGAGATGCCGCAGCTTCGGATCATTGGCGACGATTTATGGAAGGGTCTGCGCGACCGTGCCGACGAGGTTGCCGCCAAGTCCAACCGGACCGGCAAGAAGCTCAACCGCCGAGGGCAGGCTCTGCCAGAGTGTCAGATCAATGACCTCTACCCCACCACGATCGTTGACGGCGTGCTGTTCTGCAGCAGCTGCGGCCGGGCCATGCGGCTGGTCCGCTCCGAGGGCGAGTCTAAGCAGGTGGGCTGCCCCAACGGCTCTCACCACGTCCACGACTGCACGTTCCACAGCAGTAAGTCCATCCGCCTCATCACGGCCGGCCTGTCCCGCTACGTCATGGACGAGGTGCTGACCAAGGACCGGATTGGCGAGCTGGTTTCCACAGCGAACGAGTACCTCACCGAAGAGGCCGAAAAGCCACGGACTGATTTGGCACCGCTGCGTCAGGCGTTGGCCGACGCCCAGCGGGAAGAAGAGCACGTCGTAAATTTGGTCTGCAAACTGAAGGCTGACCACGACGTCACCAAGTACATGGCCAAGAGCGACGAGCTGCGGGAGAAGGTTGTCTACCTCCAGAAGCAACTCGCCGAAGCCGAGGCCGCAAATGCCGAGCCGCCTCCGCCGCTCAACCTCGACGCCGTTCTCGAACACCTCGACGACCTCCGTGGCCTGCTGGAGCAGAACGTGGAGAAGTCGGCCCATGCTCTCCAGGCCCTGCTGGGCAAGGTCATGGTGTATGAAGCGGACGTGCCGGGGCGTAAACGCAAGGCATGGGTCGCCAAGATCAACGGCGACATCGTCCCTCTCATGGCTCATGCTGCAAAGTTTGATGGTATTCCAGATCTGGATACTTGGGAGTTCCTAAAGACCCGAATCTGGAGTTTCAAATTCTCGGCAGAAATCAGCCTGGATGACCCGCCTAAGTACGAACGCCACGCCGAGGAGTTCAAGGCCCTGCATGACGAAGGCGTCAGTATTGAGATGATCGCCAGCCGGTTCGGCATGTCCCCGCACTGGGTCGCGACGGCGATCAAATTCGCCACCACCGGCGAGCGGCCCCGGGTCCGCCCAAGCCGAAGGAACAAGAACTATGCGGGCAAGCCTGCCAAATACACCGTCATCGCCGACGACGTCACCCGGCTCAAGGCCGAGAAAATGACCATCCCCAAGATCATCGACTGGCTGGCCAGGCAACGCGACATAGATGTCAGCGAAGCAACCGTCCGACGGGCCTGGGACTACGCCAATCCCGAAGCCGTGAAGCAGGCAGTGGAAGTCCGAGCAACTCCGACCGAACGAGCTCAGTACCGCCGCCTTTCAGCCGAGAAGATCGACCAGGTCAAGCAGTTGCTAGCCGAAGGCCGCGGCGTCGCGGCCATCGCCAAGGAAGTCGGGTGCGGCAAGAGTACGATCTATCGCATCCGGCGTGATTTATGATGCTCCGCCGATAGATTATGCTCGTTGTCCAGCCGCCCGAGTTGTCTCGGGCGGTTTTCACTGAGATGGTTGATCAATAAATCAGGCAAATTTTGATAGCGGGTGAATAATCGTGAAAAACATGTCACAATAATTGGAGCATTTAGTCATTGTTAATCAAACAACGTGAAGCAGCACAGGACGCCTCTACAAAGTTGCCTGCGAGTAGCTTCAAATGACCGGGCTGGGGTACGAACTACTCTCAAAAACGTGCGGAAATACAGAACTTTCAAAAGCAGGCGACGCAGAATCCGAAGCAGTTGAAGCAGTTGAAGCAGTTGAAGCAGTTGAAGCAGGTGATGTAGGTTCGGATCAAGACCTTCAGCGGCTGTTGGATACTGCGGGGCAAAATACTTGGGAATCTATTCTGCCCCATGCCGTCTATAAATTGATCTGTCGTAACCGCAAAGCATTCCCGATCACCGATACGCTGGAGAACGTCATTGCCGCAGCGGCGATTATTGGGGACAACAGAATGTCGAACACCGGGTACAACACACCCGCAGCAATGGGGACCCCGGCTGCGTTGTAGACGAAAGCGAAGAACAGGTTTTGGCGGATGTTCTGCATCGTCTTGCGGCTTAGCAGCCGGCTGGTTGCGATGCCTCGCAGGTCGCCCTTGATGAGGGTTACGCCGGCCGATTCGATGGCGACATCAGTGCCGGTGCCCATCGCGATGCCGACATCGGCTTGGGCGAGCGCGGGGGCGTCGTTGATCCCGTCACCAGCCATCGCGACCTTCTTGCCTTCGGTCTGTAGCGCCTTGATCACCTCGGCCTTCTGCTCGGGCAACACCTCGGCCTTCACGCGATCGATCCCCAGCTTCTTGGCGACGGCCTCGGCGGTGGTTCGGCTGTCGCCGGTGAGCATGACCAGCTCGACGCCGCTGGCGTGAAGCAGATCGATCGCTTCCCTCGTCGATTCTTTGATCGGGTCTGCGACGCCGATGATCCCGGCGAGCTGGCTGTCGATCGCGACAAACATGGCGGTCTGGCCTTCGCTACGCAGTACTTCAGCTTGATCCGACAGCGGGCCGGCATCGATCTTCAGGTGTTGCATCATCGCGCGATTACCTAACGCAACAGGCCGGCCATCGACCTTGCCCTGCACGCCCTTGCCAGTAACCGAGTCGAAATCGGTAGCGTCGGCCAACTTGATGCCGCGGTCTGTCGCGCCCTCAACGATGGACTCGGCGAGCGGGTGTTCACTTCCCTTCTCCAGAGTCGCGGCGAGGCGGAGTAGGTCTTCCTCCGCGACGTTATTAACCGGCTGGATCGCGACGAGTTTGGGTTTTCCCTCGGTCAGCGTGCCTGTCTTATCAACGACCAGCGTGTTGATCTTTTCCATCGTTTCCAACGCCTCGGCATCTTTGATCAGTACGCCGGCCTGTGCGCCTCGGCCGACGCCGACCATGATCGACATCGGGGTCGCGAGCCCCAGCGCGCAGGGACAGGCGATGATGAGCACCGCGACGGCATTGACGATCGCGTAGGCCATCGCCGGCGTCGGTCCCCACACCGCCCAGACGCTGAACGTGGCCACCGCGACTATCAAGACCGCTGGGACGAAGTAGGACGCTGTGAGGTCTGCCAGCCGCTGGATCGGGGCTTTGCTGCGCTGGGCCTGGGCGACCATGTGGACGATTTGGGCCAGCAGGGTCTCGCCGCCGACGCGGTCGGCCCGCATGATGAAGCCGCCGCGTTGGTTGACCGTCGCCCCAGTGACTCGATCGCCCGGTTCTTTCTGGACGGGCATCGGCTCACCGGTGATCATCGATTCGTCGATCGTGCTCTTACCCTCAACGACCTCGCCATCGACCGGAACCTTCTCACCGGGTCGGACGCGAAGTTTGTCGCCAACCTGCACATCATCGAGTGGGACTTCGGACTCGTTGCCATCGTCTTCAATTTGTCGCGCGGTCTTCGCGGCCAGGTCCAGCAGCGCCCGGATCGCCCCGCTAGTGCGTCGCCTTGCACGCAGCTCCAGCACTTGCCCCAACAGCACAAGTGTGACGATCACCGCGGCCGCCTCGAAGTAGACACCGACGCTACCCACTTCGTCACGGAACGATTCGGGGAACACGCCAGGCACGATCGTGGCGACGACGCTGTAGACCCACGCCGCCGCGACACCGATCGAGATCAGCGTGAACATGTTGAGGTTCAGTGTGACGACGGATCGGTAGCCACGCACAAAGAACGGCCAGCCAGCCCAAAGAATGACCGGCGTCGCCAGCAGCAGCTCCATCCATCGCGCCGTCGTATGACCGACCCACTCGGCGACGGGCAGACCGACAAACCCACCCATCGCGAGGACCAGCACAGGCAGTGTCAGTACCGCACCGACCCAGAACCGCTGGGTCATGTCATTCAGTTCTTCGTCGTCATCGTCCTCGCCGGTGGGCGTTATTGGTTCCAGCGCCATGCCACATTTTGGACAACTGCCCGGCTCGTCCTGCACGATCTCAGGGTGCATGGGGCAGGTGTATTGGGTGCCGGGTTTGGCGGGTTGCTGATCAGTCGGCGTAATCACTTGGTCGTGATCCGTGCAGTGGTCGTGCCCCTGATTGTCGTGAGTAACAAAATGCTCTGGGTTGTCTTCAAACTTGGCCGCGCAGCCGATACTACAGAAGTAATAGAACTCATCGCCATACTTGATGCTCGCCTGAGCATCCTGAGGATCAACCGTCATCCCGCAGACGGGGTCGATGGAGGCCGAGGTTCCACTCGATGCGTTGTTATGTTGGTCGTGTTCCATTTATTGAGGCTCGCTCGGTAATTGAGCATGGTCTAGCCGGTCCTCTGGCCGTTTGAAGCGAAGCATCGCCTCTTCCCGCAGGCAGTACAGCACCGGCACCAGGAACATCGTGATGACCGCGATGAGCATCCCGCCGATGCTGGGAAGGGCCATGGGGAGCATGATGTCGGCACCGCGGCCGGTGGCGGTGAGGACCGGGAGCAGCGCGAGGATCGTCGTCGCGGTGGTCATGAGACAGGGCCGAACACGTCGCATGCCTGCTTCAATGATGGCGGAACGGATCGACTCGATTTCCGCCGGCTTGTCCTTGGCGAACTGCTGATCGATGTAGGTTGACATCACGACACCGTCGTCCGTCGCGATGCCGAAGAGCGCGAGGAAGCCAACCCACACGGCGATACTCAACGAGATCGGTCTGACCTGAAACACCTCGCGGAGGTTGGTGCCAAACACATTGACGTCGAGGAACCACGGCTGGCCATACAACCAGATGAGGACGAACCCGCCGGCCCATGCAACGCCGATGCCGGTAAAGATTAAGAGCGACGTTGAAAACTGTTTGAACTGGAGTTGCAGGATGATGAAGATAACCGCGAGGGAGACGGGCAGCACAATCATGAGCGTACGCTGGGCACGGGCCTGGTTCTCGAAGTTGCCGGCGAGTTGCATACGCACGCCCGGCTCGCTGATGCCGCTGATCGCTTCAGCCACGCGCTCGGCGACATCTGCCTCTGCATAGCCGGTCGCCGGTCCGAAGGTGACGTAGCCGACCAGCGAGGTGTCCTCGCTCTTGATCATCCGCGGGCCTTGGACGTACTGGACCTCGGCAAGCTGAGTCAGCGGGATCTGTGCGCCCGTTGGTGTGGGAACGAGGACTTCCTCGAATCGATCCAGCCGGTCACGCAGTTCGCGGAGGTAGCGGACACGGATGGCGTATCGTTCCCTGCCCTCGACACTGGTCGTCACGGTCCGGCCACCGATGGCAACCTGGATCACGCGCTGCACATCGGCGATGTTCAGGTTGTAGCGGGCGATCTGCTCACGGTCGGGGATGATCTCTAGGTATGGCGTGCCAACGATGCGGTCGGCGTTGACGGTCGCGCTGTTCACGCCTTCGGTCTGGCGGAGGATACGCTCGACCTCGAAGCCGACGCGTTCGATCGTGTCGAGGTCTGGGCCGAAGACCTTGACGCCAAACGGCGCACGCATGCCGGTTTGGAGCATGACCTGGCGGGTCTCGATGGGCTGAAGCTTGGGCGCACTGGTGACGCCGGTGAGTTGTGCGGCGTTCTGAATCTCGGTCCAGATGTCGTCTGGGGTCTTGATGTGGCTTCGCCATTGGCGGTACGGCCGGCCATCGGGGTCGGGGATGAGTTGGCTGTTGGCGTCGCGTTCGAAGGCCTGCGTCTTGCTGTCGAAACGGAAAGTCTTTCGTCGGCCGGTGTCGTCCAGCTCGTACTCGGGGACGTAGTGGATAACGGTCTCGACCATCGAGATCGGCGCGGGGTCGAGCGGGGTCTCAGCCCGGCCGATCTTGCCAACCACCAGATCGAC
The DNA here is from genome assembly GCA_049611445.1 of Phycisphaeraceae bacterium. GTDB lineage: Bacteria > Planctomycetota > Phycisphaerae > Phycisphaerales > Phycisphaeraceae > JAHQVV01. Next base: position 2,484 of record JBMZAP010000148.1, on the reverse strand, counting down.
TTCGGGGACAGCGGCGATCGCGGCGTCGAGTTTTTGTAGCGCTTCGGTTGCCTCTCCGATCGAGGCGTGCGGCATGGTGGTGGGCATGTAGAGGAACGAGCCCTCGTCGAGGGCAGGCATAAACTCCTTGCCCAGGCCGGGGAACTTGTTGTCAATCGCTGCGTAGCTTTGTGATGCCTGCACGTTGTCTGGCGTCCAGCCCAGCAGCTTGTCGGCCCCTAACCAGATGAAACCGCCCATCACTAGTAGAAGTGTCGGTATCGACAGGAACACCAATTTGTGCCGAAGACACCACGCGAGCACCGGGCCGTAGGCCCAGATGAAGAGGCGGAAGAAGAGTAAGAGCCCGCCGATCGTGATGAGCACGAAGAGGAGGTTGAAAGTGGTCCCCTGCTGCGGGCCAAGCGGCTCCCAGTCCCGAGCGAGCAGCACCGCGACGAATCCCGCGGCGATGAGACTGGTCATCACCTGACCGACTCGCATCCAGCGATCGGGCAGCTTGAGCTTTGGGCGATACCCGAGCAGCAGGTGCGCCAAGGGCGGGAGGATCGTCAGCGCGATGATGATCGAGGCGATGAGCGCGAAGGTCTTGGTAAACGCGAGCGGACGGAACAGCTTTCCCTCGGCTCCGACCATCACGAAGACCGGGAGGAACCCGACGACGGTGGTCAGCACCGCAGTCAACACCGCCGAGCCGACCTCGGATGAGGCGCGGTGGATTACGTTGAGCCGTGGTTCGTCCTTGTCCGCCTCGTTGAGATGGTTGAGGATGTTTTCGGTGAGCACGATACCCATATCAACGACCGTGCCGATGGCGATCGCGATACCGGCCAAAGCGACGACGTTAGCGTCGACGCCGAAAATCTTCATCGCGATGAAGGTGAACAGTACGGTCGTCGGCAGCATGAGGCTGATCAAGAGAGAGGATCGCAGATGAAAAACCATGACCAGCACGACGATGATCGTGACGAGCACCTGCTGGATGAGCGCGTTGTTGAGCGTGTCGAGCGTCTCAATGATGAGCTGCGAGCGGTCGTAAAACGGGACGACGGTGACCTGACTGGTCGTGATCCAATTAGGCCAGTGCTCGCGCGGATGCGTGTCGAGGTGGTTGATCCAGACGTCGTGGTTGAGTGTCAGCCCGTCATCGGTGAACCCGTCGATCTTTTCTTCTACGGCGTAAGCACGGACCGTATCGGGCTGGACCTGTTCCCAATCGATGACCGCTTTGCGTGGCAGACCCGGGGCGACCTCGTCGAGTGTGTCGTGGATGCTGATGAGGGTCTTGAGCGGGTTCTCGCCGTAGCGTGCGGTGACCACGCCGCCGACGGCTTCTGCACCGTTTTTGTCCAATGCCCCGCGTCGTTCAGCCGGGCCAAGTGTGACGATCGCGACATCGCCAACGGTGATCGGTGCACCTTCTGTTGCTTTGACCACGGCGGCGGACAATTCATCGGTCGAGTCAATAAACCCCAGCCCGCGGATCATGTACTCGACGCCGTTGTCCTCGATCGTGCCGGCCGAGACGTCGAGGTTAGCTTTTGTGATCGCTTTGTAGACATCGTCAAGCATGACGCCGTTGACGTGCATCGCGTCGGGGTCGAGATCGACCTGGTACTCTCGGACAAACCCGCCGACCGACGCGGCTTCCGAGACGCCATCGGCTGAGGCGAGCGCGTATCGCAGATAGAAGTCCTGGATGGATCGCAGCTCGGCCGGGTCCCAACCGCCAATGGGGTTCCCGTTTGGATCGCGGCCTTCGAGCGTGTACCAGAAGACCTGGCCCAAACCCGTCGCGTCGGGTCCAAGCGTCGGCTTGATGTCCGGCGGCAACGTCCCTGCGGGCAGCGATGCGAGTTTCTCCAGCAATCGGCTGCGCGACCAGTAGAAGTCGATGTCCTCTTCAAAGATCACATAGATCGAAGAGAAGCCGAAGTAGGAAAAACTGCGGATGCTCTTGACGCCGGGCACGCCCTGCAACGCGGTCGTCAATGGGAAAGTGACCTGGTCCTCGATGTCTTGCGGGCTGTGGCCGGGCCAGGGCGTGAACACGATTTGCTGGTTCTCGCCAAGGTCGGGGATCGCATCGACAGGGACCGGGTCACGGTCAAGGCCAGCGATCTCCCAATCGAACGGCGCAACCATGACGCCCCAACCGACCAGCAGCAGCGCGGCAAGCAACACGACCAACTTCTGATGCAGGCAGAACCCGATCAGTCGGCCGGTGATGGAGTGGGTCGGGTCATTCACCACTGCCCCCGTCGGTCTTGATCAAAGGTGTGGTGTGCTTTCGGATCGTCTCGAAGGATGAACGCAACGCGGCAAGGTCTTGGGCGCTCAGCGCCTGCCGCAGACCGGACTCGATGCCGGGCCGAACAGTTACCCAGGTCTTGCCCAGTGCTTCGCCATCCGGGGCGGTGCTCGGCATCGCGGCGTAGGCCCGACACAGGTCACGCAAGGCCGTGCGGGCCTTTGTGATGTCGC
>JBMZAP010000147.1:0-9057 GCA_049611445.1 Phycisphaeraceae bacterium | reverse complement strand
ACTTCTTCGGCCGTGGCGAACTGTCGCAGGTCGTTGACCAGACCAACCCGCTGTCGCAGCTCACCCACGAGCGACGTCTTTCGGCACTCGGCCCCGGTGGCCTGAACCGTAAGCGTGCGGGCTTTGAAGTTCGCGACGTGCACATCTCCCACTACGGCCGTATCTGCCCGATTGAAACGCCGGAAGGCACGAACATCGGCCTGATCGCGTCGCTGGGTATTTACTCCGAGATCGATGACTATGGCTTCCTGCAGACCCCGTACCGCAAGGTCGAGGACGGCAAGGTTGTCAGCGGCAAGCGCGGCATTGACTACCTGCGTGCCGATGAAGAAATGAAATCCACGCTCGGCCCAACCGACGCCATCGAGCCCGACGGCACGGTGAAGTCCGGCCTGGTCCTTGCACGTGTTGACGGCGACCTGGCTCAGGTCCCCTCCAAGCAGATCGATCACATCGACATCAGCCCCAAGCAGATCGTCGGTGTCTCCGCTGCACTGATCCCATTCCTCGAGCACGACGACGCGAACCGCGCACTGATGGGCTCGAACATGCAGCGGCAGGCCGTGCCGCTGATCAAGACCGATCCGCCTTGCGTCGGCACGGGCATGGAAAAGGAAGTGCCCAAGTACTCGGGCATGGTCGTCCGTGCCAAGCGTCCTGGCGTCGTCACCTATGTCGATGCACAGCGCATCGTCGTGGATAACGCCGATGAATACGAACTGCGTAAGTTCGTTGGCCTCAATGAACGTACTTGCCAGAACCAGAAGCCGATCATTTCCCTCGGCGAGAAGGTTAAGAAGGACCAGATCATCGCCGACGGTGCCGCAACGCACCAGGGTGAACTGGCTCTGGGCAAGAATGCATTGGTCGCCTTTAATACATTCGACGGCTACAACTTCGAAGACGCGATCGTTATCAGCGAACGCCTCGTTAAGGAAGACGTCTACACCTCGATCCACATCGAAGAGTTCGATGTTGAGATTCGTGAGACCAAGCTCGGCCGTGAAGAATTCACCCGCGATATCCCCAACGTCTCCGAGAAAATGCTCGGCCAGTTGGATGAGAACGGCGTGATCCGCATCGGTGCTTACGTAACCCCCGGCGACATCCTCGTCGGTAAGGTTTCGCCTAAGTCCAAGAGCGAACTGACCCCGGAAGAAAAGCTGCTGCACGCGATCTTCGGCCGAGCCGGTGAAGACGTGAAGAACGACTCGCTCGAAGTGCCTGCAGGTACCGAAGGTGTTGTCATCGGTGCCAAGCGGTTCAGCCGACGGATGCACCTCAATGACGAACAGAAGAAAGCTCTGCGTCGTGAGATGCGTGAGTATGAAGCTGAGATGGACGAGAAGCGCGTCGCGCTGTTCACCCAGTTCGTCGAGATGGTCAATGAATTGACGGGCACTGAAATGGTTGACCCGTCGACTCGCCAGAAGGTCGCAGCCTCGGACATCGCCGAGATCGTCGTCGAGCAGATCGAGTCCTTCAACGCGAAGTGGATCAAGGGCTCCAAGGACATCAAGGAGCAGGCCAACGAACTGTACGAACAGTTCTGGCCGCGTATCGATGCGATCGAGAAAGAGAAGCAGCGTCGCCTTGCTCACATGAAGCGTGGCGACGAACTGAGCTCTGGCGTGCTTGAGATGGTCAAGGTCTACCTCGCCACCAAGCGACCGTTGTCGGTTGGTGACAAGATGGCCGGCCGCCACGGTAACAAGGGTGTCATCGCTCGTATCGTCCCGGTTGAAGACATGCCGTTCCTCGAAGACGGCACGCCGGTCGATGTGCTGCTCAACCCGCTGGGCGTGCCCTCGCGTATGAACGTCGGGCAGATCCTTGAGGTCCACCTTGGTTGGGCCGCACAGGTCCTCGGATTCCAGGCAATTACGCCGGTATTCGACGGTGCGACCGAAGACGAGATCCATGATGCGATCGATGAGGCCAACGCTTACATCGACACACGCATGGAAGAAACCAAGGGTGCTCACGGCGACCGTGAACTGCTCGCCAAGATGCCTCGCGGCGGCAAGGTGCACCTGTATGACGGCCGAACCGGCGAACGCTTCGACCAGAAGACGACCGTTGGCTTCATGTACATCATCAAGCTGCACCACCTGGTCGACGACAAGATCCACGCTCGTGCGACCGGCCCGTACTCGCTCATCACCCAGCAGCCGCTCGGTGGTAAAGCCCGTACCGGTGGTCAGCGATTCGGTGAGATGGAAGTCTGGGCGCTTGAAGCTTACGGTGCCGCATACATTCTCCAGGAACTGCTGACCGTGAAATCGGACGACGTCGAAGGGCGTACGAAGATTTACGAGTCGATGGTCAAGGGCAACAACACCCTCGAGGCCGGCATGCCTGTCGCCTTCGACGTGCTGTGCAACGAAGTCAAGGGCCTGGGCCTGAACATCACGCTCGAGAAGAGCGAGGTCGACGGCATCGGCTCGATCCTCTGACCCATTGATCAATTGTTTTGCGGTCACGCTCGCGTGACTTCACGAACTACCAAACACCTCACGCCCGACACGGAGCGTCACAAGATATGTCTGAACAACTCTACGATCGCGTTAACGACTACGCCTCGGTGAAGATCAACCTCGCCAGCCCGAACGATATCCGTTCGTGGTCCTTCGGCGAAGTCAAGAAGCCCGAGACCATCAACTACCGAACCTACCGCCCTGAAAAGGACGGCCTGTTCTGTGAGCGCATCTTTGGCCCCGAGCGCGACTACGAGTGTGCCTGTGGTAAGTACAAGGGCACCAAGTTCAAGGGCATCATCTGCGACCGTTGTGGTGTCAAGGTCACACACAGTCGCGTCCGTCGTAAGCGTATGGGTCACATCAACCTGGCCGCGCCAATCATCCACATCTGGTTCTTCAAGGCGATCCCATCGCACCTCGGCAACTTGCTGGGTATGAAGACCAGTGACCTCGAAAAGGTGATCTACTTCCAGGATTACGTTGTGACTGACGCGGGCGACACCCCGCTCAAGCACATGCAGGTCATTACGGAAGACGAATACCGCCAGGCTGTCAACGAGTACGGCACGCAGGCTTTCCGAGCCATGATGGGGGCCGAGGCTGTCAAGGAACTGCTCGCCACCATGGACCTCAACGCGGTCCAGGTCGAACTGCGTGAGGGCCTGGGTGCAACCAAGTCCAAGCAGAAGATCAAGGACCTTTCCAAGCGTCTGAAGATCGTCGAGCAGATCCGTCACAGCGAAAACGATCCTTCGTGGATGGTCATGGACGTGGTCCCCGTGATCCCGCCGGACCTGCGTCCGCTGGTTCTTCTCGAGTCTGGCAACTTTGCTACGTCGGACCTCAACGACCTTTATCGCCGGATCATCAACCGTAACAACCGTCTTAAGAAGCTGATGGACCTCAACGCACCTGAGGTCATCATCCGCAACGAGAAGCGGATGCTGCAGCAGTCGGTCGACGCGTTGTTCGACAACGGCCGATGCCGCCGTCCGGTGCTTGGTTCGTCCAACCGCCCGCTCAAGTCGCTCACCGACATGATCAAGGGCAAGCAGGGCCGCTTCCGTCAGAACCTGCTCGGTAAGCGTGTCGACTACTCGGCCCGTTCGGTCATTGTCGTCGGCCCGACGCTCAAACTGCACCAATGTGGCCTGCCCAAGAAGATCGCGCTGGAACTCTTCCAGCCGTTCATCATCCGCAAGCTCAAAGAGCATGGCCTGGTCGATACGATCAAGTCTGCCAAGAAGATGCTTGAGCGTCGCGACCCTGAGGTCTGGGACGTTCTTGAAGAAGTCATCCACCAGCACCCGGTGCTGCTCAACCGCGCACCCACGCTGCACCGTATGGGTATCCAGGCCTTCGAGCCGGTACTCGTTGAAGGCAATGCGATCCGCATCCACCCGCTGGTCTGCACCGGCTTCAACGCCGACTTCGACGGCGACCAGATGGCTGTCCACCTGCCGTTGTCTGTCGAGGCACAGGCCGAGGCGAGCGTGCTCATGCTTTCGCCGCACAATATTTTCTCGCCCGCGAACGGCAGCCCGATTATTTCGCCTTCGCAGGACATCGTCCTCGGCGTGTACTACATCACCGTCCAGCCCGAGTCGCCCAGCGAAGCCGTTGTCGCTGCAGCACAAGGTGCCGCGAGCAAGGAAGAACTCGACGAAGCAGGCAAGGCCGAGCTCAAGTCGATCCCCGAGTTCAAGGACAACGCCGAAGCGCTCATGGCCTACGAACTCAAGAAGATCAGCATCCATACGCCGATCCTCTTGCGTCTGGCCAAGGACCGCTTCTCCGGTATCGTCCACGCAGAGCGCGGCGATGTGGAGGCCCTGCCCGAGTCTGGTCGTGTCGTCACGACCGTTGGCCGCCTGATGTTCAACGACATCCTTGAAGAAGGTATGCCGTTCTACAACTGCTCACTGGGTAAGAAGGGCGCTTCGCGCGTCATCGACGACACCTACGCCTACCGTGGCCGACCCGCCACGATCGCGCTGCTTGATGCGATGAAGGCGATCGGTTTCGAACGCTCGACGACGTCCGGTCTCTCATTCGGTATTACCGACCTGCGTATCCCTGCGAAGAAGCAGGAGCTCATCGACGCAACGCAGAAGAAGGTCGACCGTATCGAGAAGGCCTTCCATGCCGGTGCGATTACCGAGCGTGAACGTTACAACCAGCTGCTCGATAACTGGACCACCTGTCGTGAAGCCGTCAAGGACCAGCTTCTTGAAGAGCTTAAGAACGACCGCCGTGACGAGAATGGCAACCTCGCGCCGATCGATGACGCCGCATCAGCCAAGTACCTCAACCCGGTCTGGGTCATGTCCCACTCCGGTGCTCGTGGTAACGTCAGCCAGATTCAACAGCTGGCGGGTATGCGTGGCCTGATGGCTAAGCCATCGGGTGGGATTATCGAAACACCCATTAAGGCAAACGCCCGCGAAGGCATGTCCGTCCTCGAGTACTTCTCCTCGACGCACGGTGCACGTAAGGGCTTGGCCGATACCGCGCTCAAGACCGCGGACTCCGGCTACCTCACACGTAAGCTCTGCGATGTTGCTCAAAACGTATTCATTACAGACCATGACTGTAATTCTAAACGAGGTATCACAAAACGGGCGCTTTACAAGGGCGAAGAAGTCGACGTTCCGCTGCGTGACCGGATCTTCGGGCGTGTCGCACGCGAGACGATCGTTAATCCGATCACCGACGAGACCATCGTCTCCGAGAACGAGATGATCACCGCCGAGGCTGCTCGCAAGATCGAAGATCTGGGCATCGACGCCGTCACCGTCCGTTCCCCGCTCACCACGGAAGCCGCGCTCGGCATCTCCGTGCTCGACTACGGCATGGACCTGTCCACCGGCCGACTCGCGGAACCAGGCCTGGCTGTTGGCATCATCGCCGCTCAGTCCATCGGTGAGCCCGGCACCCAGCTGACCATGCGTACGTTCCACACCGGTGGCGTCGCGACCAAGGACACCATCGAAACCTCCTACGCCGCGGGCACCGCCGGTGTCGTCGACATCGTTGACGCCAATGCTGTCGCCTCGCAGGACGACGAAGGCAACGACTGCCTCAAGCCGCTCAAGCGCAACGGTGAACTCATCATCCGCGACGACAAGGGCCGAGAGCTCGAGAAGTTCGCACTGCCTTATGGCTCGTTCATCCGCGTCAACCCCGGCGACAAGGTCAAGGGCGGTCAGGTCCTCGTCGAATGGGACCCGCACCGTACCCCGATCCTCGCCGAGAAGGACGGCAAGATCCGCTTCGAGGACATCATCCCCGGCGAAACCGTCCGGGCAGAGTCCGAGCAGCAGGGCAAGGGCGTCAAGAAGGCCACCGGCGGCGGCGAAGCACTCGTCGTCATCGAGCACAAGGGCGAACTGCACCCACGCCTCGTTGTCGAAGACGCCGACGGCAAGATCCTCGACTTCCACTACCTGCCCGCCAAGGCACGTATCGACGTCAAGGAAGGCGACGAGATCAAGGCCGGCCACATGATCGCACGTCAGCCCAAGGAAGCCTCCGGCTCCGCGGACATCGTCGGCGGTCTGCCCCGTGTCACCGAGATCTTCGAAGCGCGTAAGCCTAAGGACGCCTCGGTCATGGCCGAGATCTCCGGCGTGGTCACCATCCGCTCGGACAAGCGTAAGGGCAAGATGACCATCACCGTCACCGGTGAGTCCGGCCTCGAAGTCGACCACCACGTCCCGCAGGGCCGACACCTCAACGTCCACACGGGCGAAGTGGTCGACGCCGGCGATGCGCTGATCGACGGCCCGCAGGTCCCGCAGGACATCCTCCGCATCAAGGGCGAAGAAGCTCTCTTCAACTACCTGCTCGAGGAAGTTCAGAACGTCTACCGTGCACAGGGCGTGCCCATCGATGACAAGCACATCGAGGTCATCCTCTCCCAGATGCTGCGTAAGATCCGCGTGGACCAGACCGGCGACACGCCGCTGCTGCCCAACGAGGTCGTGGACAAGTTCCGCTTCCGCGAAGCGAACATGCTCGCTGCCCGCTCGGTCAAGATCAAGGACGCAGGCGACTCGACCCTCGTCATCGGCACCGTTATCGAGAAGGACGAGCTCAAGGAGATCAACGCCAAGCTCGAAGCCGACGGCAAGGAAATCGCCAAGGGCACCAAGTGCAAGCCCGCAGTTGGTCAGACCCTGCTGCTGGGTATCACCAAGGCGTCGCTCCAGTCCGAGTCCTTCCTCTCCGGTGCATCCTTCCAGGAAACCACGAAGGTCCTCACCGAAGCAGCGCTGGCCGGTAAGCACGACGATCTGGTCGGCCTGAAGGAAAACGTCCTGCTGGGTCACCTGATCCCGGTCGGCACGGGCTTCAAGGAATACCAGACCATGGGCGTGAAGTACCTTGCCGAGCCGCCAATGCCAGAAGCACTGGACGTCGAGGAAGAAATCGCCGCGGCCGCAGCCCTGGCCGAAGCCGCCGGCGCCGAAGCCCCCGACATGATCGGCACGACCATCGGCGAATCCAAACTCGTCGCCCAACTTCTCGGCGACGAAAGCAACGGCAAGAAGTAAAGCTTCTCAACGTTGCGAAAGACAACTTGTGTTTAAAGAGCAACCCCGCAGTGATGCGGGGTTGTTTTATAATAATTTCCTGCTGGGTGGTACTGACAAGCCGTGCCGTGGTGTTTGGTGAGGTGGAGATTCTGTCGCACTGACAAGTGTTGAAGCTACCGAGGCGTCTAGGCTTGTCAGTGTTTCGGGCCGCCATGCTGTTTCCTCATGGCTTGCTTTACTTGTCAGTGCCACCCGCGGCATCGCAGCAGATGATTGTGGCAACTAATCTGATAGAGAGGGTGCAACAATTTGTTGCTTGTTTTAAGCCTTCCCGCCACGGCGTCGCGTGGCGGCTTCGTGATGCGTTTGGATGCCTTGGTGTGTTGAACCCGCCGGGCGACGTCCCGGCGGGTGATCTATGACGCATCGCACTCGTTCTGTTTGTAGTGCCAATACATTTCATGCTTAGGCAGGTATTCGTGGACAAGGCGGTAAAGGTGTGCCGTGTCTTGGACTGGGGTTTGGCCGGCGTTCGCGGCGAGCCACTTCTTCTTGATGAAGCGTTTATTGAGCGAGCGGGCCATCTTGGACTTGATCTGTGAACGGACGCTTGTCGGGGCACGCTCATCGGTCCACGCGGTAACGGTATGGATGTGGGTGGAGTCCGTGGCGATCGCGTAAAGCGTGTGGCGCTGATAGGTCTGGCACTCGATCAGTGCACGGATGATGTGCTGTTGGGTGATTGGCGAGAAGGCGGCGGGGTGTTGTTGCATTTGGCTGCGGTAGAGACCCGCCGAGGCGTCGCTCGGCGGCTGCCAGCCCTTGTTTCGGAGGATGTAGCCTTGAGGGTGGTCGGGCAGCCAGGTGCCGTAGGCGTGGAACGTAAAGTGGTAGACGGGCATGGTTGGAAGGTAGAGGAAGCGGGTGACAGGTAGCTGTCAGTTGAGTGGGCGTTATTCCGCCGGGGCGTCGCCCAGTGGCTTCAATGCTCTGCACCCACGAAGCCGCCGGGCGACGCCCCGGCGGGAAACGACGCATCGTTCTCTCTCGCTGTGCGCACCAGACGTGATCTTCGCCCCTCTGTAGAACCCTCTTTCTACAGACGGAGACCGCCCGATGGACGAGTTGGATCAGAACCTCTTTGAGGCGTGGGAGGCGGTCAGCAAATTGTTGCAGGACAGGCCCTGGGCGCTGGCGCGGCGGATGGAGCGGGCATCGCGCAAGGAGTTGCGTCGGCCGGTCCGGGCGTGGTGTGTCGCGCTAAGGGCCAGTGATGCGCGCATTGGTGCGCAGGAGTGGCGCACGGGAAATGATGCAAACCTTGCCTGCGATGGTGAGCCTCATGTATTGATGTTGACGGGACAAAGGTTGCGGCAGTTGTGTCGGCCGGTGTCGATCGATTGGCCGGGCGTGACGGTGCCAGCGGCGGCGAAGCTGCTGGGGCGTGACGAGCGGACGGTGTGGTCGTGGGTCAAGAAGGGTCGGCTGGATCGGGCCAATCCTGAGAAGCGTGTGATCGGCCGCAAGCAGTTGGTCTGGTCCGGGCCGCTCGACCCGCAGGCCGACGACGGCAGGGGGCCATGGCAGCTGTGGGGTTCGCTCTGGCAGAACTTATGGAACAAGATCCCGGCCGACTATGAGCAGGACGTCCAGCGAACGATACGGCTGCGGAGCAGGCGCCGGGACGACCAAGGCCACCCCGGCCACTACCGCGGCTGGGACTGGATGTGCCCGGGCAGGAGATTGGCGACGGGCCAGCATGTGCCCTGCGGTCGGGTGTGCAAGAAGTTGTGGTTGCCGCTGCCGGTCTGGACGATCGGGGACCATCTCGGCGGCCGGTCGGGCGAGGCGTGGGAGACGATGCCAAAGTTTGAGATGGGCCTGTCGCGGTTTGCGTGTGCCAGGTGCTGGGGCATGCGGTTTGACCCGGTGTACTCCAGCCCGGACGAGGCATGGAATCGATTCGTGTCAGTGATCTCAGGCGGGCTGCTCTATGGTCATGAAGTGCTGATGCCGCGTGAATGGTTGCATGTGTTGTA
>JBMZAP010000146.1:0-9074 GCA_049611445.1 Phycisphaeraceae bacterium | reverse complement strand
CCTGCGGTTACCGGTGAAAAGCAAGGTGAAGACGGCGGCGAAGAACAAGCACCCGCACCTCAGGATCCCGCAGATCTTCTCGAGGGGATTGATGCGGGCCTTGATAACGCTGGCCCTGAAGACCGTCCCGCCCCACCCACCGGTGTGGAGCAGAGCCTTGATACGCCTGGCGACGCAGGCCAATGGGTCTTCGTTGATGGCAAATGGGTCCGAGTCAAAGGCAATATTGGAAACAGGTCATCGGTCGTAGGCACTGCGACAAGCGATAAGGAAATTGATGAACTCGGCAAGATCGTCACCCAGCGAATCATCGAGATCCCGTTCCAGAAGCTCAAGGATGGCGATATGCGATACAACGTCGTGATTCGCCCTGGCGACGTCATCAGCGTACCAGACCCCAACGCCGGCTTCGTCTATGTCATGGGACAGATCGCCCGCCCCGGTGCATATACCATCTCGGGCGAACAGGAACTGACGCTGTACCGCCTGATTGCATCGGCTGGTGGCCTATCGGGCCTGGCTTGGCCTGAGAAGGTGGATCTGATCCGCCAGATCAATGATAACGAACAGGCTATTGTCCGCCTTGACCTGCGTGCGATCGCCAACGGTACTGAGCCGGACATCTACCTGAAGACCAACGACGTCATCAACATCGGCACCAGTGCTGCGGCAGTACCCCTGGCGGTGTTCCGAAACGGCCTGCGGATGACCTACGGCTTCGGCTTCGTCCTGGACCGCAACTTCGAAAACGATGTATTTAACGTCAACTAACAGACCGTAGAACTGCTAAAAATGGCGATCTACACTGAAGAAATACGCGTAGAACCGTCTAGAATATAAATACTCCACACGGCTGGGCCTAACCGCCCAGCCGTGCCTTACCCCGGCGACGGAGGACCGGGCATTATGCCCGGACGATCAGGCCTCGCAACCGATCAGCGGGCCATCACGGATGAACTTGATCAGGGTCATTCGGCCCGCCCCTTCTGCCAGGTCAGATAGGCGATCGGTATCGGCGGATTTGGAATCCGCGGAGGACGTTACCAGACCATGACCAGCACTTCGGTGTCCAATCTCACGCAAGCCCAAGCCCCGGCAACCTTCATCAGCAAGACCGGCAGGCTGTGGATCGCGTTGATTGGCCTGCTGGTCATTGCATTCCACTGGCCTCTGATCAACCGCATGGTGCGCATCGGGATCCAAGACCCCGACTGGTCGCACATCCTGATCATCCCTTTTATCTCCATCTACTACATCCACCTCAATCGCCAGAAACTCATGGCCACCCCCCGCCGAGTATGCCGATGGGGACTACCCTTCATCGTCTTAGGCGTGATTGGGTATGTCATGGGTATCTACCCGATCCGCAACGACATGGCGACGGGCTACAGCATGGTCCTGACCATCTTCGGGATTGTGCTGCTGCTGCTGGGCCCGGCCATGATGCGGATCCTCTGGTTCCCCATCGCCTTCATGGTCTTTGCCATCAAGGTCTCGGATGCCATCTGGTCAATTATTGCCTCGAAACTGCAGAACATTGCTGCCCAAGGCGCGGTGATGCTTCTTGAACTGACCAGCGGATTGACGGGTGTCCACGCAACACTACGCGGCAGCACCATTGATCTGGACTACGGCCAACTCAATCCACCTACGCCGATGGGCGTCGCAGAAGCGTGCGCAGGGATGCGTATGCTCATGGCCTTCCTCGCGCTTGGTGTCGCGTTGGCATTTCTGTTCCCACGTACGTGGTGGCAGCGTGCAATTATGATCGCGATGGCCGCGCCGATCGCGATCTTTGTCAATATCCTTCGCGTAGCGGTACTGGGCTGGGTCCACTTGATTGATGAAGAACTCGCACACGGTGAATCACACATCTTCATCGGCATGCTCATGCTGATCCCCGCTGCGGGCTTGCTGATGCTCGTGGGCTGGTGTCTGGACAAGATGATCCTGCGGGATGGGAAAAAGCCCAAGCCCCCTGCCCCTCTGCCGTTTGAACTCGATCCGCAAACATTGCACCTTGACTACCGCCACCTTTTCCGTGGCGTCGCGATCGGCGCGGGCATTATGGTGTTCCTCGGCGCTGGCTACATCCTCCTGATCAATAACCGTGCCGGCGGTGAAGTTGTGAATTGGCTGTCGCTGGGACTGAGTAACGTCCTGATGGGGGCGACTGGCTTGTTGCTTCTGGCATCGCTTGCCTTTGCTTGGATCTCGATCCATCGAGGAAACAGCCTTGACCGTCTTGCACTATCCCAAGGTGTCGTTGGCGGGCTGCTCGTCGTAGCGATCCTGGGACAAACCTCGGCCATCAAGGCAACTGGTGTAGCGCTCAACAAAGAAGCTCTCCCACTGCGTCATGGCATCGCCCTTTCGTTTCCGGATCAGGCAGGTGAATGGGAGCTACTCCACCTTGACCCGAAACTGCCCAAAGATATCGAGGACGAGTTGGGTACCGACGAGTACTTCAGTCGTTACTACATCAATAACGACGCGGGGGTCTATGCTTCTTCCGTCGAGGTCAAAACCGAAAACAATGAGCCGGGCGGCCGGCTCATCGGCTGGGATGGCAATATCCAGGCCAGCGAGATCGTAAAGGTGCATGTCGCCTACTACACCGGCATGCTGGACGCTGTGCCACACGTCCCGGATAAGTGCTGGGTCGCAGCGGGGTCCATGCCTGCCGGCCGAAGCGTCTACACCATCAAGCTCTCACGGGATGACTATCGCCCAGACCCTGACCACCCTGGGATGTTTCTCGCGGAATCGAGCGGGTTTAAAAAAACCGTTCGGCTACCCAGCGATGAGATTGATGTGGTCATTTTCAGCGGTATCGATGACAGCGGCCGCAAAACAACCGCGATGTATTTCTTCCTCGCCAACGGCAAGGCCGTCGCGTCAAACCATCAGGTACGCTTCAGCTTCAACATGAAGGACCGCTACAGCTACTACTGCAAAGTCGAAGTCATGTTCCCCGGCGTCTCGGAACCGGAAAAAGTAAAAGAACACGCTGGCGAACTGCTCAGCGATCTGCTGCCCGAAGTCATGGCTTGTTTGCCGGACTGGACCGAAGTGCAATCGGGAGAATACCCCGACAAACCCTAGCGCATTTTAAACGATCAGGATCAGTATTTAAGAATAGCTGCCCGGAAGCGCACCCGGGCTTGAAAGAGAGACGGCTACTATGGCCACACGAATCAACACCAAGTTTGTCATCACCCTTGTCTCAGTCATCGTCTTGATGGTGCTAGGCTTGGTCTTTGCTTTCATGTTCCTGAAAAAGTCTGCGGCCGACCACATCAATCTCGCCGAGGCTGCCATGGTCCGAGCTGATGCCGCGATGCAGGCCGATGACATCGAGGAATACAACTCGGAGCTCCAGCGCGCCGCGAAACACTTCGGCTCCGCAAAAGCAAAAGACGCAGGCAACACGGAGTCCCTCTATGGCTATATCGATGCGAACCAAAAAATCATCTGCGACAACCTGACTAATGCCGGCAACACCCTCGATGCCATCATCGCAGGCGCAGCCAACCTGCACGACACCCCGGGTGCGTCAGAAGAAGACCGCAAAGTCTTGTACGAGATGTTGCATAAGCATGTCCGGATGAATCTGGTCACTAGCGGACAGAATCCCATCGGCACCATCCTGGGCTTCACGTCCAAGCGACTCGACGTCGCGCCGGAAGACCCCATTGCGAGCAAATACCAGGCCTTGGCGCTGAGCTATCTCGCTCAGCAGCGCACCAAGGAGGCGGAGGTTCTTGAAGACATTGAATCGATGAAGTCTGCAGCAGAAGCCAACCCAAAGAACCCTTGGCTTCAAACCGCACTGGCAAGATACCACCAAGGTAACGCTCGGCGTATCTACAGCGCCAGGGGCAATCAGTTCACCCCGGAGGTCAATGCCAGCTTTGCCTTGTCGCTGCAATACATCCGTTCGGCATTGGAACTGGCCAAAGACAGTCCCGCAGAGTATCTCGAAACAGCCATTGTGCTGGCTGACGCACGCTCGGGAGATGACGCCATCACTGCCGAGATTACCGACTTGCAAAAGCAGGTCATGGTCACACTGGATGCCATGCTATCCGACAAGGCAAAACGTGACGCCCTCTACACAGAAGAACTGTCCAATGCGATTCTGCTACTTAGACAAGTCCGAAGCAACACGGAAGACGAAACTGAAAACACATTTGACGGCATGGCAAGTGCTCTGCGCCTCGCCGAGCAACTGCCGAAAGATCGCCCAGAGGATCCAAACGCATTTCGCGCCTTGGGCAATCTGCAACAGCGAACCAACCGTGTAGATGAAGCAATCAAAACAATTAATGCAGGCTTAGCGATCGAGAGGCTAACAACAGCCGATGATTACATCCGCATCCACCTCGCCGAACTGGATATGAAAGCGACCCTTGCGGATCTCATCTGCACGAAGGCGTTTGGATCTGCGGGCGAAGAACGCGACGCACTACTCGACGAAGCGACATCCATCCTTGATGAACTCGCCGATATTGACACACTTGGCACCGAACAGGCCAAGGTGCGTGACGCGCGCGTCAATCTTCTGCGTGGCCGGATCGCATTGGCACAGAACAGGCCTGCGCTGGCAGTGTCCCTGCTCGACCAAGCCAACCAGACGTATGGCAATCGGAACCCGATGACACTACGACTGCTGGCACAGGCTCACACTCGCCTGAACAACGACTCGATGGTTCTGCGCTATTACGAGATGCTCGCCACCTCGGGACGCACGACCATCGAGGACCTGCTTAATCTGATCAATCTCTACATGAACCCGGGCGAGAACCAGCAACTCGAAAAAGCCGAGGCACAACTGGACTGGTTCCAGAAGCAGGCACCCGATGACATCCGAGGGATCCGCCTGCGGGCTCGTCTGCTGCAGACAAAAGGGCAGGTCGATGATGCCATCGCGATGCTTAAAGAAAACATCGAGAAACACCCGACCCTCGTCGAGCAGATCGCGGCACTTCAGGCCGCAAAAGGTGATACCAGCGGCGTCTTGAAAATCTTGCGCGAACGACTAGCCGAAACACCAGAGGGTGAAAAGATGAATATGCAACTGGTCTCCCAGTTGTTGAACCTGCTGCCCGACCCGGAGCAGAAGAAGGCGGAGATCAAGCAACTGGCTACACAGGGTCTGGACCCGGAGTTCGCCGCAATCCTCGAACGTGTTCTGGTCTCCGGCAAAACGAATCTGGATGACGATTTGACGATGGTCGATTTGCTGCGCGATGACCCTGCTGAGGTGGCGTTGCAGAAATACCTGACGTACCGCCGGTGGAACGAAGAGGAAAAAGGGCGGCCTTATCTCGACAAAGCCATTGAACTCGCACCGAAGAACCCAACCGTGATCGAATGGCGATTTAAGATCGCGCTCGACGAAGAAAAATGGGATCAAGCCCAGAAAGCGTTGCGGGACATGCTTGCGCTGCCGACCGCCGAGCGATCACCGATCGCGATCGCTGACGGACGATTCATGCGTGCACAGATCTTGGCTGCCCAAGCCGGAAAGATGGAGGCGGGCGAGGCACGCAACAAGCGTGTACGTGAAGCGATTGTTGCGTACAACAATGCATTGGATCAGTACAACCACTACGTAGAAGGTTGGCTGCAATTGAGCCGGTTGTATCTCGCAGAGGAGAATTACTTTGCCGCTCAGGACAGTATCCAGGAAGCACTGAACCGGCAGAGTCAAAACGTCACCGCCCTTGAACTACTGGCCTTGTCGCAGGCCGCCACCGGGGACCAGATCAATGCCCTGGAAAATTACCAGCAGGTTCTCAGGATTCAGCCGAATAACGCAAATGCCCTCAATCGGTTTACGGCACTTGCTCAGTCGATGGGTTTGAGCAATCGGGCCATACAACAACGCGAGCAAATCCGCACTCGAGTACCGAGCAATTATGACAACCGACGGGCGCTTGCCCTGCTGTACAACAGTACGAACGCGCGCGTCCAAGCCAAGAAGGCGATCCAGGACGTGGTCGAGGAGCAAGGAAAGACACTTCAAAACATCGCCGTTCTGAGTGAGATCCTGATTGCCAGCAATGAGACAGACCTAGCCATCCAGTCTGTCAACGACTACCTTGCAACGCAGGGTGAACAGGCCACCTGGAGAGACTACCTCCTCAAGGCTCAGGTGCTCGAGCAGGCCAAGCAATCCGCTCAAGCGGACCTGACCTATGCCAAGGCCATTGAACTGGAGAAAGCAGAAGGCACACTTGTTGCTGCAGGCGCCTACGGGACAGCGAAAATCGCCCGTGGCCAGGCTCAGGAAGTGGCCAAGATGTATGAGGCCATGATCGAGGCGAACCCCGACAACGAGCCATTGAAGCTGCGTACCGCGGAACTGTATCTGAGTCTGCAAGACTTCGATAAAGCAGAGGCCATTGCCAGTCGCATGACGGCTTCCGCCCAACGCGAACGTTTTCTGGTCCGGTCTGCAAGTGTGCAACAAGGCAAACTCGGGATCGCAATCGAACGCGCGAGGACAGCCGTTAAGACATACCCAAGTGACTTTGGACTGAACCTGATCTACATTGAATTGCTTCGACTGAAGGAAGATCAACTTCCCGCAGATAATCGGGACTACAGCAAGGTGCTTGGACAAGCCAAGGCACTGACCAAGGACCACCCCGACCAGGTCGATGCGATGGTCGCACTCGCAGATGTCCTGCTCAAGATGAGCAACATCGAGAAAGCGTCTGCCGAATTAGAGAAGGCACTGGCCTTTGCACCCAACCACTTTGGCGCAAACGAACGTATCGCGCGAGTCCGTCTTGCACAGGCGGCTCAACTTGCGGTCACCGACCGTGATGCGAGTCAGGAGCGTGCTCGTGAAGCATTGGCCATCCTTTCGACGCTTCTGGAGAGCCAACCGAATAATGCGAATCTCCTGCAAACAGCCGGCTCTGCTGCAGAGGTCAGCGGCTTCCGCGCACAAGCAATCGAGTACTACCGACAAGCGTTCGAACAAAGTAAGAGCGGCGAGAACCTGGCGATTTATGTCAACGCCCTGCTTTCTGCCAATCAGGGCGCTAACGCACGAGCCGTGCTCGATAATCCGGAGAACGCGACGCTGGTCAGCAACAGTCTTTTCCTCCGTGCACTACGCGGAAGAGCTCTCGCGGCCGCTGGCCAGCCTGATCTGGCAGCACGTTTGTTCGGCAATCTGTTGAAAGAGAACAAGGAACCCGTCGCGCAGATGCGGGTCGCTCAACAGGCGGCAACAGCTTTCGCGGCAGAACCAAGCCGCGCCATCGACTTGTTTGAAGCTTCACTTGGAGAGACGCTGCCTGTGCAGATTGATGCGTTGCTTGCAGACTTGCTGCTGGCCCGCAAAGACTATGTGACGGCCAACAAACGCCTGATCAAATACTGGTCCAAACCCGCGCAGGACACCCGTTTCCAGATCACACTGCTGACCAAACTCGCTCTCTCTCAACAGGAGTCAGGGCAACTCACGCAGGCCAAGGCGACCTATGAAAAGGTCTTTGCCATGGTGAAGGACAATGCCGGTCTCGCCACGCGCACCCAGAAAGTCCAACTACTCAATAACATGGCATACCTGCTAGCCGATCAGCTACAGGGCTACACCAAAGAAGCTGTGGACTACGCCAAGCAAGCGGTAGAACTGATGACCGATAACGATCCGCCGATGCAGATCGCATTGATCGAAGACACGCTCGGCTGGGCCTATCACAAGGCCGGCAACAATGCAGAAGCAATCCGAGTCCTGAAAGGCTCGGTTGCGCGATTGCCCTTGGCTGCCAACCAACTGCACTTAGGACAGGTGTACTTGGCCGAGGGCGATAAAGACAGCGCCTTGCCGGTACTGCAAAAAGCGATGGACCTGGCTCGTTCCCAGAACGATGAAAAGATGTTTGCAGAAGCACAAAAATACTATCGCGAAGCGTTATAACCAGAAAAGACCTGAATGGAGCGCCCATGCGGCGTCCCGATCCGACCGATGAACCCGAGAGAGAACTGGCCAACGTGCCGAACAAGGGAATGATCCGATGAGTACGAATGCCCCAATGTCCAATTTCCCACCCCTGGGCCCGCCAACCGGCATGATGCCCGGCGGCGGCCCAAGCAAGTTCAAGCCAATTGATCCGGTGCGCGTGCTGCGCGCCAACTGGCTATGGATTTCCCTTGGCCTCTTTGTAGGCCTGTTAATTGGCGGCGTAAGCTGGTATTTGCTTGATAAATATCAGGCCAAGTACACGTCTGACGCTCAATTCAACGTGCAAGCCAACCAGATGAACTTGAGCAATGCTGGGACAAGCGTGACAAGCGCCGTGCGTATGGCCGAGTTAGAACCATTGATTCTTCGTGAAATCCAGACCATTCGCTCTGAGCCGACTTTACGTCAGATCCTGAACAAGCCCGCCGTGCAGAATACGGAATGGTTTAAGCAATTCAACAGTAACTTGGACGATGCATATACCGCACTGGACGAAGAGGTCATCCGTGCAGCACATATACGCGAAACGCCGCTTTTCAATGTCACCGCGACAACGAAAAACGAAGAAGACTCACAGACAATCCTTCGCGCCCTGAGTGATGAATACATCCGAATCAAAGATTTGGAAGTCAACGCAGAATCTGCCCAAGCATTACGTGCAGCTCAGGGCAGACGGGACAGCGCCGAACAGCGAATTGCAACCGTTACGGTTCAGATAAGACGATTCCTGGAAACGAATCCGATCGAGTCGATCAGTGAGAACTCAAGCGAGGCAACACTCCGCGTCCGACAGCTAATCGTTGAGCAGGAACGCCTCAACCAATCGCTGAATTCGCTGCAGGCCAGCTACAATCAATTACTTGATCGACAAAAGGAGGGGCAATTTGACCCCTCTGACGAGGAACGCTCTCAAATCGAGGCCGGACGAGAGCTGCTTGATATCGATTCTCAACTCGTTCGCCTAAGGGTTGAAAGACTGGCTTTACTGGACAAATTTGGGGAGCAGCACCCCGCCGTTCGAAGTGTAGACCAACAGATCCTGGCATTTGAGAATGAACGCGAGACTGAACTCGATACCCAGTCACGC
>JBMZAP010000145.1:0-9086 GCA_049611445.1 Phycisphaeraceae bacterium | reverse complement strand
GTCGTATCGCAGGTCGGCGATATTGCCCGAGTCGGTCAGGTTGCCGGCCAGAGCGAGGGCTGCGCTGCCCGTGAAGTTGCCTGCAACTACGCCGATGTCAGCATTGTCCACGTCTCCGTCGTAATCCATGTCGCCATTGGCCCAAGCGAGGTGGGTTGGCCCAGCGCCCGTAAAGGATCCGGCTGCCACGCCGACATCTGCGTTGTCAACATCACCATCCAGATCGATATCGCCCAGTTTGCGTAGACCGAGTTGGCTGACCAGCATGTTTGCTGATGACCCCTGTACTTGGGTGCCCTGGATGCTTGTGAAGATGTTGTCCTGCACCCACCCTGCGTCGGGCAGCCCGTATGGGCCTGTTGCCATCAGGTCATAGGGGTTGTTTGCCACTGTCTCGCCATCCCAGCCTAAGTCGGGCCTTTCTTCTGCCCAAACGTGTTCGAGGCCATAGAGGTGTGCGGCTTCGTGAGCGATGACGTTGGCAACGGCATTAAGTGCGGTTTCGTAGGTGGTGAAATCGACGGCGAGCAGGGCGGCGATTCGGTTGGCGGAGACGGCGCTGTTGTTTTCTCCGTTCGGCGTGTTTTCGCCGCCTGATTCCTTTGAAAACCCAAACCAAGTGGGCGTCGAGAAGTTGTGCTGGCCAATCAGCACGTTGACCGCATCAGGACCGGTCACTTCGCCCGCAATCAGGTCGATATTCAGGACATAGCCTGATGGGGTCGGGACGGTGTAAAACTTTTCTCGAACCTTGTAGATGACGTCGTTACGGACTTGCTGCTCGGTTTTTCCTGCAAATGCCCCATCGAGAACAAACTGGCTGGTCGGATCGGTAAGCTGCCAGGGCTCGATAAAGTTCGCAGGTTCAAAGCCAGGAATATTCAGGAAGTCGATCGGCTCGGGGTCACCTTCAACAAAATGCAGGCCGACCGTTGCGGTCGCATGGGCGGATTGGGCGAAGCACGCCACAGCAGCCGCCATCAATAGACAGCCCGAAGCTCTGTGGTACAGATTGAAGCCAGGATGAGATGCATGCATAGCGGTTGACTCTTCTCCAAAAAGGCCCCTAATTATGCATCATCCTATCTCGCTAGCCACTAAATGGCATAGATGATTCTCAAAAACTAATCCTGCAGGTATGTTGTTTGGATGCCGGAGGCGTCGGTTTTACGCTGAAATGTGCGCTGTTGAGGGCGGGGATGTGGGAGCCATGGAAGGCCAGTTGGGTGGCGATCCGCTGTGAATCGGTGAACAGGAGTTAGTCGTCCGGAAGGGTCTCTACTGCCCTAAAGCTAGATAGCAAAGAGCTTAATGGTGTCTGAATTCCGCTGGCACGCGGCGCTGACACTTGATCCAGTAAACTCTTGGTATGCCCGATCGCCCCCGTGTCCTATTGCTGCCGAACCTTGGTAAACCCCTGGTCTCAGAGGCCCTTGAGTCGTTTCGGCCTTGGCTGGCTGAGCATGCTGAGATTGTTGGGGAGTTTGGTACGCGTGAGGTGACGCTGGAGAATGCGGCGTCGCTGCCCGCCGCGGATCTTGCGATCGTTCTCGGGGGGGATGGCACGCTGTTGAGCCAGGCCCGCGTGATGGTCGAGGTTGATGTGCCGATTCTCGGTATCAACTTTGGCAAGCTGGGGTTTCTTGCGGAGTTCTCGGTTGAGGATGTGCAGAAGCACTGGTCAGCGATCGCTTCGGGCAGGACGCGGATGTCTGAGCGGATCATGCTGCAGGTCGCGGTCTACCCGGAGGGCTCGCCACAGTGGGGTGGGCTCAACGGCGAGGGGAATCACGGGTCTTCGCAGATGCCCGAGCCTGTCTTTACAGGGACGGCGTTAAACGACGCGGTGATTGTGGCAGGGCCGCCATACCGCATGGTCGAGCTTGAGTTAATTATCGAGCCGCAATGGTCGCGTCAGAGCGCGACAACATTCACTGGCGACGGCGTCGTTGTTTCGACGCCTTCAGGGTCGACGGCCTACAACCTGTCTGCAGGCGGTCCGATTATTTCACCCGGCATCGATGGCATGTGCGTAGCACCGCTGAACCCGCAGTCGTTGGCCTTTCGTCCGATCGTATTTTCAGGTCAGTGCGACTGCTGGATGCATCTGCACCGTGCGAACGAAGGCACGTCGCTGGTTCTTGACGGCCAAACATCGACGCCGCTGTCTGTCGGCCAGCAGATCCAAGTCACGAAGTACGACAAAACGCTCTCACTCATCCACAACCCCGAGTTGAGCTACTGGACCATGCTCTCACATAAGATGCACTGGGCAGCGCGGCCTCGTCGGGTGTGA
The DNA here is from genome assembly GCA_049611445.1 of Phycisphaeraceae bacterium. Taxonomy (GTDB): domain Bacteria; phylum Planctomycetota; class Phycisphaerae; order Phycisphaerales; family Phycisphaeraceae; genus JAHQVV01. Next base: position 6,790 of record JBMZAP010000145.1, on the reverse strand, counting down.
CCTTTCAATTTCGTTACAGAATTGGCAACCTGATGGCATCAGGTCGGTATCGCATGGGAGCTTGCAATCAGGAGCAAAGTTATGCGTTGTACTGAAATGAATCGTGTCATCCGTCTGCCTCTCACGTTCTGGCTCGTGTTGTTGGGGCTTATCTTTGCGACGAAGTTTGCGTTTGGCGAGCCCTACAAGGCAGAGTCTGGGCCGTACGGCACGGCGTCCTTCTTGTTGGAGTTGGAGGACAGTGACAGGGAACGTGCCGTCCCAATCAAGGTCTATCTGCCAACCAAGGCTGACGGGCCATTCCCGGTTGTACTTGTCTCGCATGGCCTGGGCGGGAATCGTGAGGGACTCAGCTATCTCGGCAATCACTGGGCATCGCATGGTTACGTATGCATTCACATGCAGCATCTTGGAAGCGATGAAAGTGTCTGGCGCGGTGTGCCCGCCAAAGACGTGATGAAAGAGATGCGTAAGGCGGCTGTCACGCCACAGGTGGCCGGCAATCGTGCACGCGATGTGCCTTTCGTATTGGATGAGCTTGAGCGGATGAATGCGGACCGTTCTCATCGATTGCATGGTCTGCTTGACTTGCAGAAGGTCGGAATTGCAGGCCACTCGTATGGTGCCTGGAGTGCGATGGCTGCCGGGGGGATGACCGTCGGCGGCAGGCTCGGCAAGACATTCGGCGACGAGCGCGTGAAGTGCATGATCCCTCTGTCTCCGCCTGTTGCAAATGAGAGGCAACGCGAAGCGTCGTATGGCACACTCAACATTCCGGCACTCTTTATGACGGGCACACTGGACACCAGTGCGATCGGCAATACCACAGCAGAAGATCGGCTGATCCCTTATGGCATGATGCCGGGGGTAGCAGATGATGGGCCCCCCAAGTACATGATCAACTTCGACGGTGCCGATCATATGACTTTTTCGGGTGAAACACGCCGCCGCCTGAGATCCGAGGTCAGTGTCGAAGACAACAAGGCGTTCCACAGCATCATCCTTCAGTCAACGACAGCGTTTCTCGATTGTTATCTGCTCGGCAAGGACAGTGCAAAGCAGTGGCTGCACGATGGCGGTTTCGTCAAGCTTGTCGGCGACCGCGGGACGGTCGAGATGGACGCTGAGTAAGCGCGCTACTCTTCGTCGTCATCGCCAAAGAGTTGCTTGACAGCCGAGGCTTTGGCCGCCTGTTCTTCTCGCATTGCAAGAACGGCTTCGAGCAACTCCGCATCCGCAGGGTGCGTCAGTTTGAGGTTGAGTGGGTCACCTTCAACAATGAAGACGTCGTGCCCGGCTCGTTCGGCAACACTGGCGTCGTCCGTAATCCCCTGAGCATTGGCTTGGGACAGATCCGCGTAGGCCTTGGTAATCAACTCTCGTTCAAAAGTCTGCGGTGTTTGGACACGGAAGAGATCAGATCGGGGCACCGTCTCGCTGATGCGTTGCATCTTGCCATCAGGCGATCCTTCTGAGTCAAAGATCGCGTCCAGCGGATCGCTTGTCTGGGATAGTTCAGCTATTTCGGCGCGTTTGACGGTATCGCCCATCGGCAGGCCCGGTACGACAGCGCCAAGCCGAGCTGCTGCTGAAAACACGCGATCAATCATCGTGGATGAAGCACAGGGTCGAGCCGCATCGTGCACGGCAATATGGGTGGCAGCGTCTGCGACATGTTCCAAGGCAATCTGAACGGTCTGCCAGCGATCGGCTTGGCCGCCAGCGATCAGCTTGACACCCAGAAACCCGAGTTGATCCGCCCAGCGGAACTTGAAGTCATCCAGTTTCTGCGGGTGTACCGCAAGGATGATTTGCTCGACATCTACCCGGCCATGAAAGAGCTCGATGGTGCGCAGGAACACTGGCTTTTGCCGAAGCTCAAACTCAATCTTGCTGGCCGAGGCTCGGTCGCCCACAGCGAAGCGGCTTCCTGTTCCCGCTGCGGGAAGAATGACGGTGGTATTCATCATGCCGCATGTTATAAACGCTAGGGCGTTTTACTTCACGATCACGGGCTGTGGCATCAGCAGCAGGATGTTTTCGTCGCGGAGCAGTGTGATGCCGTGCAGGCTTCGTGCGATCTGAGTCCATGCGGCATCGCCGACGAGTGCCTTGGCGGCTTTCAGTGTCGCGGTGTGTTCTGGGGAGGACAGGCCAAAGGGCAGGCCGCCGCCGCCAAGCATTCCTTCCAGGTAGGTCGCCAGCGAGACGGGGTGGGGCAGTTCCATCACGGCGTAGCTGCCTTCTTCGAGTTCGGCTTTCTTGGCAACCAGTGCGATCGCATCCTGTACGCTGCCCAGCCCGTCAGCCATGCCGCTCTTGACTGCCTGCGTGCCCGTGAACAGCATGCCTTCGTCGACTGCGTCCAGATCCTTGAGCCGGGTGCCGCGGCCCGTCGCGACGCGGTCCCGGAACAGGTCATAGACCAGCTTCATCGAGTCTTCGAGTTTCTTCTTCTCGTCGTCGGTGAAGTTGTCAACCGAGGAGAGCAGTGAGGCGTTGGGTCCGCGCGAACGGGTATGGACGCTGATACCGACTAGGTCATACAGGCCTTTGAGGTTGAGCTTGCCAGCCACAACGCCGATGGACCCGACGATGGATCGAGGCTCGATGAGGATCTCGTCACAGGCTGAGGCGATGTAGTACCCGCCGGACGCGGCCATGCCACCTACCGAGCAGATGATGGGCTTTTCTTCACCAAAGGCACGGATGGCCTGCCACATGACTTCACTGGCCAGTGCCGATCCGCCAGGCGAATCGAGGCGGAGCACAACGCCCTTGACGTTGTCATCGTTCAGTGCGTCGTCGAGCATCTCGTCGATGGTGCGTGAGCCGATGGACTCTCCGCCACCGAAGAGGCCGTCACCGGACTCGCTATCGCCTGAGATAATGGCGCCGTTGGCGTGGATGACCTGGATGGTCGGGCCCTGGGTCTGCGTCACCGGGTCCTGCATCAGGGCCGTGAGCATCATCATTGGGTTGGCCGCCATCGCCGCTGCCATGGGGTTGTTTGAGGCCTGGCCCATCTCCGTGTCCCAGACGAATTCGTCGCCGAACTCGGTCTCTGTCACCTCGATCATGTCGCGTCCACACAGCCGATCAACGATGCCCGCCTTGAGAAGGCCACGGTCGTCGAGGGTCCATGACTGCTCCATCATCTTTTCAACTTTGCCTTCAGTGACGCCGCGTCCCTCAGCAATACGCTTCAGCAGTGTTTCATACATGCCGTCGAGCAGGCCGTCCATATTCTTTGACCAGGCTTCCGACGGGCCCTTGCGTGTCATCTGCTCGGCAGCTCCCTTGTACTTGCCGACCTGAATAAAGTTGGGCTGGATGCCGACCTTCTCCATCAGGCCCATCAGATACATCTCTTCGATGTGCATGCCGGACAGTTCGACCATGCCTTTGTTCTGCAGGGCGATCACGTCACTCGCACTGGCCAGAACGTAGTCGGCGGTGGAATAGGCCTGCGCGAATGTCACGACGGTCTTGCCCGAGTCGCGCAGGTCTTTCAGTGCCATGTAGATCGCGTCGGTTTGCGTCGCGGTGAGAGCAGGCATGTCGAGATAAAGGACCAGCCCGAGGTAATGCTCCCCGTTCTTCACGGTTTCAATCTGATTGATGACGGTGCGCAGCGACAGCGCGGCTTCGTCTTCCGTGATCCATGCTTCGCGGATCGGTCCTTCGCGTAGTCCACCCTGCAGGACGATCCAGCCAACGGTTTCGCCCGGCTCTTCGGGCTGGACGACTTTGGGAGCGGCGGCGTCCTGCGCGACCGCGGGCTGCAGCGCCAGGATCAGGATCATCGCAAAGAAAAATCGGGTCAGTCGAGCGTTCATAACAAGTGCTCCAAAGATTGGTCGTTGACGGGCATGACAATGCGTGCGACTGAAATATCATAGCCGCGTGCCGGGCTGAACAACTGGAAATAACGTTTACCCCGGACTCAGAAGCAGGTTGCGTTTTATTGCAGATCCTCTTCGGTGGGGTTCGCACCGATACGCAGGTTTTTTTTACTACGCTTCAGGGCCTTCCAAAGGTCGCGGATGCGGCGGTAGGCCTCTTCCTGCGGGATCTTTCCGTTCATTTCAAGCCCGCAGATGTGTTCGATCTTGACCGTGAACTCCCGGAGATTGTTGTTGAAAAGAATTTCTTCCGGAGTATTAGCCTGGTGCGGATGATCCGGGTTGCGGGGGTCTTCAGACATCTTGTAGCGACACTGTAACGGCAGATGGGTGTTAATCGTTGTTCGACGATTCTAGCGATTTCACGCGCTCTTGTGCTGCAGCGGCTTTTTCCACTTCGCCCAATCGTTTGTAGATAACCGCAAGCCGCTTGGGGTGAGCGACCCGTTCAGGTTCAAGGATGGCCAGGGACTCGACATGGAAGGCCGCGCGTGCAAGGTCACCCTGTTGGATCGCGATGGTTGCCGCGGTTTCCCGATAGATCGCGTTGTAGGGTTCGCGCAGCAGGGCACGCTCGGCATATTTGAGGCCGCTGTCATAGTCCTTTCGGCTTCGATACACACGTGCCAGTTCAACCGCGTATTGCGGGGTGTTGCCCTCTACTTTGTCGAGCGTGATAAGTGCTGCGATCGCGGTCTCGCTGTCGCCAGATTCCAGTGCGAGTCGGGCGAGTTGGCGATCGGCCCACGGATCGACCGGGCGTGCCTGCTGGTACGACTTGAGCGCAACGATACTTTTGGGCGCATCGCCTGCCTCGATGGCCCGTTGTGCTGCGATCTTCAAAAGCATTGGTTCATGCGGATGGTCGATCAGTGCCTTGTCCAGCCTTGCCTGGTCGATCAGTTTGACGTCTTCGGTCGCCAGCAGGTCTCTGAGGTCGGCGTCCTTGATCTCGACGGCAAACGTATTCATACCCCATGCTTCAACCTGCTTGCCCGCCCAAACCATAAAACCGGCCATAAATGACTCGGCGTTTACGCCGAAGACCTGTTGGATCGTTTCGTGCTCGCCGGTGCCTTGCTTGTAGAGATCCAGCATTTTCAGACACTTGTCCCAGCCGAAGGTGGTCTCGATGTACTCGATGATCCACGCAGATTGAGCATACGCCAGTGAGCGGTGATACGGCTCGGTCGGTCGGATGAAGCCCCAGTTGATCTCGTCGTATTCGAAGAGGCGGTCGTTGTTGTAGCACTCGGCGAGCAGGCTGTACTGCGACCAGAGTCGGCCTGTTGTTTCCATCTGGACTGCGCAGCCCTCGGTGAACCAGTGCGGTACACGGTTGTCGGTCTGGCTGAGGTTAACGACGTGGGCATATTCGTGGCCCATGACGTTGAGCCAGTTATATGGGCCATAGGCACGTTTGGGGCCGGGCCGAGGCGGCGTCATCGCAATCACGTCGCCCGTGCAGGCCGCGATCGTCCAGATATCCGGCATGCCCGTAATCCGCACGGCGAAGTGTTGGTCGTCCGGCATCAGGTCGACCTGTGTCAACGCTGGCGGGTCGTGATCAAATCGCTTGATGAACTGATCGACCATGCCGCCCATGTGCAGTACCACATCGCGGGCCAACACTTCGTCGACGCCGGGAAGATAGCGGACGAGGAACTGGTCGGCTTCGATCGTTGCGTAGCCCAGCATTTCCTGCACAAGTGTGAGTTGATTGGTGATCTGTTTGTGGAACGGGTCCAGAGACGAGGCAGTCTGCAGTTGGCCGGCCGCTTCCTTGAGCTTGCCCCATTGGACGTAGAGCTCGCCAAGGGTGAGCTGTGGCTCGGACCAGCCGGGCATCATCTCGATTGCGAGCTTGAGGTGAGGCTCGGCGAGTTGGTACTGGCGTGCATCGCTTAGGACCTGTCCGACCGCGTGCTCGGCCAGCGGGTTGCCGGGTGCGAGATCAGCGAAAGTGGCTAAAGCTTTGCCCTTCGCAACGTCGTCATACGTCATCGCCTGCACTGCGGCATTGAGCGCGAGCAGATCCCGGTGCGTGGGATAGCGTTCGAGTGCAGGCTCGATCACACTTTGTGCGGTGGCGATGTCCTTCTGTCGAAGGGCGATTTCGGTCGCCAGGACATCCGCCAACGGGTGCTCGGGATTGATCGCGTGCAGTTCTTTTACGGCGCGGTTGGCCGCATCAAAATCAAAGAAGCGGCAGCGCATGGAGCCAAACAGGTACCACGCTTCGGAGGACTTGGGGTTCAGCGAGAGCGCCTGCCCGATCGCCTGCATCGCCTGCTTTGGATTGCCCTTGGCGAAGAGCAATTCGGCTTCAACGACATAAGCCGGCCAATACAAGGGATCAACTTCTTCGTGCGCCTTGGCGAGCAGCGTGTTCGCGAGGTGGAAGTCTGCGGCAGGCCGCCCTTCAAGGCGAGCAAGCATCAGGATCGCTTCGGCGGCGGCGGTGATGTCCTCTGCGGACACAAGGGATTCGATCTGATCAGAGGCCTTAATCCGTATTGGTTTCAGTAATTCGATTGCTGATTGGTATTGCCCGACATCTTCCGCAGCCTTCGCATTCAGAACGACCCATTCAATGGAATCACTCAGGACGATGAGGTCTCCCAAGGGCATCGGTACTTTTTTGGGAATTCCGGATTGGTAGTAAATCTTGGATCCAAGAAGCGTTTTGGTATTCAGAATTTCTGTTTTTGTTTGCTTGTCTGCGCCTTGTGGCAGAGAGTTCAGCAAGTTTTGGAACGCCTCCGCATCTGCGATCGCCGTTGCGCTGTGCTTGGCGGCATCGAGTCGAAGCTGTTCCAACTCACTAAGCTCGCCTAACTCATCCCACTGCCCGTGAAAGATCATGGCCTCACGCCGCTGCTGTT
>JBMZAP010000144.1:0-9374 GCA_049611445.1 Phycisphaeraceae bacterium | reverse complement strand
AGCCGTAGAAGACTCGGGTCACTCGCTGACGCTTCGTGCTCTGTTAATAGCTACTCAATCACAATCGCTGACGGATCAAAATCCGCGACCGGGGGCTGTGGGTCCAGCTTCTCCAGTGTGTCAACGAGCACTTTTGTCACCAGCAGATTGCGCAGCCAGCGACGCTCGGCGGGGACGACATACCACGGCGCATGATCGTGGCTGGTCTGTTGCATCACTTGGCTGTACCTGTCCTGATACGCGTCCCAGCGGGCACGTTCTTCGAGGTCGGCGACGTTGAATTTCCAATGCTTGTCCGGCCGGTCGAGTCGACGCTGCAGCCGTTCTTTCTGGTAGTCCTTGGAGATGTGCAGGAAGAACTTGACGATGACGGTGCCTTCGTCGGTGAGCATCTGCTCGAAGTCGTTGATGTGGCCGACGCGTTTGGACCAGATTTTCTTCGGCGCCAGGCTCTTGACCGCGACAGTGATGGCGTCTTCGTAGTGGCTTCGGTTGAAGACGCCGATGTACCCGCGTTTGGGCGCGTAATGGTGGATACGCCACAGGTAGTCGTGGGCGAGTTCTTCATCGTTGGGTTTCTTGAAGCTCTTAACCTTGCAGCCCGCGGGGTCCACCGGTCCGAAGACGGCCTTGAGCGTTGAGTCTTTTCCGCCGGCGTCCATGGCCTGCATCACGACCAGCAGCGCCCGGCTCTGCTCGGCATACAGGTTTTCCTGCAACTCGACGAGGCGATGGCTCAGCGATTGGAATGCATCTTTGCCATCTTCTTTTTCCAGTCCTGCGTCGTCGCGTGTCGCACGCTCGCTGAGGTGGAACGGCTGGCCTGACTCGACGCGGTATGGCGCGGTATCGAAGTCGATGTGCGTGGCATGTTTTTTTGTGTTACCCATGCGTGTTTTGTAATCGATCGGCGGACTGCCTGCTGGCCGAGCATCCACATCAGGATGATTATTTCATGCGCAGTGCGCAGATTGAGAGGAGACCAAGTGCTTGCGATGCCATTCGCGATTGCTGCCGGATACGACACATCTTGCGTCAATATGCAACTCTTTTTTGCAGTTGCCATAAGTTCGATTCTTTTGGCATGGCCTTTGTCTAAGTATTCCCGACAGGCGTCTTCGTGTATGCCTGAGGGGGCCGGCCTGGGATGGAGACCTCCGAGATGAAGTTCAAACTCAACCATGCACAATGCGGAAAGGAATCCACGATGTATGGACTCCTGATCGATATGGACGGGGTGATCTATAAGAGTAGTCAGCTGATCCCCGGCGCAGACACATTTATTCAATCGCTGCACGAACGTCGTGTACCGTTTCTTTTCCTGACCAACAACTCTCAGCGGACGCGTCGTGATATCGCGGCCAAGCTAAGGACGATGGGCGTGCATGCTGGGCCGGAAAATATCTTTACCTGCGCGATGGCGACCGCACGGTTTCTCGCTTCGCAAAAACCTGGCGGCACGGCCTACGTTCTTGGCGAGACCGGTCTGACGACGGCACTACACCACAACGGCTTTGCAATTGTGGATAAAGAACCGGACTACGTCGTCGTCGGCGAGGGGCGCACGTATACGTTCGAGATGCTCGAGCATGCAACCAACCTCGTGCTGGGGGGTGCGAAGCTTGTCGCCACCAATATGGACCCAAGTTGCCCGACGTCTTCAGGGACCCGGCCGGGTTGCGGCGCAGTTGTCAAACTGATTGAAGAAGCGACAGGGCGTCAGGCTTTCTCCGTTGGTAAGCCCAGCCCGATCATGATGCGGGCGGCCAGGAAAGAGCTTGGCCTTGACGCCGATCAGACTTTCATGGTGGGTGACACGATGTCGACCGATGTGCTTGGTGGGGTCCAACTCGGCTACCACACGATTCTCGTCCTTTCCGGCGGGACCCGTCGTGACGATCTGGCCAGCTTCTCCTACCAGCCCGATACCGTCGTCGAGTCTGTCGCTGACCTCAATCCCGATTGTCTCGAACGGCTTCTTCTCGGTGCGGGCTCGTCCACCCGGGCGCTGATGCCCGCAATGAGTGCGTAGTGCACGAATATTTTGATTCCTCCTGCCCTGGCGGTCGTTTTCGAAGCGACCGTCAGGGTTTTTTGTTTGTTAAGCTGCCGCCATGACGCAAGAGCGCACACGCATAGTCGCGGGCTGTATGACCGGCACGTCGCTGGACGGCCTTGACGCTGCGCTGGTGAAGATCACCGGCAGGGGCTTGGCGATGAAGGCTGAATTGCTCAACCACGTCGCGCAGCCACTGCCGGATAAACTGCGGGGCACCTTGCTGTCGCTTGCCTCGGGCAAAGCGCACGAGCCAATGGTCTATATGCAAGCCGCGCGATCGATTGGTGAGGTCTACGCGTCCGGCATCGAACAGCTTCTTGCTGAGCATCCGGACCTGAAGTGCGAGTTTGTCACGGCCCACGGCCAAACCATCTGGCATGCGCCGCGAGATGAGCAGGGGCCTAAAAGTTGGCAACTTTTCGACCCCTGGCCAATCGTCAAGCGGCTCGGCGTCCCGGTTTGTTATGACCTGCGGCAGGCCGACCTGATCGCGGGCGGCGAGGGCGCACCGCTGACACCCATCGCCGACTGGGTGATGTACCGCGAACATGCTGACGTCGTTGCGAATCTAGGTGGCGTTTTAAATGTCACCAACTTGCACGATAACCCAAGCCAGATCACCGGCGGGGATCTCTACCCCTGCAACCTGCTACTCGATGGCCTCTGTCAGCGGTACTTCAATCAGCCTTACGACACCGACGGTGAGATCGCCAGCCGAGGCAAGCTCAATCCCAAGTATGTCGACACGATTAATGAAGCGATACAGCAAGCGATCGAGGGGCATGCGTCACTCGGCCGGGAGCAGTTCTCGCCTGACTGGTTCGATGCCTTGATGCATGCGCTTGGCGAGGCGACCGCGCCTGAAGATGTGCTGCATACGGCGGCACGACTCGTCGCGGTGCAGCTTGGCGGCGAGTTCCGTGAACACGGGGTGCCGCAGGAGCGACTCGTTCTCGCAGGCGGCGGGGCAAAGAACAAGACACTCGTTCGGCTGATCGAAGAGCTGGGCTACCGGGATGTCTTCCTGTCCGACGACCTGGGTATCCCCTGTGAAGCACGCGAGGCGATGGGATTCGCGGTGCTCGGGGCACTTTCGCAGGACGGTGTGCCGATCTCATTGTCACAGGTCACCGGCTCGACCGATTCGGGCGTCGCGGGGGTGTGGGCGGGCACCAAAGGGTAAACTTCTGATTGCGATGTCAGACCCGATCACTCCAGACCGCGGACACCTTGCCACCGAGCAGCGCCTTGCTGCGGCTGCTGCGATCGATGCGCTGTCGATCGAAGCGACGCTTCGCCTGATGAATACACAGGACATGGAGGTGCCGCTTGCGATCCGCAAGGCGATCCCGCAGATCACCAAGGTCGTCGAGGTCGTTGTTGCGGGGATGAAGCGCGGCGGCCGACTCATTTATTGCGGTGCTGGAACGTCGGGCCGACTGGGCGTGCTCGATGCGAGCGAATGCCCGCCGACGTTCTGCTCGGACCCCGATCAGGTGATTGGCTTTATCGCTGGTGGTGATACCGCGCTTCGCAACGCGGTCGAGGGTGCCGAAGACCAGCGCGACGGTGCGGTGCCGACACTTGAGAAACTCAAACTCACCGACGCAGATACGCTGATCGGCATCGCGGCCGGGGGAACCACGCCATACGTCTGGGGTGCGATCGATTACGCGCATAACAAGGGTGCAAAGACGTCGTTGATGACCTGCGTGCCGATCAAGACGCTCATGACGCGACCGCGCGCGAAAGTCGTGAAGCCCAATGAGCCTGTGAGCGTCCCGCCAAGGCCCGAACTGCCTGCGCCGGTCTATCAGCCGATCGAATTGCTCGTCGGACCTGAGGTCCTGACCGGTTCGACACGGATGAAGGCGGGCACGGCGACCAAGCTTGCGCTCAACATGATCAGTACGACGGCGATGCTGCAGTTGGGCAAGGCCTGGGGCAACCTGATGGTCGATCTCCGCGCGACCAACGCGAAGCTGCTCGACCGTTCGATCCGAATTGTTGCCAGCCAGACGAAATTGAGCCGCGAAGAGGCCGCGGATGTTTTGACGAAAGCCGAAGGCCGGGTCAAGCCCGCATTGGTGATGGCGATGCGCGGTGTTTCGTTGGAAGAAGCTCAGCGGTTGCTTGATCAGCATGACCAGAAGTTGCGTCCGATCCTTGGGCCCCCGCGGTGATGGCTTAGCGACTGCCTTCGCAGATGGTCGCTAACGTATTTTGGTCTCTCGTTCGCCGGTGTATCATGCCCCCCATGACCACCGACACCACCTCATCGATCCCGACCGTCCCCTGCCAGATCAAGCGCCTCGAGGGCAACACCGACACGCCGCTGCCGGCTTATCAGTCCGAGCACGCTGCGGGGATGGATGTCCACGCGTTTCTGTCTGAAAACGTCACGATCGATCCGGGCAAGATCTTCCTCTGCCCGACCGGCTTCGCGATCGCGGTGCCCGAGGGCTACGAGGCGCAGCTTCGCCCACGCTCGGGACTGGCGTGCAAGTTCGGCGTGACGCTGCCCAACTGCACCGGCACGATCGATGCGGATTACCGCGGCGAGGTCAAGGTCGCGCTGATCAACCTGGGGCAGGAGCCCTTCACCGTTGAGCCGGGCATGCGTGTCTGCCAGATGATCATTAAGCCCGTGCCGCAGTGTGTCTGGACGGAGGTCGATGAGTTGAGCGACACCGTCCGCGGAGCCGGCGGGTTCGGGCATACGGGGCACTGAGACGATGAAGATTATTTCTGCAGAAGAAGTTCACGCGGCGCTGTCGTACCCGGCGTTGGTCGATGCGTTGCAGCAGGCGTATGCGGGCCCGTTCAGCATGCCGCCGCGCAACGTGTACCTGCTGGACGATGAGCCGAGTAATCATGACGCGTTCGCCGTGCTGCCGTCGTGGAATGACGAACTCATCGCAGTGAAGGCTTTCACATACTTCCCCGACAACCCTGGCCCGGAGTACAAGTCGCTGTATTCCAAGATCATGCTCTTCGACCGCAAACACGGCGAGCCCTTGGCATTGGTGGATGGCACCAGCGTGACGTTCTGGCGCACCGCAGGTATCTCGGGCCTGGCTTCGCGCCTGCTCTCACGCGAAGACTCGAAGACAATGCTGCTGCTGGGTACGGGCAACCTCGCGCCATACATCATCAAGGCCCAACTCAGCGTCCGCCCGATCGAGCGCGTGATGATCTGGGGCCGTACGCCAGGGAAAGCCCAGGCGATCGCCGAACAGTTCGCTGGCGAGAACGACGCGGTACAGTTCGAGGCGGTTGAAGATCTGCAAGCCGCTTGCGGCGACGCCGACATCATTGTCAGCGCGACCGGCTCACACGAGCCACTCGTTCTCGGCGATTGGGTCACCCCTGGCACACACACCGATTTCATCGGCAACCACCACGCGACCAAGCGCGAGTGTGACACCGCGCTGGTGACAAAGTCCAAGGTCTACGCCGATAGTTATGTGAACTGCTTCAAGGAAGCTGGCGAAGTGCTCGTGCCTATTGAAGAGGGGGCGGTCAGCAAGGATCACGTCGTCGGTGAGCTGACGGAGATGTGTGCCGGCAAGGTGAAGCTACGCGAGTCGGATGAAGAGATCACGCTCTTTAAATCCATCGGCATGGCGATGAGCGATTTGGTTGGCGCGGGATGTGCGTACCGCGCGACAACTTAAGCCCGCTTACTTACCCACTAAACGCTTCAAAGTGCGCGTTCTGGATCGGCGTGACGACTTCGATGATGTCGTGCAGGATCGTCGCCGGGCTGCCGATCGAATCGATCTCGATGATGTCCTCGGCGGGGTAATGGCCGAGCACCGGTTCGGTCTCGCGCTTGTACACGTCCCAGCGGTTGCGGATCACGTTTTCGTCCGCGTCATCGATGCGGTTCTCTTTCAACGCGCGGCGGCGGAGGCGCTGGAACATCGCTTCTTCATCCGAGCAGGTCAGGTGGATCACCTTGTAGACGTGGATGTGCTCGTCCATCAATTTGGCCTGCTCAACAGTGCGCGGGATGCCGTCGAGGATCAGCAGGTCATCGTGGGGTTTGTAGATGCCAAGGGTGACGCGGGCGGCGATGTTCTTGGCCCACATCTTGACGGTGATCTCGTCGGGGACCAGTTCGCCGCGCGAGGAGGTCTCGTAGAAGATCTTGCCGAGTTCGGAGTTGATATCGATGTTGCGGAAGACTTCGCCGCAGGACATATGGAAGAAGCCGGGGATGCGGCCGAGGATGGCGCCCTGCGTGCCCTTGCCGGCACCGGGGGCGCCGAAGAGGAGGATGGTCTTGTAGCGTTTGTCTTCTGCCATGGGAGTCTTTCAGAGGCGAGTTTTCGGACTGTTGCGCGTGAGCGTTCTGTAAGGGGGGCGAAAGATTTTAATCGCCCGCCACCGGCTTGCACGGCTTGTCTTGGCCGTTTTGACTGCTTAGAATGATTCGAAAGTGCAATTTAACACTAAATCGCGGCCTGTTGGCCGTAAATGGGGATAAAATTCTTACATGACCTTAAAACTGCCTATCTATCTGGACCACAACGCCACCACGCCGATGGACCCGCGCGTGCTCGAAGCCATGCTGCCCTACTTCACTGAGAAGTTTGGCAACGCCGCCAGCCGCAACCACCGCTACGGCTGGGAGGCCGAGGAAGGCGTGGAGTATGCCCGGGAGCAGGTCGCCAACCTCATTGGTGCGACGGCCAAGGAGATCGTCTGGACCTCCGGCTCGACCGAGTCGAACAACCTGGCCATCAAGGGTGTGGCCGAGATGTACGGCAAGAAGGGCAACCACATCATCACCGCGGTGCACGAGCACAAGGCGACGCTCGACCCGGTCAAGCGACTCCAGAAGCAGGGCTTTGATGTGACCTGGCTGGAGCCGAACTCGGACGGCATCATCACCGCAGAGGCGGTCGAAGCCGCACTGCGCGAAGATACGATCCTCGTGACGATCATGTGGGCGAACAACGAACTGGGCACGATCAACGAGATCCCCGAGATCGGTCGGATGCTCAAGCAGAAGTACAGTGAGAAGGACAAGCCGATCTTCCATACGGACGCGACGCAATGGGTGGGCAAGATGCCGACTGACGTGCAGCGTGACGAGATCGATCTGCTGAGCGCCTCGGCTCACAAGATGTACGGCCCCAAGGGCGTGGGCTGCCTGTACGTGCGTCGACGCCGACCGCGTGTCCGTCTGACCCCGATCATCGATGGCGGCGGCCACGAGCGCGGCATGCGTTCGGGCACACTCAATGTCACCGGCATCGTTGGCATGGGCGCGGCCTGCGAGATCGCAGGCAAAGAGATGGACAGCGAACAGGAACGCCTGCTCAAGCTGCGGACGCGGCTGGAAGAAGGCATCACCAGCCAGCTGCCCATGGCGGTCATCAACGGCCACCCAACCAAGCGTTTGCCGGGCACGACGAACATCAGTTTCCCTTACGTCGAAGGCGAATCGCTGATGATGGCGATCAAGGAGATCGCGGTGTCGTCGGGCAGTGCCTGCACCAGCGCATCGCTTGAGCCGAGCTATGTACTCAAGGCGCTGGGACTGGGTGATGAGATCGCGCACAGTTCGATCCGCTTCGGGCTGGGTCGATTCACCACCGAAGAAGAAATCGACTACACGATCGAGAAGGTCGTGAAGAACGTCCAACACCTGCTGGATATGAGCCCGCTCTGGGAGATGGTCCAGGAAGGCATCGACTTGAGCACCGTGAAGTGGGGCGAGCACTGAAGCTCGCATCAAGCGTGGAATCCCGGCCTAGAATGTGCCGATAGAGTTAAGTAAGAACAAAGGAGCCAGTCATGGCCTACAGCGATAAAGTCGTTGACCACTATGAACACCCCCGTAACGTCGGCACGATGGACAAGGCCGACCCGAATGTCGGTACCGGCGTCGTTGGCGCGCCCGAGTGCGGCGACGTCATGCGGTTGCAGATCAAGGTTAACCCCGAGACCGGCGTGATCGAAGACGCCAAGTTCAAGACCTTTGGCTGCGGCAGCGCGATCGCATCGTCCTCGCTCGCCACCGAGTGGCTCAAGGGTAAGACCCTGCACGAAGCCGACGAGATCAAGAACACCGATATCGTCCAGGAACTGGCCCTGCCGCCTGTGAAGATCCACTGCTCGGTCCTCGCTGAGGACGCGATCAAGCACGCGCTTGAGGACTACCTTGAGAAGCATGGCAAGTCGATGGAGTCCATCCACGACCACGATCACGAAGACGCCAAGGCGTAAGTGAAACCGATTCGCAGCGTCGGATATAATGCTGTGATGCGAGCCCGGTCGTGACGGCCGGGTTGATTGTCGGGCCGATACGGGCCGCTCGCGAGGACATACAAAAGAGGTATTGCTATGGCTATTGAATTAACTGAAACCGCTGCTCGTGAGATCAAAACCATCGTTGAACAGCAGGAGCTGGACGCCGAGAAAGTCCGTCTGCGCGTCGGCGTCAAGGGCGGGGGCTGCTCCGGCTTCTCCTACCTGCTGGACCTCACCGAGACCGAACGTGAGACCGACGAGCAGTTCGAGATCCACGGCATCAAGGTCGTCTGCGACCCGAAGAGCTACCTCTACCTCAACGGCACCTCGATCGACTTCAAAGACGAAGTCATGGGCCGGGGTTTCGTGTTCAACAACCCGAACGCGAACAGCACGTGCGGCTGTGGCTCAAGCTTCAGCGCCTGACCGTCACACACATGATTACGAAAGAAGCCCACGTTCATCGAACGTGGGCTTCTTTGTATATCTAGGTTGTCTGTGATTTAGAGGTGTGCATCACCCGCGCTCCAGTTGCAGCCGCACAGTTCGCCGCTCTGGACCGCGTCAACGACGCGCAGGGCCTCGGCAACACTTCGGCCGACGGACAAGCTGTTGCAGTTGGCCCACTGAATGATGCCGTCCGGATCGACCAGGTAGGTCGCACGCAGGCAGACGTGGTTGTCCGGGCAGAGGATGCCCAGGTCCTGAGCCAGCTTCTGGCAGGCGATCAGCGGGTAGGGCAGTTCGCTAAGCATCTTGTCCTGGCTGCGCCAGGCGAGGTGCGAGTACTCGTTGTCCGTGCTGCCGCCGATGAGAACGACATCACGCAGATCAAAATCAGCTGCGGCGTTGCCGAACTCAACGAGTTCGGTCGGGCAGACAAAGGTGAAGTCCTTGGGGTAGAACAGGAAGAGCTTCCATCGACCCTCATAGGTGCCGGTGTGCACCTGCGTGAGGTCATCGGGGGTGTTGCCAACACAGGCTTGGCAATGGAATTCAGGGAAGGGCTGGCCAACGGTCAGCATGGTCGTCTCCGTAGGTAGGGGGTGAT
>JBMZAP010000143.1:0-9408 GCA_049611445.1 Phycisphaeraceae bacterium | reverse complement strand
CGCGTTACGTGATCTGTGTGCGCGACGATCTCTTTACGCCGGATTACCTGATCAGTCCGCTCGAGGTCAACACCAACTCGAGCCCTGGGAAGACGGCGTTACCTACAACACGGTTTCTTTCATCAGTTCGTACGCACTACCGCGGATCCGGAATAATGCGCAGATGGCCGTGGGCCGGGCCAAGGAGTGGTCGGACAACGCGAATGCGAGTGCGATCGTCGTGACCGATCGGCTTTACCGCAACACCGGGGCGACCCCTGCCGTCAACCGAAACGACGCGACCACTCACTACAGCCTGCAATCCACCAAGCAGGCCGGCAAGTGGACCGGCGGGGTTTCGTTCAACGACAACCACGTTGAGAGCGTGCAGAACTCCGAGATTGAGTCCAACCTCTCATACGCCAATATCAACACCGTTGGCCCGGACAATATCTTTTCCGCAGCGGCACCGGCAGGTTCCTCTCCGCCTGCCTCCGGGCCGACCTGGTACAACGCGCAGCAGATCATCCGCAAGCACGACACCGGACTCTTGGCGAACGAATAGGCCGCTTCAAACACATGAGAGGCGATTTCTGACCCGTTGCCCGCTCCATGGCCGATGGTAGGCCTTATGGTGCGGTCTGCGCACATCCTGATCGCATGCGCTGCGGCCCTGCTGGGGCTGGGTGTCATTATGGTCCACTCGGCCGGGTCGGTCGTGGGTGGGCCTGATGGGACGGTCGTGGATTCGACGTTTGGGCCGGCCGGGCCTTGGTCGATGTTCGCGACCAAGACAAGCCTGTATGCCGGCATCGCGATCCTCGTGATGCTCGTCGCTTCGAGGCTCAATGTCCACCAACTGTTCACGGCCCGTGGCCTGACCAACCCGCTGCTGGTCGCATTGTTGGCCGCGCTCGCGCTGCAGGGTCTGACACTGGTGCCGGGCTTTGGCCACGAGGTCAATGGTGCTCACCGCTGGATCAAGGTCGGGCCGATCACCTTCCAGCCCTCTGAACTGGTCAAGTGGGTCATGGTCCTGGCCGTGGCGTGGTGGTGTGCACGACGGTCGGGGGTGATGCACAAGTTCTTTGCAGGCGTGATCCCGGCGATCGTCTTGATCGCGGTGGCCTGTGCGATGGTTGTGAAGGAGGACCTGGGCACGGCCGTGCTGATCGGCATGGTCGCGGTCATCCTGATGATCGCAGGGGGGATGCGGCTGTGGGTGCTGGCTCCGGTCTTTGTCGTTGGCGCGGTCGGCATTGTCGGTGCGATCCTGGCGGCCCCATATCGCATCAAGCGTCTGATGATTTACCGCGACCCGTGGATCGATCCGCAGGGCGCGGGCTACCACCCGATCCAGTCGCAGCTCGCCTTCGCCGAGGGCGGGGTCAGCGGCAGCGGACTGGGCCACTCGGTGCAGAAGTACTACATCCCCGAAGACACGACGGACTTCATCTTCCCGGTGCTGACCGAAGAACTCGGTCTCGCCGGTGCCGCGCTGGTCATCGGCTTGTTCCTGACGATCCTGTGGGTTGGCCTGGGCATCATCCGCGACAGCAAAGACCCGTTCAGCCGACTCGTCGGCCTGGGTATCCTCGCAACACTCGGCATTCAGGCCGCAATCAATCTTGCGGTCGTGACGGTCGTCGTCCCGACCAAGGGCATCGCACTACCGCTGGTCAGTAATGGCGGCACGGGCTGGATCATGACGGCAGGGGCGCTGGGCCTGCTCGCGGCGATCGACAACGCGACGTCGCTGGAAGAGGCAGAGTCTGCTGGCACCGAAGGCAGTGATTCCACGGATGAGCAGCTAGATGAACCCCCTGCGCTACGGTTGACTGGCTGAACCTGTCATGCAATCCGCGTAATCTGTGCAATCTGTGGATACCAAACCTCCCACCATCCTGTTCGTCGGCGGCGGCTCAGGCGGGCACATCTACCCCAACGTCGCGGTGTACGAACGCCTGGCCGACATCGGGATCGATATCGACGCGCGGTTTATTGTCAGCGAACGAGAGATTGACGATTCAATCCTGAAAAAGCTTGAACTGCGCGGCCACGCCATCAGTGCGCTGCCTTTGTCCGTCAAACCCAGCGGATTCCTCAGGTTCTACAAGGCATTTAAGCGATCCGAGTACGAAACGTTTGATCTGATCCGTGCGACCGGTGCCCGCGCGATGCTTGCGACAGGCGGCTTTGTCTCCGGCCCCGCGCTCAAGGCCGCCAGCCGAGCGGGCATCCCCAACGCGATGGTCAACCTCGATGCGGTGCCGGGTAAGAGCAACAAGTTCACCGCGCGCTATGCCAGCGATCTCTTCAGCTCGTATGAAACGACAAAGCTCGGCAAGGCCCAGCAGATCGGTGTCCCGCTCAGGCAGGGTGTGATCAGTCATGTCAGCCCGGAACAGGCCCGGCTCTCGCTCGGGTTGAACCCCGCACTCAACACGCTGCTGGTCTTTGGTGGGTCCCAGGGCGGCGGCACGATCAACAAGGCCATGGCCGAATTGGTCAGCCGGGCGACCGTCCGCGACCTCTTTCAGGGCTGGCAGGTGCTACACATGACCGGCGAGCAGGACCTGGAGATCGTGCGCAAAGCCTACGAGAAGCACAACATCCCCGGCCGGGTCGAGCCTTTCTGCAATCAGATGGGGCGGGCATGGGGCAGCGCGACGCTTGCAGTCTGTCGGGCCGGCGCGGGAACCGTCGCCGAGTCATGGGTCAACGCCGTGCCGTGTCTGTATATGCCTTACCCGTTCCACAAGGACGAACACCAACGGCTCAACGCCGCGCCGGTCGTCAACCGAGGCGGGGGGATGCTGCTCAAGGACCGCGTCGATGTGCACGACAACGTCGGTGAACTGATGGGCCCGCTGCGTGACCTGATGAAGAACCACCTCCGCCGGGAGCAGATGCAGAAGGCGCTGGAAGAATCACGCCCATTGGACGGCGCAACGATGCTCGCCGACTGGCTGATCACGGTGCTGGGCTTGGCGGTATCGCCGTCGAAGCTGCTGCGGTGAAGCTATGCTTAGCTGACATGCCCACGACTGATCCACAAGCCAAAGTAAGCGGCAACGCGTTGATTGATCGTATTGATTCAACGTTGCGGTCCTTTGTTACCTCGCGAGCTTTGCCGGCGTCGTTGATTGATGCGATCTCATATGCGCTGTTTGGCGGCGGCAAGCGGGTTCGCCCCGTGCTCTGCTTGCGCGCTTGTGATGTGGTAGGCGGGACGGTTGATGCGGCGCTGCCCGATGCCTGCGCGATCGAGTTAATTCATACATTCTCTCTGGTCCACGACGACCTGCCCGCGATGGACGATGACGACCTGCGACGCGGCCGACCTACCCTGCACAAACACACGAATGAAGCGATGGCGATCCTTGCGGGCGACGCGATGACTGCGTTGGCCTTCGAGATCATCGCCGAGCAGGTCAAGGACGCTGCGACGGCCCATCAACTCACGCTTGAGCTGTCTACCGCGACAAATGCCATGATCGCCGGTCAGGTCTATGACACGATGGGCGGCCAGGATCCGGCACTTGAGCCGATTGACCAATTGCGGCAGACCCATCGCAATAAAACCGGTGCATTACTCCGAGCCTCGGTGCGAATGGGGGCGATCACTGGAAACGCAAGTGACAAACAGCTCGACAACCTGTCCCATTATGCCGATGCCATCGGCCTGATGTTCCAGGCCGTGGACGACCTCCTCGACGTCACCCAGTCTGCTGAAAAGATGGGTAAAGCCACCGGCAAAGATGCGGAGCAGGGCAAGCTGACCTACCCCGGCCTGCTGGGTGTCGACGGGACACGAGCCGAGATCGAAAAACTGCTTGCTCAGGCCTTGGATGCGCTATCAGGTTTCGATGCCAAGGCTGACCCGCTGCGCGACATGGCGAAAAAACTTGCCACGCGTGAGAGGTAGATCGCTTTGAAGCCCATGCCGTCACGGCGTGGGCTTGAATAACGTCCTACAATAAAGCGTTTGCACCGACCCGCCCGATCCTTCCCCTATGGCTTACGACCTGCTTCAAACCATCGCCGGCCCAGCCGACCTCAAGAAGCTCTCTATTGAGGAGCTTAAGAAGCTGGCGCAGGACATTCGGCAGGCGATCTGCGATCAGGTTTCCCAGACCGGCGGCCACCTGGCACCCAATCTCGGCGTGGTCGAGCTCACCCTTGCCCTGCACTACGTCTTTGACTTCGGTCCAGAAACGGATCGCCTGCTCTTCGACGTCGGCCACCAGTGCTACCCTCACAAGCTCGTCACTGGGCGACTCGATCTCTTGCCAAAGCTCCGACAGCGCGGCGGGATGGCCGGATTCCCTGAACCAAGCGAATCTGACCATGACCTTTTTTCTGTCGGCCACGCCGGGACCGCGATCAGCACCGCCGTGGGCATGGCACGCGGCGACGAACTCATGGGCCAGGGCGATCGCAAGGTCGTTTCGCTCATCGGCGACGCCTCGATTGTGAACGGCGTCGCGCTCGAAGGCCTCAACAACGCGGGCACACTCAACCGGCAATTCCTCGTCGTCCTCAACGACAATGGCATGTCGATCGCCAAGCCTCAAGGCGCGATGGCCGGCTACTTCGACCGCATCCGTGTCAGCCACCAGTACCGCGGCTTCAAACGCAGGAGCCGCGAGATCCTCGCTGGCGTTCCCGGCGGGCGCAAGCTGCAGTCGCTCTATCACCGATCGACCGAGGCGCTCAAGGCCATGCTCAAGTCCGAGCACCTCTTCGAGCATTTCGGCCTGACCTGCGTCGGGCCAGTGGACGGCCATGATCTGGACCACCTGATCCCGATGCTCCAGGAAATCAAGGACATGCAGCGCCCCGTCCTTCTGCATGCCAAGACGATCAAGGGCAAGGGCTTTGACTTCTCGACGGGCGACCCGACAACCTTCCACAGCCCCAAGCCGTTCAAAGTCAACGGCTGCCGCGTCGAGGTGAAGTCCGGCGGAAGAGCCTTCACCGAGGCCTATGCCGAGGCGATGATCGACTTGATGAACCGGGATGAAAAGGTTGTTGCGGTGACCGCCGCGATGCCGGACGGCACAGGCCTGGCCAAGGTCGCCGAGGCACTGCCGCAGCGCGTCATCGACACGGGCATCTGCGAGAGCCATGCGATGGACATGTGTGCCGGCATGGCCAAAACGGGTGTCAAGCCTTTCTTCGCGGTGTACTCGACCTTTGCCCAGCGGGCGCTGGACCAGGTCTTTCAGGAAGTCGCGTTGCAGAACCTGCCCGTTCGCGTCTGTATGGACCGTGGCGGATTCGTCGGTGGAGACGGCGCGGTGCACCATGGCTTCATGGATATCGCCATGCTTCGTACGCTGCCGAACGTCGTGCAACTCGCGCCATGCGACGAGGCAACGCTGCAGGCCGGGCTGGCGTTCATGCACGAATACGACGCCGGCGCGAGCTTCATCCGCTACCCGCGCGACAGTGTCCCCGCCGAGCCCGTCCAGCAGGACACGCCCGCGTTTGAGTTGGGCAAGGCCAACCTGATCCATGCGAGCGAAAGCGACAAGCCCGCCGCGGCTGTGCTGGCTTACGGCGTGATGGTCAACACCGCCCTGGCCGCGTTGCCGGAGCTTCAGCAGCAGGGTTATGACATCGCGATCTATGACGCACGCTTCGCCATGCCGATCGATATCGATCTGGTGCGCTCGCTCATCGAGCAGGGCGTCCCGATCGTGACCATTGAAGACCATGCGCTTGAGGGTGGCTTCGGCTCGATCGTGCTCGATGCCTGCAACGTAGCGGGCTTACCCACCGATCAGATCAAGCGCATGGGGATGCCCAAGTCATGGGTTGGTCCGGACAGCCGGGGCAACCAACTCGCTGAGGCTGGCCTTACTCCCGAGCGTCTCGCCAGTGCGGTGCGTGAGTTGATCGATCAGCGTGACGCCTCCCCGGTCATCGAGCCGGACGTGATGCCGACACCGAAGTGATATCATTGCAATTCGATGTGGCGTTCTTTGACGCCATCTTCTGGTGGTCCATAACGAAGTTTGATTCTTGAGTTTTGAAGCCAATCAACTTCAAAGAGGATCGGCTTCACGGCATCGAAAATGGCATCCGCGTCAGGTCCATACATATACAGCGTGCCGTCAGTGCCGTTGACATTCAGTTCGTGTCCGTCATATTCACCTAATCCATGGCCATCGACAGCTTGGCGTAACCGGTTTTCGGTTTGATGTAATCGTTTCAGATCTGTACCGCCGTAATTGTCGAAATAAACAATGACGGCATGTTCGACAGGTTTGTCCGTGTGGTTGGGATTGTTATTGCCCTTTGGTTTTTCGCCCAACAGCTTTCTCAAGAAACTCATGCTTATGGCTCAGGTAAATGTTCTAGGTCAACTAAGTCTTTTGGCCGACCACTTGCGGCCTTGTTGAGGCGTAGATCGGCAAGTGAGATGACGGGGACAGTCAGGCCGGATACGTTTACTTTGATCGCGTTGGCGCGACACTTGGTGTATTCCACTCCACCGATTGTGGTGACGACTTCAATCTTCATCGGTGCTTCACCAAATCGCACGATACTGCGTGGTTCTGTGAAGATTGATTCACTCATACCATCCACATCAAAGCCATAGCGATCGAACGCACGGATCAATTTGCCCGCGTTTTCTGGAGTCGTTGCGATCCAGACGTCCATATCTGTTGTCGCACGCGAATAACCGTGGATGTTCACGGCATATCCCCCGATCAAGAGGTAATCAACCGTCTCGTCGTTGAGACACTTCAAGAATGCGAGGAATTCGGGACTCAGTTCGGTGTTTTCCAAAGCATCGCCACCTTATCAACTCTAGTGCACGCAATCGGTCCTGATAGCTGCTGGATTCGATCCATTCGTGGTCAACTCCCGGATCGGCTTCTTCCAAAGGCACGATTTCAATCTTTTTATAGTTGAATCGAAAGCCGTTGTTCGGATCAATCTCTGACATCCCCCCATCATATCCCCCAGTCCCCAATCCCCAAAACCCACTCACTTGTGCCCCTTTGGCCCATCGCCACGCAAATACTTGTCGCGGATGGCTTCTTCGAGGTCGACCCCGTTGATATTCGCCAGCGTACAAAGCCAGGCGACCACATCCGCAAACTCGCCGGCGGGATCTGAATCGCCAGAGGTGTCTCCGCCCTCGCCTTGTGATTTATGCAGGGCAGTGGCGAGTTCGCCGACCTCTTCGACCAGCCACATGAATGTGCCGGGCGTACCGCGTGCGGCATCGGTGGCGTGGTAGCGGTCGTAGATGTGCTGTTGGAAGGCTTTGAGGGACAGCGGCTGGTCTTCTGGGATTGTCATGGCCCGATGATAACCGACTTAGAATAAGGAACTGATGCCTCGCACTTCTCTTACGATCAACGGGATGCATTGCGCTTCGTGCGTCGCACGGGTGGAGAAAGCCCTGCGCACCGTCGAGGGCGTTGAAGAGGCGTCGGTCAACCTGACGACCAATCGCGCGGAAGTCGACGGCCGTGGGCTGGTCGCCGATCACCTCGTCGCTGCGGTGAACAAGGCGGGGTACGAAGCAGCGTTGGTAAGTGAGCCATCCACCTCAGCCGAGACAAACAAGCCGGCTCGCTTTTCACGCAGCAACGCTTTTCAACGCGCGATCCTGACGCTGCCTTTTGCGGCAGGTGTGATGGCGCTGGACATGGCGGTCACCGCGTCCTGGTCACCCTGGGCCCAGTTCGTCATCGCCTCGGCCCTGATGGTTGTTCTGGGTACGCCGTTCTTTGTCAGCGCGTTGAAAGGGATCAGGTTCGGCCGGGTGGATATGGACACACTCGTCGCGCTGGGCAGCGGCGTCGCGTTTGTTTCGAGCGTGGTCGAGTTGTTACGTGGTACTGAGGGCATGCTCGCCTTTGGCACCGCGGTCGCCATCCTCTGGTTCATCACGCTGGGCCACGCCTTGGAGCACAAGGCACGTCGAGCAGCCGCCTCCGCGCTCGACAAGCTGCGGAAGCTCGCGCCTGACGAGGCGATTGTCATTCGCAATGGCCAGGAGACGGCCATGGCGATCGACAAAGTACCTGTCGGCGCGGTCGTGCTGATCAAGCCCGGCAGCCGCGTTCCGCTGGATGGGTCTGTCAAGCAAGGCCAGTCTACGATTGATCAATCCATGGTTACCGGTGAATCCGAGCCGATCGAAGCCGAGGTCGGCACGAAGGTCTACGCGGGCACGATCAATCAGACAGGCTCGTTACGTATCACGGTCACCGCGATCGGTGGGCAGACATTGCTTGGGCAGATCGTTGAGATGGTCGAGCAGGCGCAGGGCAATAAGGCCGCGATCCAGCGTTTTGCGGACCGAGTCGCCGGCGTGTTTGTGCCGATCGTGATCCTGATCGCGATTGCCACCTTGCTGGTGTGGGGCATGACGCAGGATCAATGGCCGACGGGTTTGACCGCATGCATCGCCGTGCTGATCGTGGCTTGCCCCTGTGCTCTGGGCCTGGCTGTGCCGACCGCGATCCTTGTCGGGACGGGGATCGGCGCAAACAGGGGCATCCTCATCAAAGACCCCGTCGCGCTGGAGCGTTGCTTCGGGCTCACGCACATCATTCTCGACAAGACCGGCACGCTCACGACGGGTAAGCCCGCCGTCACAGGCGTGTATTGCCATGATGAACAACTCGCTGGCGACAAGATGCTGCGACTCGCTGCCAGCGCCGAGCGCGACAGCGAACACCCTTTGGCGCAGGCGATCGTCACTCACGCGGTTGCCAGAAATCTTGACCTGCCGCCGTCCACCAACTTCAAGTCCACCACCGCAGCGGGTGTCACCGCCAGTGTCGAGGGCCAGATCATCAAGGTCGGCCGACTGACCGCACTACGCGATCAGGGTGTCGTGATCCCCGACGGCTTGGAAGACGACCGCGAGATCAGATTGCCCGGAGCACGCACGATCGTTGCCGTGTCGGTGGACAACACAGCCGTCGGCCTGATTGGTTTGGCCGACCAGGTCCGTCCCGAAGCGCCGGGTGTGATCAAGGAACTCAAAAAACTCGGCCTGCTGACCGTCATGATGACCGGCGACTCGCAGTACGCCGCGGATCATGTCGCGCGCGAGTTGTCGATCGATCGAACCTTTGCCGAGGTTAAGCCCGCCGACAAACGCCAGAAGGTGCTGGATCTGCAGGTCAATAGCAAGTCGGTCGTGATGGTCGGCGACGGCATCAATGATGCGCCCGCGCTTGCCGAGGCGGACCTGGGTATCGCCATGGGCGGCGGCACCGACATCGCGCATGACGCCGGCCATGTCGTGTTGCTGGGCAACGATATCGCGCAGTTGCCAACAACGATCCGACTCGGCCGAGCCACGATGCGGCGGATCATTGCGGGCCTGATGTGGGCGAGCATCTACAACGTCTGCCTGATCCCCATGGCCGCGCTGGGCTGGATGCACCC
>JBMZAP010000142.1:0-9424 GCA_049611445.1 Phycisphaeraceae bacterium | reverse complement strand
CCCCGTAACCCGGGCGTGATCGCGGACAACGTCGGCGACAACGTCGGCGACGTCGCGGGCATGGGCTCGGACATCTTTGAAAGCTACTGTGGCGCGCAGATCGCAACCATCGCCATCGCAGCGACCATGGTCACCGCCACCGGCCAAGCCAACGTTGACGCCATCGGCCTGATGAAAGAAGGCAGCGATGCGATCACCGCGACCCTCATGTACCTGCCGCTGGCCATGACGACCGTTGGCCTGTTGTGCTCGTTGATCGGTATCTTCATTGTCAAGGCTGTGTCGGGCATGGACCCGGCCAAAGCCCTGCGGTTCGGCACGTTCGGCTCGGCGATCCTTTTCATCCTCGCGGCCTTCGGCCTGACCTCTTTCTTCGGCGTCAGCATGAACGTGGCCTACTGCGTCGCGGCCGGTGCCATCGGTGGCATCATTATCGGGCTCATTACCGAGTACTACACCGGCGGCAAGCCCGTCCGAGATATTGCCCACTCGTCTGAGACCGGCGTCGCGACCGTGATGATCAACGGCTTGGCCGTCGGGCTCGAGTCCGTCGCGGTCCCACTGCTGACCATCTCCGGCATCATCCTCGTCTCGCACCAGTTCGCCGGCCTCTACGGTGTCGGTATCGCTGCGGTCGGCATGCTCGCCACCGTGGGCATCACCATGGCCATCGACGCCTATGGCCCGGTCGCCGACAACGCCGGCGGCATCGCGCAGATGGCTGAAATGCCCGACTCCACCCGCGAGATCACCGACGGCCTTGACGCGGTGGGCAACACGACCGCCGCCATCGGCAAGGGTTTTGCAATTGGTGCCGCTGGGCTCGCCGCGCTGACCATGATCGCCGCGTTCATCTCCGTTGCGAACCAGCACTTCCCGGAACCGATGAACCTGGCCATCGATAACCCGGCGGTCCTCGTCGGCATCTTCCTCGGCGGCTTGCTGCCGTTCCTCTCCGGTTCGATCACGATGAAGGCGGTCGGCTCCGCAGCGAACGAAATGATCACGGAGATCCGTCGACAGTTCAAAGAGATCCCCGGCCTGCTTGAGGGCAACGCCGAGCCGGACACCAAGCGCTGTGTCGATATCGCAACGAAGGCCGCGCTCAAGAAAATGATCCTGCCTGCCGCACTTGCAGTCGGTGCGCCGGTCCTCGTCGGCTTCCTGCTCGGTGCCGAGACGCTTGGCGGTCTGCTCATCGGCGCGCTGCTGGGCTGCGTCGTTCTCGCCCTGATGATGAGTAACGCCGGCGGTGCATGGGACAATGCGAAGAAGTATGTTGAAGAAGGTCACTGCGGTGGCAAAGGTTCCGAAGGTCACAGCGCCACAGTCGTTGGTGACACCGTCGGCGACCCACTGAAGGATACCTCTGGTCCGTCTATGAACATCTTCATCAACGTTATGGCCATTGTCGCCTTGGTCATCGCCCCGATCGTCCCGCTGGGCCCCGTCTGGGACCCGGGCGAGACTGTTGAGATCGATGCTGATCACGCGATGGTTGAGGTTGAACAGTTCGAGGCCTCAATCAACTTGATCGACTGATCGCCAGCGATTTCACGCCTCGTGGTACGATCTCCACTCCCTTTGTGTGGATTGAACGATGGCGATGACACAAACTGAAATACAATCCCTGTCCCTGCCTCTCTCACGCACGGTGCTGGATGCGGCACCGCAGCCGTTCAGCGAGTTGGTGAACCTGGTCTTCGATCGGCCTGAGCTGATCTCGTTGGCTGCTGGCTTGGTGGATTATGACACGCTGCCGGCCGATCGCGTCGCGCCGCTGGTGCAGGACATTCTCGGCGACGAAGCCACGGCGAAGGCTGCGCTGCAGTACGGCCCGACCATTGGCTTTGCTGGCTTCCGGACGCAGCTCTATGACCATCTTGCTGCGCTGGATCACACCACGCCTGAGGCCTATCCCGGCAGCGCCGATGACGTTGTCGTCACCACCGGCAGCCAGGAACTCCTCAACCTCATTGCCGACACGCTATTGGATCGCGATGACATTGTCATCGCCGGGTGGCCAAGCTACTTCGTCTACATGACCGCGCTGACGACGTTCGGCACAACAATCCGTGGCGTCGATCTCGATGAGCATGGCATGTGCCCTGACAAGCTTGATCGCTTGTTGGCAGGCCTTTCCGCGGCCGGGCAACTGCACCGAGTCAAGTTTGTCTATGTTGTCAGCTATCACCAGAACCCGACGGGCATCACGCTGAGTACCGAGCGACGCGAGCAACTGCTTGATGTCGTCCGGTCGTGGTCGCAGCGCTCGGGTCAACGGATTCTGATTATCGAAGATGCGGCCTATCGCGAACTGACGTATCAAGGAGATGCCCCGCCATCGATCAAGTCGTACGACACGGACAACCAGTACGTCGCACTATGCCAGACCTTCAGCAAGCCCTTCTCGCCGGGGCTCAAGACGGGCTACGGCCTGCTGCCTGAAGGCATGCTCGAGCCGATCACCCTGTGCAAGGATGGGCGGGATTTCGGGTCGAGCAACTTCAACACGTATGTGCTCAGCCGGGCCATGAGCAGTGGGGTGTATGCGGATCATGTTGATGTGCTCTGCCGTGCTTACGCCGAGAAGATCCAGGCAACTCTCGATGCGCTGGACGAACACTTTGCCGGCATCGAGGGCGTCTCGTGGACGCACCCGACCGGGGGTCTGTATGTCTGGCTGACGCTGCCTGAGACAATCCGTACTTCACGTGATAGCACCCTGTTTGAACAAGCGCTCAGCGAGGGCGTGTTGTACGTGCCCGGCGACTATTGTTTCCCAAGAGACCTGACCCGTCAGCCGCCCGCCAATCTGATCCGTCTTGCGGTCGGTGTGCCGAGTATCGATGCGATCCGTGAGGGTGTTGCCCGACTGGCCAAAGCGGTTAAGCAAGTGCTTGACTGATTGCCTACTGACTAACGGTCCTCGACATGCAAGGACACGACACACACCATCACGATGTGAGCCAACTCAGTGATCGGCGGATCATCTGGTCGGTCCTGCTCAACGTCGGGCTGACTGTGGCGGAGGTCGTCGGTGGCATCCTCTCCGGCTCGGTGGCGTTGATCGCTGACGCGCTGCACAACTTCAACGATGCGATGGCACTGGTTGTTACACTCGTCGCTCGCCGGGTTTCTCGTCGCCGAGCAGACAATCAATACACCTTTGGCTATCGCAGGGCTGAACTCATCGGTGCAACGATCAACCTCACCGCGCTGATCGTCGTCGGCCTGTTTCTCATCTCTGAAGCGATCAAACGGCTGATCTCGCCTGAAGAGATCAACGGCTGGGTGGTCATCATTGTTGCGGCGATCGCTTTGGTGGTTGATATTGGTACAGCCTGGTTGCTGTGGGCGATGAGCAAGGGCTCGCTCAATGTCCGCGCGGCGTTCATTCATAACGTCAGCGATGCGCTTGCGTCTGTGGCTGTGCTGATTGGCGGCGTCTGTGTTGTGCTTTGGGAGATCACGGTGGTCGACCCGCTGCTGACGTTGCTTATTGCGGGGTACATCCTTTATCAGGGGTTCAAGGCGATGCGTGGAGCGGTGCGCATTCTTATGCAGGCCGCGCCAGCAGGGCTAGACCTCCAGGCCATGATCAACGAGCTCAACGCCTTGGATGGCGTCGATCATCTGCACCATGTTCATGTCTGGCAGATCGACGAGCATCGTCGATCACTGGAGGCCCACGTGATGGTCAGCGAGGCGGATAGCTCGCAATGGTCTGCGATCAAGCAGCGGATTAAACAGGCTTTGTCCGATCGTTTCGACATCGATCACTCGACACTGGAGTTTGAAGGCCCCGGCGAACGGGTGATCAATGGTGATGGGACGACAAGCCCGTCCACCGACCCCGATGAGCATACGCATCCCTAGGCATGGGGTTCGACCACCTTGCGGGTATCATGTGGGTATGCAACAGATCAAACTCTTTGTCGGCCGGGAAGACCACACCTCAGAGCTTGAGGCCGAGGTCAACAACTGGATCGTTGAGTCGGGTGCGAACATCCTGTCTATCTCGGGCAACATCGCTCCGCAGTCTGTTCTGCCGAGCAAAGACGTTGGCTCGAATCTCTCGACGACCGGCACCCATACGCGACGCTTCGCACCCTCAGACATCCTGGTCATTGTGACCTACGAGAAGGGTTGACCCGTTCGCATGGGCAAAGGCCTGACCAACAAAAAAGCATTGGTTGCCGATGGCTTCGGCCGAGACCAGGATGAGCTGCCCGAGATTGGCAGCGGCTATCTTGATCTCGTCGACTGGTTTGGCTTCCCCGCATGGACTGGAGAGGGCGACGATCCGCGGAAGTTCGAGATCGAGCTCGGTTCCGGCAAGGGCACCTTCCTTGCGCAGGAAGCACCGCTGCACGCCGACACGCTGTTCCTTGGCATCGAATGGGCCAGCCAGTTTTACCGCTATGCCTCGGATCGGATGCGTCGGCTGAACATGGCCAACGTGCGGATGCTGCATGCTGACGGCACTGTCTTTATCCGTAATTTCGTCGCCGACCAGTCCATCAGCCGGTTCCACTGGTATTTCCCCGATCCCTGGCCCAAGGCGCGGCACAACAAGCGCCGGACTTTCCAGGAGCCGTTCCTGCGCAACGAGCTGTATCGCGTGCTTGAGCCGGCCGGTGAGATCCACGTTGCGACGGATCACTTGGACTACTGGGCGTGGATGCAGGAGCACGCGGCCAAGGTCGCTGACCTGTACGACATCCGCCCCTTTGTGCCACCGAAGTCTGCGGGGGAGGGCGAGCTGGTGGGGACGAATTTCGAGCGGAAATACCGCAAAGAGGGCCGTACGTTCAATGGTATGGTGCTCGTGAAGAAGTAGCGATACAATACGGGCCTTAAACCCAATGGGAGACAGACGTATGAATACCCGGATGATGAACCTTTTTGTGATCGCTTGCGTGGCGAGCTTCGCGATGATCGGCTGCAAGGGCAGCGGTGACACGTGCTGCGGAACATGTGGCGGCGGCTTGGCCCAACCGGTGACAATCGGTGAACGCGTCAATGGTAACTCCGCCGCGCTCAAGACCATCGGTGCGCTGCACATCGAGACCAAGGAACAATTCGAAGCCCTCGGCGACGCCAACATCTTCCCCGGCGACCTGAACTTCGACGACATCGACCTTGTGATCGTCGCATTGGGTGAGCAGCCCACCGGCGGCTACTCGGTCAACATCGAATCGATTCAACTGGCCGGTGGCGAACTGGCTGTCGCGGGTAAGGCCAGCAGCCCAGGCCCCGACGCTGTGACGACGCAAGCCCTGACTTATCCCTACAGCGCGGTCGTGATCCCTAATACGAAGGCCGACAAAGTCGTGCCCTACATCGACTGATAACGTCGAATAACACCTGATCCTTGTTCAGCGCCCCGCCTGCCCGGCGGGGCGTTGTCATTGCATGCCCGGGCTTGGTCCGATGGTAGGGGTGTGCTCCCTGAAGAACGACAAGGTGATCGTGTGCGCTCAAAGGTGTTGATGCTGACGCACCGTGTGCCGTACCCGCCGGACCGTGGCGATCGGATCCGTGCGTACCACCTGCTTGAGGCGATGTCGAAGCGTTTTGAGGTCACCCTCGCTGCGATCGCCGACGAGCCAGTCGCAGCCGCGACGATGGATCGGCTTGAATCACTGTGCCATCGCGTGCTGATCGCAGAGGCTCGCCCCATCCAGCGAAGGACCGCTGCCGCGCGGGCCCTCTTGACCGGGAAGGCCATCACCCCTGCGGCCATGTACGACCGTGCCTTGGCCCAGCAGCTCATCGCGATGCATGAGCATGAGCCCTTTGACACGGTACTGACCTACTGCACCGGCATGGTCGGGTATGCAAAGCTGTTGCTTTCGTTGCCTAAGCGCCCACGGCATGTGCTGGACCTGGTTGATGTGGATAGTCAGAAGTGGGCGGGCTTTGCGGATACGACGCGTGGGCCGATGCGATTGGTCTACCAGGCCGAAAGCCGTCGGCTGCGCGCGGTCGAGGCCGGCGAGGTCGTGCCGTTCGATGCGGTGACGGTCATCAGCGAGGCCGAGGTGCAGCGGTATACCGAGCATGTGACGGATCAATTCGAGCCAGTCGTGGTTGGTAACGGCGTAGACCTCAAGCGGTTTTGCCCGGGCGGGTCTGTTGATAAGCCGGTGATCATGTTTACGGGCGTCATGTCGTACAAACCGAACATCGATGCGGCGGTTTGGTTCGCGCGGCGGGTCATACCACGTGTGCTTGCAGCGGTACCAGACGCACAATTCGAGATCGTGGGCAAGTCGCCGACGCGTGAAGTGTTCGTTCTTGGCGAACTACCGGGCGTCCATGTCGTCGGCCCGGTTGAAGATACGGCCGACTCATTAAGGTCTGCAGCAGTTGCGGTGGCGCCGATGCAGATCGCCCCGGGTGTACAGAACAAGGTGCTTGAAGCGATGGCCTGTGGCCTACCGGTCGTGTGTTCATCAGCTGCGGCGAGCGGGATTGAGGCAACACCCGGCGAGCACCTTGTGGTGAGTAACAGTGAAGCCGACATGGCCGCGGCATGTGTCCGTCTGCTGTTGAATCCTGATGAGCGGCGACAACTCGGCTCAGCGGCGCGGTACCGTGTACACAATCATTACGATTGGCCTGGCCGAATTGCTCCGATGATGGCACTGCTTGAGCCGAACCATTTGTTGGCGTAACAGATTATGACTACCAATCCGGAAAATCCGATCCTCACCAAGATCATCGCGACCCTCGGGCCCGCCTCGGCCAATGTCGAGACGCTAGTCCGCATGATTGAAGAAGGTGTCCGTGTCGTGCGCATCAACTTTTCCCATGGTGAACTCGACGACTTTGATCGTATGCTCGCGGTCGTTCGCGAAGCCTCAAACGTTGCGGGCGAGCCGATCGCCGCGCTGGGCGATCTTTGCGGACCCAAGATCCGCTGTCTCGGCGTCGAAGGTGGCACGCTTGATCTTGAACGCGGCGACGTGATCCGATTCACCAAGCAGAAAGTGGATGCCAGCCGTGACCCTGATACTGGCGTTGTTACCGTTGGCACAACCTATCCAGACATTATTGATGATGCCGAGGCAGGCCATCGCCTGCTCATCAACGACGGTGCGATCCGTACGTTGATCACGGAGAAAATCGAGGGCGATGACCCCGCGCTGATCTGCTCGGTCACCGTTGGCGGCACGCTTTCGCCGAAAAAAGGCATCAACTTGCCCGACTCGGAACTACATGCCCCCTCGTTGACCGAGTGGGATCGGCAGTGCGCGGGCTTCGCATTTTCAAAGGGCTTTGACTACCTCGCACTGAGTTTTGTCCGCAAGGCTCAGGACGTCGAAGAACTTAAAACTTTGCTGCACGAGCATGCAGGGACCAGGCCCGAGGCCGGGGCGCGATCGCCTATCCCGATCATCGCCAAGATCGAGATGCCTCAGGCTATCGAGCAACTTGACGGGATCATCGACTCAGCCGACGCCGTGATGGTCGCGCGTGGCGATCTCGGCGTAGAGATGGACCTCGCCCGCGTGCCGATCCTTCAGAAGCAGATCATCAGGACCGCGCACAACCATGGCAAGCCGGTCATTGTTGCGACACAAATGCTCGAGTCCATGATCGACAACGCATCGCCGACGCGTGCGGAAATCAGTGATGTTGCCAACGCCATTATTGATGGTGCCGACGCAACGATGCTCTCCGGGGAGACGGCCGTCGGCGGCTACCCCATCCCGACAGTGCATTACATGGGTTGGACCGCCCGTAGAGCCGAGCAATACCTCGAGAGCAACCTGCTTCGCGAAGTCATGCCGCCCAAGCATGCACGCGAGTCCAAGCACCGCCCCGCAGCACTCGCCCATGGTGTTTCCGTCATGGTCCAGGACCTGCATGCGAAGTGCGTTGTCATGTGGACCGCGTCCGGCGGCGGGGTACGCTACATGAGCCAGAACCGTCTGGCGGTGCCCGTCGTTGCGCTGTGCGAAGAACCGGCCGTCCTGCGACAGATGGCGCTGATGTTTGGTGTTCGTCCCGTTTACGCGCCAACGCCCAGCGACCCGAAACTGGTACTTGAAACCGCCGACCAGATCCTCCTGGACCGTGGCTGGGCAGATCGCGGCGACCCGATCCTCGTCGCTCGTGGCTTCCCCATGGGCGTCATCGGCACGACCAATACCGTGCAGGTCCACTACGTCGGGGATGTGTGCCGGATTTGAATTTAGCGCAAAAGAGCGGACCGTCCGGTGGTGGGATCGGACGGCCCGCATGGGTGGGGTCAAGATTTAGGTCATCTCGATTAGTTGATCCGGTATCGCCCGATTTCGACGGCACGGTCGCCTGCACCTTCGACGTTGGCACGCGAGAAGAGGACGATCAGCCTCGCGGACTCGTCCGCACCTGCCACAAAGTTGTCGGCCGGGTAGCCCTGAACCACGATGTACGCAGCAAAGACATCCGATCGCGTGTCTGCAACTTCACTGAGCCACTTTGCAAGCATGAGTTGTTCTTCACGATCGTCGACGATCCCGTCGGCAGACACGAAGGTGCCCAACGCCGTTTCATGATCATTCAGATCGATGCGTGAACTGTTGAGATTGACCGTATCAGCCGAATCCGTGCTGATGTTGGTGTAGCCGGCAGGTGACCCGCTGGCCAATGTTGCGAGTTGTTCGTACAGGGCGGAGGTGTACGCGATGCCCGGGATGTTATTCGCTCCCATTCCATATCCCCCCGGGGATGCGTTGGCCTGCGTCAGGCTTTCCCGGCGAGTGATGATTGCATTAGCGACGGCTTGCCGGGTGGCCAATTCGGGGAAAGGCAGCAGACGCTCGAGTGTCGCATAGGGTGCGGTATTGAGATTCAGCCGGCCGGGTACGAACACCTCGTCTTCATCGGGGCTGGTGATTGATTCGGTATCGCTCTGGTTGTCACCATCTTCGCCATCCATCGCGGGGTTGAAGGTGGTGAGTTGTTCCAGCAGCAGTACAGCGTGCGGGTAGTTATAGACGCCGAATCGGCCGGTGGACGCGGTGGATGCCGTGTTGTTATTGACGACGGTCGTGCCCGCCTGATAGGGCAGGTACAGCCCGATCATGCCGTTGGTGTCGATCGAAGTACCCGAGTTCGCATTGGCAAAGGCCTGCGCCATGGTTGTCGCGTTTCCGGTGGCTGTTCGGTCCGGACCGATCAGCGGGACCTGCAGGATGTCACCGATCCAGTGCATGCGCTCACGGTCGCTGTCAGGCCAGACGATTTGTTCGCTGTCAATCGAGGAAAAAGCAGTGGATTCGCCGGTTTTGTTTTCGCTGGAAAACTCAGGTGTGATGTTCGCCAACTCGGCAGCACCCGTACCGTCGATGCGGTTCAGGCTTGGCTCGGTGAGAGTGGTAATAAAATCGTTGAAGCCCCGTGTGTTGCTGCTCTTAGGCTGTGGATG
>JBMZAP010000141.1:0-9485 GCA_049611445.1 Phycisphaeraceae bacterium | reverse complement strand
ACGTGCCGCGCCACACTAAAAAACCCTCGACGCCTGTCGAGGGTTTTTTAATGGTTGTGTTATCAGAGAACTCAGTCGCCGAGGATGAACCCGGTGGTGTCTGAGGTCGGGCGTGCAGTGAGGGCACCCAATGCACGGGCGGCAGAGAGAGCCGTCTCGCCGGCGCTGGACTTGACCAGTGCGATCAGTTGATCGGTTGCGTCGCGGTCGAGCTTGTTGCCGTAGGCCTTGGCGGACTCGGCCAATGCGTTGAGCATGGCGATCTGGACGTCGCCGACACGGTCAAGTGCGGAAGCAGCCAGTCCCTGCTGGGCGGAAGCCGAATCGACTTGTGCCAGGACGCCGGCGGCACCGGTTGCGACGGCCGAGCGGTCGTCGTCGAGTGCTTCAATCAGGATCGGCTCCACGTCAGCGGCGCTGTAGATCGACTCGTGGCCGGCGATGGTGCTGAGCAGAGCGAGGGAAGCGGTTGCGTACGCTTCGGCTTCTTCTTCGTTGATCGGATCGCCGCCGTAGGTCGCGATGGTGTCGTTGGCGAGCTTCTCGAGGCGGTCCAGTTCGTCGTCGCCGCCTTCAGCATTGAGTGGGGCTGCGGTCTGGACACCGGGGTAGTTAATCTTGATCGCAGAAGCGACGCCTGTATCGACGAGCGCGAGGATCGGCGAGATGGTCAAGGTGCCGTCGGCCTTTGCGGCGGCGTACATGGCTTCAAAGCCAGCAAAGTCGCCGGTGTACACGATCAGGTCCACGCCGGGCATAGCGGCTACGGCCTTGGTCGCGGCACGATCGAGATCGACATCGCCCACGGCCTTGAGGTCAACATTCTCAAGCGAAGCGGTCAGGCTGTCTGCACCGCCGGGTGCGACGACCATGGCGTTGAGTTCATCGGACTGACGCACGGCCTGGCCGAGTACGGGCACGACACTGGTCGAGCCTGAGAAGGCCTCGGCCGGTGCGGCGCTGGCGAGGGTGATCGCCGCGGTGTAGCGGACGCGTCGGTCTGCAAAGAACAGTGCGTCGAGCACGGGTGCACGCTGGTCTTCGCTGCCGAGCAGGACGTTGTTGCCAACGGTCTTGGCCATGGCTTCGATGCCGTCGAGGGCCAGTGCGGCGTCGCCATCATTCAGGCCAATCTCAAGGACCGACTTCTGCTGCGGTGCACCTGAGATCAGGAGGTAGAACGTGGCGGGGTTGGGCAACTGGTAGCCGGGGTCGGCCTCACCGGCCATACGGTTTTCGCGGCGGAGGTTGGACGCGAGGTGCAGCGTGACGGCACTGTCCATCTCCGGGTCGAGTGCCAGTGCAGACGCAGCGTTCTGCATGGCGAGCGAGTCGGCGTAGACTCGCTGAGCAACGGCAACGGGGATGAGCCCGCCATCGCTGAGGTAGTTCCAGACGATGCCGGCCTCGTTGGCCAGGTCCATGCCGAGTAGCTCGCCGTTCAGCGTGCCGACGTCATACTTCGCTTGGCCGATCTTGACGAAGAGCTCAGCGGCGCTGCCGGTCGCTTCGACGCCGGAGCTATCTGCGATCTGGCTGAATGCGGCGAGTGCGGCGGCCTTGACGGACGATCCCGCGTCGCCTGATGCAACGACCTTGAGGTAGGGGAGTGCCTCGGGGTAACCGATGTCGCCGAGCACGCGGATGACGTACTCCTGCGTCACGGGGTCGAGGTTGGGCAGCGCAACGGAGAGCGGGTAGGTCAGTTCATTGCCGACCTCGATCATGGCGTTGACCACGCGTGCATGGATCTTGCGCTGGCTGGGGTCTTGCAGGACTTCGAGGAAGTAAGGTGCTGCAAACTGGCCGGTGGTCTTAAGGCGCTGGATCGCGTTGTATTCAGCGCGGGTATTGCTCAGGCCCAGTTCCTGGATGTCGGCACGGATCTGCTCGGGGTCACGGTTACGCTCGATCAGGGCTTCCTGATACTTGTCTTCAATCGCCTCCCAGGTGTCTTCAAGCGAGTCGGGGATGCCGATGCGGCCGACTTCTTCTACCGGGTAAAAGCGATTGGATTCAATCGCTGCGAGGAAGGCAGCATTCTCGAGTTCGAGAAGCTTCTCCGCGAAGGGCTTGGCCTGGTCAGGTCGAGCCACGTTCACGAAGTGCGCGAACATCTGCCAGTTTTTGGCGTTCACGTCGTCCTGAGCGAAGATGGAAGGGCTTCCGAGGCAAAGCGAAAGGGCCAGCGACGGGGCCAGCAGGGCACGCAGCGACAGTCTCATAGGGGCAACTCCAGCGGAGGCGGGTGGGGTGTCTAGACGCTGCAATCTACTTTGACTGAGCCCCTACGTCAAGGATTGTAAGCCGGTATCTCGGCATGTTTTAGCTAAATGGAGCGCTGATCAGTCCGTGTGGCCGGCCCGGCCTGCTGGGATTTGTCGCTCCTTCCGGGGTTGTCTGCCGATTCTTCACCCATAACAAGCCTAAAACCCTTACACTCAGCCGATCCGATTGATCCTGTTATCCCGGCCTGATGGCCCCTGATCCCGCCCATGTTCACGTTCCTGGTTTTTGATGGAGATCGGCCCGCCAAAGACTGGCCGGTTCGCAACGCCTACCTCGTCGGGGCAGACGGCAATGCGATCCGTTCGGAGATTCAGACCAAAAAGGGTTGCGTCCTCATCACCAAACGCGAGACCGGCGCGGCCGCCTTTGCCCTGCAGCACCAGGCAGGCGACATCGGCGAACTCACTGTTCAGACCTGCCTCCTGCCCGAGTCGGACAATCCGTACATCCTCAACGTCGAGTTGGCCCGGCATCGATTGATGCTGCTGTACACCAAGCTCGAAGAATGGGGCATGTTCGATCTCGAAGAAGAACACCCCGTGACACGTCGGGCCAGCGTCGCGCGAGACTTCTTTATTAAGGCGCTCTGTCTGCAGCACGACGAGCCGGCAGAGGCCTCGCGCATCGCTCAGCAGGCACTCATCGCCGCGATCGATGGCAGTGAAGAACTGGCGCTGGCGCACTCCGAGTTACTTCTGAATAAACGCAAGACCGCTGGCGCGATGCCCAAGGCCCCCATCGGCTGTGGCATCACCATCGAGCACAATGACGACCGTCTGAAGACCGGCTTGCGCAACCACTTCGACTTCGTGCAGCTACCCGTGCCCTGGAAAACAGTTGCGCCGGAAGAGAACGGCTATGCCTGGGACCGCATGGACGACTGGGCGCAGTGGGCAGGGCGGTCTCGGATGCCCGTTGTCGCAGGCCCGGTCGTTGCATTCGACCCGACATGTTTGCCCGATTGGCTCTATATCTGGGAGCATGACTACGACACGGTGCGCGATCTGATTTACGAACAGGTCGAGCGTGTCGTCAGCCGGTACAAGAACATTGTGCAGATGTGGAACATCGTGTCGGGGCTGCATGTCAACAGCCACTTCACGTTCACGTTTGAGCAGCTGATGGACTTGACGCGGATGTGCACGATGCTGGTCAAGAAGATCCAGCCGGGCGCAAAGGTGATGATCGAGTTGCGTGACCTGTTCGGCGAGTACTACGCAAACAACCCGCGTTCGATCCCGCCGATGATGTATGCAGACCTGGTCGTGCAGTCGGCGATCGGTTTCGATGCGTTTGGCTTGCGGCTGCAGATGGGCCAGGCGGTTCAAGGCCAGCACACACGCGATCTCATGCAGATCAGCGCACTGCTGGATCAGTTCGCACACACCGGCAAGCCCCTCTACCTCACCGTCTCAACGCCCAGCCAGACCGTCACCGACATGATGATCGCCAAGCCCGACTCGGATGAGCCGGTCGATGATCAGAGCGGCTATTGGCGTCGTCCATGGTCGGAGTCCGTGCAGTCGCGTTGGCTGGAGGCCGTTTTCCAGATCGCGATCAGCAAGCCCTTTGTTGAAGCGATCGCTTGGCAGGACCTGATCGATTACCCGAATATCGAACTGCCACTCTCGGGCCTTTTGGATGAAGAAATTCGGCTCAAGTCCTCGTTCCGCCGGTTGGTTGGCTTCCGACAGAGCCTGCACAACATCGGCAAAGATGACGCGCCGCCGATCGATCTTGGTGCCGAGATCTAACCTCTGCCTTATGGGATCAATGAACGAGCATGTCCGGGCCATTTCGTTGCTGTTGATCGCTGTGGCGATGCTTCTCGTCCTTGGCGTGACGATGTACAAACGACCGTACACCCACACGCAGATCGCCGCGACCGAGGCCGTCACCTATCGCATCAAGGTCAATGCGGCGAATCGTGAGACGCTCTGTCTGCTCCCGGGCATCGGACCAGGACTTGCTCAGCGCATCCACAACGACCGCAACGTCCATGGCTCCTTCACCTCGGCCAGCGACATGACCCGCGTCAAGATGGTCGGCGAAAAGACCGCCGCGGCAATCGAGCCCTGGGCCGTGTTTGATTAATGCGCGACATCATCTGTGTGCAGCAATTAAAGGACTCCGGCCGGCTCTGTCGCGCTCCTTGTCGTTCTGTTTTTCTTTGCAATTGATAAAGCCCTCGGTTCAAGCCGAGGGCTTTAGGTTAGGTGTGACCGATTGTTGATGATTAAGAGGCGTTACTTCGTCGGCGTGCCATCATGAGGCCACCCAGGCCGAGCAGGGCCAGCGAACTGGGTTCGGGGATGACCGTGCCTGAGACGGTATAGCCTGAGAAGATCGCACCGCCGAAGCCGCCGGATATACCGCCGAAGACAAGCGACAGGTCGGCGTCTGCAGCGGTCGTAGTGACGGTGACGTCATAGGTGTAAGACAGACCAGACGTGCCATAGGCTGCCACTGTGCTGCCAAGGGTGCTGATTTGCGGGGAGACGGTAGTGGTCGAGTCGTTACCGCCGCTGTCGGTAAGGTTCACGTCCATATCAAACACGCGGTTGGTGGACGAGTGCCCCATGTAGAGAGTGATCGTGAACGTACCAATACCTAGGTCATTAAGCTTCAGAGTCCAGATGTCTTGCTCGTCCGGGGCGAAGTTGCCATATGAGCCATAGGCTTGTGTACCGTCAAAAGTGTAAAGAGGTGTGTTGCCTTGAGCACCAACGGTATCGGTTCCAGCGGTCCCTTCGGTGAGCGTGACCGAGGTGCCGCTGGCGGTTGCCTGGGGGATGTCTCCGTACGGCGTATCGTTGTAAGTGGTGTTGAAGAAGTTGCCTGCCGTATCGATGTAACCCCAGCCCAACGTACCGGCGGTGCTGACTGCAGCGTTCGTGACGCCGTTGAATGAGGACGAGTCGATCGTGCCCGCTGTGGCGGTACCAACGAGTGCGGTTGAAGCGGCTAAAGCTGCGATGTGCATTTTGCCGTGAGTAACTGACATGTCATGTCTCCTTCTAAGTGGCAGAAAATAGCTACGTTGTCTGTTCGTTGTGAAATGGCGTCGTGTAGACGTTGATTGCAAATTTAGTTCAATGAAGCTGAGAGTTTTAGAGATACTTAAACAATGTTAGCCCATTTCTATTAGTAGGCAAGAATTATCCCCGCAATTCAGAAAAATAAATACATAGCGCTAGCTATTAATAGTTAGTTTCCGTATTGACTCAGAGAAGGTGCCTTGGAGCGGTAGCAAGGTGTCTGCACGCTCTGGAGCGAAGGAAATTGACAAGAGCTTTGCAGCAGGGGCTTCGCACTCCTGAATTAGCACTTCAGACTAACCCCGCCGCGATGCGGGCGACGCCGTTTGAGGCATCGCGTGATTCTGCCTGGCCGATCGTGACGCCGAGTGTGGTCTGTCGGATCGTGGTCCAGGCTTCGTTGCTCGCGCCACCGCCCGCGGTGTAGACCTTCCTGACTGCTGGGGCCCCGGCTTGCCGCAGCGCTGCGTAAGCCAGTTGCTCGACCTCGGCGATACCTTCCAGCATGGCCTGGAAGAACGTCACATCATCGTCGGGTCTTGGGGTAAGCCTCGGCTGCAGGTCGGGGTCGTTGATGGGGAAGCGTTCGCCTTTCACCTTCAGCGGGTAGAAGGACAAATGGGTGGGGCGGCCCGGGTGGAGTTTGGGGGTCATCTGCTGCATCTGTTCGCTGGTGAAGTATTCGAGCAGTACGCCGCCGCCGGTATTGGAGGCGCCGCCGGGCAGCCACATGTCCTTGATGCGGTGGCTGTAGACCCCGCGTTCAGGATCGAAGACCGGCTGATCAGAAAGCAACTTGATCGCCAGGGTTGTGCCCAGAGAGGTCATCCCCTCGCCGATCTTCGACGCGCCCGATGCCAGAAATGCTGCATTGCTGTCGGTAACGCCTGCGATCACATTTGTCTTGTTGGATAGGCCAAAGGCTTGAGCGACCGCAGGATCAATCTCGCCGAAGGTATCACCGACAGGGTGCACGTCTGGCAGGAGGTCGATCCTGACACCCGTGTCTGCGATCCAATCGGGCCAGCGCCTTTCCAACACATCGAAGCCCGTTTTGAGTGCGTTGGTCTCGTCCGACTTGCCGCCTTGTCGCATCAGCTTTGCGACGATCCAATCGGCCTGATGAAGGGCATGTCGCACTTTCGATGTGTCGGCCTGCTTCTGAAGAAACAGCAGGCGTGTCAGGCCTGACCCCGGACCACGGGCGATGCTGTCCGCCGGTGCAACACCTTCAATCGCTTGTGCCTCATCGTTGAATCCGGCGGAGTTGTACAGGTAGCCCGACGTGAGCGGATTCAGGTTTGCATCGGTTAGCAGCAGGGTGCCGGAGGTGCCATCGACGCTCAGTGCGGCGATCGCCGACATCGCGTGTCCCTGAGATTCGAGTGTGGTCCGCTGCAATTCGAGGCACGCGCAGGTGGCGTTCCACCAGATCGCTGGGTCTTGACATGGGCGGCCATCAATACGATCCGGTGCGGCCATCTTGACCGATGCGTTTGCGACCTCTTTACCCGTCGCGTCGATCACGCTGGTCCGCACGCCCGAGGTGCCGATGTCGATGCCGAGGTAAAGCTTCATGCTGGTTGGGCCTCACTTCTTCGCCAGGGCTTGGCGGTATTTCTCGGCATCCCAGTTGAGTAGCTCGGCTTCGGCATCTTCGCCGATGGGGACAAGGGTCCAGTCCTCAGGGACCCTGCCAAGGACATCCAGAATGCACAGCAGCATCGCGTGGTGGGCGGGGGTGGCGTCGCACTTCATGTAGACCCCCCGGCCCTCGACGATGACCGCCGGTACGGGCAGGTCTGCGACCTTGGCAGGGAATGAATCGGGAGAGACAGCCGGCAAACCCGGGCCAAGGAAGACGACGTGGTCTGGGTAATAGGTTCCAGACCTGGCTCGGTTCAGCAGCTTTTCATCAATCGCTAACGCGTTGTACTTTGGTAGATATACCCAAGTGTCATCAATCTGCTCTGTTGGCGCTTCCGATGTGTCGCAGCGTAAGGGTAAGTGCAGTCGTTTTTCGACATCCTCGATCTTGCTGGCGATCGCATCGAGGTCTTCGCCGGTGATGATGACGCCGTGATTGGCCAGCACGATGACGTCGGCAGGTTTGTCTGCGATCGCGTCACGAATCGCTCGTGTCAGCGGAACACCGGGTTTGCAGTAAGGGACCCATGCCCAGTTCATGCCTTGGAGTTTGTCATCCAGCAGGGCCTTGCCCTGTTCGGCGATGGCGTGGCAGATCACGCCGACGGAGTGGTAGTGAAAGACATAAGTCGCATCGAATAGTGCATGGAAGGTTGTTTCGATGGAAGGACGCAGGCCACAGGAGGGATCGATCAGCGTGCCTTTACAGTCGCCCGGGCCGTGGTCAATTTCGTGTTGTGCCTTATCTCGGTCCACGGCGACGAAGATGTCTTTCTCCAACGCCTGAGCCAACTCTGTGCCCGAGGCCTTGATCCACATCTCGTTGTCGCCGGTTTTGATCGATGTGTTGCCGCCGGCAGCCTGTACGAGCAGAGGATTGGCGCCGATCTGCTGCGACAGTTCAAGAAAGGCTTGTGGTAATGGCATGCGATGCTTCCTCTAGGCGAAATGATAAAGGCTGAAATCGGGCGGTTGTGTGTTTTTCTGTTTCGCCAGATCGTTGGTGAGCGATGCGAGTTGATTCTCGCCTTGAGAGCCATCAAAGGCATCGGCGTGTATCCCGCCACGCACCCAGGCGGTGGAAAACCCGGCCTGCTGGGCGCCAGCGATATCGTGCTCAAGGCTGTCGCCGACCATCAGGAAGCGCGACGGTGTGATATCGGGTTGGCAGCGCATGGCGGCCTGGAAAACGGGCTGATAAGGCTTGCCGTACCAGACGACCTGGCCACCCATCGTTGCATATCGTTCGGCCAGTGCACCGGGTGAGATCACCAGTCCGCCTGCCCGGGGCGATGTCTTATCCGGGTTGGAGCAGATCAAGGGGATATTCATCGCGACGGCCTTGTTGAAGGTGTCGTCATGGATGTCCGCTTTGGAGCCGTCGGGCAGACCCATGAGCATGATGCAATCGGCTCGGCCTTCGCAGCTGTGCGCAAATTCGATCTCCGTGGAATCACC
Organism: Phycisphaeraceae bacterium; assembly: GCA_049611445.1. Lineage (GTDB taxonomy): Bacteria > Planctomycetota > Phycisphaerae > Phycisphaerales > Phycisphaeraceae > JAHQVV01. The sequence continues at coordinate 1,053 of JBMZAP010000141.1, read as the reverse complement.
GCGCCAGGCCTCTGCGTCGCCGGGCTTGCCGCAGATGGGGAGGATCATGCGTGGTGTCTTGCCGTTGATCTTTAGACGGCTGCTCAGAATGTCGTCCCGCAGTGCTTCCCCTGACGTAACGACTGCGCTGAAGTATTCGGCAGGCAGCCCCATGTCGGCGATGCGCTTTCGGTTGATCCCTGCACGCTTGCCGGAGTTAGAGAGGATGATGATTGGTTTGCCGTGTTCATGCAGCAGTGTGATAGCCTCGGCGGCATGCGGGTAGGGCACTGAGCCGTTGTGCAGCACGCCCCACTGGTCGAGGACGGCGACATCGAACGTATCGAGGATCTCTCGGATGCTCTGGATAAACCGAGTCAATCGGGCTCCCATCGAAAAGGGCCGCCTGTTGGCGACCTTGATAAATGTCTCTCCACTTGCAAGCACAGTGCATCCATTCACGGTGGAGGTCGGTGCATCGTACTTCAAGCATTCAATTCAGTCCTGAAGCCCTGTACATGTCCCAGGAATGTCGGATCGTGATCGAGTTCCGGCAAAGAAGGCTGCCGAAGCGGGTCAGTCGTTTGCGGCCAACGACCACATGCCTTTAGAGACACTTGAGTTGTTGTTGAAGTTGCCGCCGTTACCGAGCGTTTCTTCAGCGGTCAGGGCTTCGGCGTGGCCATCAAAAAAGGTGAAGGTGAATTTATTCTCACTGTGAAGGCCAGTGATTGAGTCAAGGATCGTCAAGCTCCCGCGTGTCGCCGCATTGTTGCTATGTCCCATCCAATTCAATGGGTGGACATTCTCCGAGAACATGATGGTGCCGGAGGTGTCGGGGACCGTGTCGACACGGCGTGCGACACCGTACCATGCGGCAGTGGGGATGACGACGTTGATCAAGCCAGCGGTGGGGTGGTTTTCCTGAACGACGGTTTCAATCGAGCCATTGAGTGAATAGGTCCGGATCGGTGCGTCATCGTCTGCACGAAGAAAATCATCTTCAGGGCAGGCGAAGATCTCAAAGATGTTCGGCTCTGCGTCGTATGGGCGGATCGCGCCGTCGAGTTGCCT
>JBMZAP010000140.1:0-9514 GCA_049611445.1 Phycisphaeraceae bacterium | reverse complement strand
CTCGCCACCGAGACGACTATGACGACGACCATGATCGTCGGCCGCGCAAGATGGCCAAGGGTGCCAAGGCTGCCATGGGTATGGGTATCACCTCCTGCTGTGTCACTGCAGGGGGGCTGGTCCTGATGATTATCGCCATGGCCAAAGGCAGCGACCAGAACCTGTTGGTCACGCTGGGGCTGATCTGTATCGGGCTCCTGGCAATTGGTGCGGTGTTCTCGATGATGGCCGTGGTCAACGGCACGGGGGCGATGGGCAAGATCCGCAAGGCCCGCCACCCCCTCGGCGGCCGAAGCGAAGCGTCCACCGGCAGCATCCTGGGGGCGATCGCCCTTGGGGTGGTCTTCATCTGCGCGATCACGATCGGCATCTATCTGGCCCGGAACCCCGATGCGACGACCTTCAAGAAAGAGGTCATCGAGTCGTCCAGCGTGATCCAGCCGGTCGAATGGCAGGTTTGAGCGGCTTCACGACAAGCCAGCCTAGAATTGCAAACCCGCGTGCCCGATCACGCGTATGAAAAGCTCGCGCTCGTCGAGCCGTAGAACCCCGATTTGTCCCCAATACAGGACCCCGCCATGACCCCATTTCGTACCGATCTGTCCCGCCTGTTCCCTGCCGCTGCACTGGTCGCCGCGTTGGGTCTACCGCTGACGGCCTGTGCCCAGGACCAGGCTGTTCAAGACAAGCCCGGTCAGGACAAGGCCACCGTCGTGAGCCAGAACGATGACCCCAAGGCCAAGCAGAAGATCGTGAAAGACGTCAAGCCGAAGGCCGAAGAGAAGAAGGAAAAGACGGCTGAGGAGCTGAAGAAAGAGGCCGAGGAAAAAGAGATCGAGCAGATCCAGCATGAGGCCAAGCTGCGTGCCGCCCGTCTGTCCGCAGAACTCGCTCCTTTGAAGGAAGAGAAGCAGCGGATCGAAGCCGAGATCGCGCATCTGCAGGCCAAGCAGCAGGACGCCCACGCCAAGGCCACGCTCGAAAAAGAGCAGGCCGACTTCCTCGCTTCGCTACGCCTTGCGGAGATGAACCGTGAGATGATGGCGATGCAGGCCCAGATGCAGGCGATGCAGACCAAGCTTCAAATCGATGGCCTGAAGCAGCAGGCAGAAACCGCGGATCTCACCGCCGCGAACGCAAAGCTCGCCGCACAGGCCAGCGCCCTGCAGGCCGAGCTCGCACTGATCCAGACGCAGCGCTCCGCCGCATCGATCGACAAAGACCCGATGAAGTACCCGACTCAGCCGCTGAAGGACGGCGTGCTGACCATCAGCGACCGCCGCATCCCGCTCAACGGTGGGGTCACCCGCGGCACGGCCGACTTCGTCACCGAACGCATCCACTACTACAACAACCTTAACGAGAAGGCCCCGATCTTCATCGTCATCGACTCGAACCCCGGCGGCCTGGTCATGGAAGGCTTCCGCATTGTCACCGCGATGCAGAACAGCAAGGCACCGGTGCACGTCGTCGTGAAGTCATACGCCGCGTCGATGGCCGCGGTCATTACCACGCTTGCCGAAGAGTCCTACTGCTACCCCAACGCGATCATCCTGCACCACCAGATGTCCTCGGGTATGCGGGGCAACCTGACGCAGCAGAAAGAGCAGCTCGAAGAAGGCTTTGAGTGGGCCAAGCGTCTGGCTGATCCGGTCGCCGAGAAGATGGGCGTGAGCTACGACGAACTCACCGAACTGATGTACAAGAACAACAGCGACGGCGACTGGGCCGAGTTCGGCGACAAGGCCGTCAAGCTTAAATGGGTCAACAACGTCGTTGAAGAGATCCGCGAGACTGCTCTGACCTCCGCACCGGTTGATCAACGGGCACCGATGTTCTTCTTCGAAGCTGACAACCCCGAGCAGGCAAAGACTCAGGCAGCGAAGACGCCCCGTGCGTTCACTCAGCACGAGTTGTTCAACAGCCCGACAGCGTTTGAGCTGAAGACCGACGGCAACGGCAAGACATATTACGAGTTGCCGCCCCTGCGACCCTACGACTACTACTTCCTCCACGATCCAGAAGGTCGATACCGTCTCGCGAAATAATCCCGAGCGGACAGCCCTTGATACCCCAAGTGGCCGACGCCCCGAACAGGCATGATGATGTTCGGGATGTCGGCCCTTTTCTTACCTCTCACAATGAGTCCCGAGATGACCCACCGCAAAGTAACCACCGCTCTGACGACGGCGTGTGCCCTCATGGGTATGGCCTTGGCGCCGCAGGTCCGACCTCAAGAAGACCAGGCGAAGCCTGCATATGAAATCTTCAAAGTCGCCGAAGGTGCATTCGAGGCACAAGCCACATTGCAAGGCCGATACACCGCCGAATCACTGGGGCATGTCAGTTTTGATGCCGAGCGTTACGCCGGTGAACTTCTGGTTGCCGAGGTGCTGGTGACGCATGGCAAGGTTGATGCGGGCCAGGTCGTACTCAAGCTGGAGGCACCTGACATGGCCGAGCAGCTCGATGACGCTCGCGAAGCGCTGTACAAAGCCAAGCTCAAATATGAGTGGGCTCAGAAAGAGTCGAAGATCGCCGAGGCAGATCGTGCTGTTGCTGCAGAGCGCCGCAAGCTGAGCCTGGCCGATACGCTCTCGGCTCATAAACGTTGGGACGCGTTTGGTAAGGCGGATGCCTACCAGCAGGCCGAGCTGCAAATGCAAGCGCGTGAAGATCGCTTTGCCGACGACACGCAGGAGCTTAAGCAACTCGAAGAACTCTACGACGGAGCGAAACTTGCTTCCCGTACTCAGGATGTTGTCTTAGGCCGCGCTCGTCGTAGTCTGAAATCATCAAAGCAGTACCTTGAGATCGCCCGCCGCAGCCACAAGGTGCAGATGCAAGAGACACTGCCTAATCAGCAGCGCGACATGGACAACGCTCTGCGTTGGATGCAGGCCGAGTACAAAAATGCGGCGTGGCGTGAACAGGTCGCAGCCATTCAGCAGGAATGGTCCCTCGATGCCGCGCGTGACGCGTTTGATGATGCTGATGAAGCGTTGGCCGAGTTGGCGAAGGACGCTGACCTGCTTGAAATCAAAGCGGAGCAGGCAGGTGTGATGACCCAGATCGGCTTGAAGACAGGCGACAAGGCCCAAGCTGGTCAGGTATTCGCGAATGTGTTTGACCCAAGCAAGGGGACGATCAAGGCGAGCCTGTCGGCGAAAGACCTTCGTGTCGTTAAAGAAGGCGATTCGGTTGAGGTGGCTTGGCAATGGTTCGACGAATTCGCTTCGACGGGCAAGGTCACGCACATTGCCTGGCAGGGTCAGGCGAGCGGCGCAGCCGAAGCGAGCTACGACGTCACGATCGAGGTTGACAAGGTTGCCGAGATGATCCGGCCGGGTATGAAGGCAAACATCACGGCCACCAGATCACTGGGTGACAAGACGATCTCCGTCCCCAAGGACTCCGTCGCCAGCGACGATCAGGGCGCTTACTGCATGGTCCAGGTCGGCGGCGACTTTGAACGCCGAGCTGTTTCCGTCGGCGCGGGCAATGCCGAGCGTGTCCAGATCATCAAAGGCTTGTCGGTTGGCGATGCCGTTCGTGTTCCTGCCAAGTAATTCGCACGGAGGTGTTTGCGATGGTACGTCGTCAATCAACCCGTTCAGGCTTGAGCTTTGCCGCCTTGGGTATCGCGTGCTTGATGTGGGTATCGGGCTGTGCTCGCTCCCCTGAGCGTGCCCATCTCGCAGGTGTTGACTGGCTCATTGAGAACCAGAATCCTGACGGTTCTTGGGGCAGCTTCGATACGGGACGCACCCGTGAGGTCATGCTCGGCGCGCTCGGGTCGCACGATGGTTTCGGGCAAGCCTGTATCGCGCTCGGTGTCATGGCACTACAGGAAGCGAGCCACGACGACCCGCAAGCCTACGACGCAATGATCGAAGGCCTCGAACTGCTGCTGAGGATCAAACCCGTCGGCCGAGCAACAGGGCAGGTCTTCTATGACACATGGGCGCACACCTACATGGTTCAATGCCTGGCCCGGCTTTATCCAGACGAACGCCTGGCCAAATACCGCGAACGCATCGCCAAAGTGCTTCGCCGCGAAATTCAGGCGGTACTGGACCGCCAATCGATCGATGGCGGCTGGGCTTATTACGATTTTGGTCAGACCCAGTCCCGGCCGACCGGCCAGTTCTCGACCAGCTTCAATACCGCTGCGGTCCTCATCGCGTTTTACGACGCACGGCAAGCGGGCTTTGAGATCCCGCAGGATCCGATCGATGGCGCGATCGAGGCACTCGCTCGACTCCGCTTCCCGCAAGGGGCCTATGGCTACAGCTTCGGGCACCGCTATGCACCGCACAGCCGGGCCAACAAGATCCAGGGCTCGATCGGCCGCAACCAGGTCTGCAACCTCGCGCTGTACCTCTGGGGCCGCGATGTCAGTGTCGAAGACCTTGCCTTCGGCGTCGAAGAGTTACGTGCATGGCACCACTACATCCTCATCGGCAAAGGCCGACCCATGCCACACGAGGGTTGGTACGCCACCGCAGGCTACTACTTCATGTTTGGCCACTACTACGCCAGCCGCGTGATCGAACAGCTGCCCGAAGCTGATCAGCAGGAACATGCCAAGTGGCTGGCAGCGACAATCGCGGAGCTCAACGAGCCCGATGGTTCCTGGTTCGATTTTCCGCTGTACGGCTACTACAAGGCCTACGGCACCGCCTTTGGTGTGCTGACGCTGCAACACGCGAACGGGCTGATCAAGCAATAAGGCGAAAGCGCAACGAACCAGCGTCTATTACTCGGCAGGCAAGGCCAGCGGGATACCCGCATCCTGGATCAGTTGCTGCAACGTGCGGACGTCAACCGCCTGCACATCAAGGTCGTTTTGTAACGCCATCGCCGCGGCAAGTCCCGCCGCTTCACCGAGCATCATCCAGCTCGCTTCGACACGGATCGAACAGAACGCGACATGCGTCGACGAGACGCAGACCGGCACCAGCAGGTTCGTGCAGTCCTCCTGCTTCGGCGTGATCGCTCGATATGGGAACTGGTAGATCTTCCCCTCCCGCCAGAGCCGACCCTCGTTGACAAAGCCGCCCTCCGCGGTGGCGAAGCGTGTGGCCTGGTGGCTGTCGATGAAGTGTGAGCCAAGGTGGATGGCGTCGTCTTTCACGCGATTGGTCGTGATGTCATGCTCGGTCATGACGTAGCTGCCGACCATGCGCCTTGCTTCACGGACGTAGAGTTGCCACGGCCAGTGACCGTTGTCCGTCCACTCGTCTTTGCACAAGCCGTAGCGGGACATGTCCTCACGCATGTGTTGAGGCACGCGTGGGTCGGTCTTGAGGAACCAGAGCAGGCCGTGCGTGTAGTTGCGGTACTGCTCGTAGATCTGTTCGCGTTCAACTGGGTTGGCGTTGGCCCAAGGCGTCTGGGCGCCGGGGATGCTCATCGACACGATCGAGAACTGCCGGTTGTTGCACTCGATCTTGCCGCCGGGCATGCCATAGCGGCCGAGGATCTGACCGACGCTCTTGAACAGGCCCGCCTCGATGCATCGGGCCAACAGTTCGTGTTGTTCGCGGTGGTATGGGTCGGGCTTGGTGATCTCGACGCGGTTGTCTTCTCGCGTTGTCAGATTCAGGCGGATGTTGTACGGCGTGGGGTGTAGGCTGGCGCTGCCGGGCTTCGGCGGTGGGCCGGGCATCACACCGAAGAGAAGTTGACCCTCTTCATCCACCGGCGAGACCTCGATGGTCTCATCGGGATACACCGCGCCTGCAAGCGACTCCCCGTGGGCGTCACGCGCTTCGCGTCCAGTGACGTAGCTCACTTCCGCACCAGCCAAGAGATCGCCTTCATAGCTGGCGTCGATAAATACCTGGCCGACGAAGGTGTCGCCCGTCGTTGTTGACAGTGAAACGATTGTTGCGGCCTGTTTATCGATGGACTGAACCGCCTGTTCGTAATGCAACGCGACGCCTGCTTCATCGAGCATCTCAAGGAAAACCTGCTCGGCGACGTGCGATTGCCAGACTTTGGCTCGCGCCTTGGGGTTCTGCCCGGAGCGCTTTGCCGCCTCATCAAAGAACACGTTGGCAAGCCCGCCGAAAGTTTCGTCGCGGGCCATATGCTCCGCTTCGTCCCGATTCAGCCCGCTGGTGGACATCCCGCCGACGTGTCGGGTGGGTTCAACGAGGATGACCGATGCGCCCTGCCGACTGGCGGCGATGGCTGCCGTGATCCCGCCGGGCGTTGCACCAAACACGACCACGTCGGCTTGATGTGTGACGCCTCTGCTCTGACACCCGGCGAACGCAGGCAGCAGCAGGCAGAGGGCCAGCAGGATCGGGTTGAATTGATTCATGGTTTGTCCCTTCAAGCGAACAGTAGCATGACCGGCACCAGCATGATTCCGTTACGATGGGGGTTTACCCTTGCCCCAAGGACAAACCATGACCGCTGCTGACGCACCGCGTATTACGATCGATAACCTTCAGGCCGCGCAGAATCTCGCCGGCGTCTTTGCCGTTCAGAACCTGCAACTGGGCAAGACCAAGGCCGGCAAGCCCTACCTCAAGATGCTCATCGGCGACAAGACCGGACGCACCCCCGGCCGAATGTGGTCCGCGACCGAAGAACTCTATCAATCCCTGCCGACCGATGGCTTTGTGTACCTCGAAGGCCAGACCCAGCCCTATCAGGGCGAGATGCAGATCATCGTGCACAACATACGCGCGCATCATCCGACCGAACGCGAACTGATGGAACTGCTGCCGGCGACGAAGCACGACGTTGACGAGATGTTTGCACAGGTGTTGCGTCTTCTGCAATCGATCGAGAGCCCCGCGCTCAAGTGTCTTGTCGATCGCTATCTTGAAGATGGCGACCTGATGGCCAAGTTCTGTCAGGCCCCTGCTGCCCAGACGCTGCACCACGCGTACCTCGGCGGGCTGCTTGAGCACACGCTTTCACTGATGCAGTTGGCCGACAAGATGGTCGGGCACTACGAGCACCTGTCACGCGACATCGTGCTCATGGGCCTGTTCCTGCATGATCTGGGTAAGTGCACCGAGTTGACCTGGCTCGAGGGCTTTGGCTACTCGACCGATGGGCAACTGGTCGGCCACATTGGGCGTGGCGTTGTCATGCTCAACGAGAAGTGCAAGGCCTGCGAAGATGAAGAACTGGGTGAAGCGGCGGTCAAGATCCCCGCGGCGTTGCGCATGGTGCTCGAGCACATCATCCTCAGCCACCATGGCGTGCCCGAGTTCGGCGCGCTCAAAGTCCCCGCCACGCCCGAGGCGATCTTCATCTCCAACCTCGACAACCTCGACGCGAAGATGAACATGTCCCTCGAAGCGGCCGACCGCGAAAAGCTTGCCGAGCAAGGCGATCTGGGCAGCGACTTCACCGAGAAGGTCTGGGCGCTGGGGACGAAGGTCTTCCGGCCGGACCCGAGCAAGTAAACGTACCGCCGCTATTTCTGTGTAGACGGCCCCTGAATGTGCCGTTTCCGATACCAGAGAAGGTGATTTTGAAGAAATTCTGGATCAGTGATTGATCCAGTAATGTTTATGTAGTATTTTTGCAGGTAAGGCAGTGTCTATGCTGCCCTGTTGCGTGGGAAATGGTGCATCGCTCGATGCCCGGTCATCTGGTCTGACACGCTTCGTGTGTTTCGATTTACTTGGAGGTCTGCAATGCAAAAAGGTATGCCAGTTGTTTTGGGGTTGTCGGGCGCGCTGCTCGCGGGTTTAGCCGTGGGCACAGCCGATGCGAGCCTGATCCACCATTATGAGTTCAATACCAGCGGCACCCTGCTGCTGGACTCGGTTGGTACACGCCATCTCTCGATCGTCGATGGCGACGGTACGACTGGCGTCGCGCCTTCGTATGAAGCATCCGTCACCGCTACCAACGGTACGCGCTCCGGCGTGGTACGACTCGCGGGTAATGGTGCGACGAACTCGCCCAACAAGTACCTGCTGAACAACGACGGCGCCTTCACGTTGCCAAATTTCACGGTCGCGTACTGGGTGCGGACTGATACCAGCAACCAGGGTGGCTTTAAGGGCATCTTTGCCTCTGGCCCCTCTGGTGAGATGCAGTTCGATAACAACAACGGCGTCTACCGCGGGATCACGGACGCAGGAACCGTGAACTTTGCGAACGTCGTGCCTGTGGATCAATGGGACCATATCGCACTGACTTACGACGGGACCACAACCCGCTGGTACTACAACGGCGGTGAAGTAGGCAGCAATGTCGGCAACCCGGACAACAGCTTCCAGCAGATCCGTCTGGGTATCAACCGCAACATCGACAACGCTTTCGAAGGCGACCTCGACGACGTACGCATCTACAGCAGCGCGCTGGATGCAAATGCGATCGCGGCACTGGCCGTCATTCCTGAGCCATCATCGCTGGCTCTGCTGGGCCTGGGTGGGCTACTGATGGCCCGGCGCCGACGCTGAGATTTCACTCATTAACAAACGAAAAAGCGATGCCTGAGCATCGCTTTTTTAATTGATTCTCTGTGTCGGTTGCTTGTACTTAGACCCCTGCTCCCTCGAGTACACCCGTCTGCTTAAGCAGTGCTTCAAGCTGGGCCGCCTGGTCATCCGGCAACTCCGTCAACGGCAGGCGCACCGCGCCGGTATCGACGTCAGCCATCTTCATCGCGGCCTTGATCGGGATCGGGTTGGTGCTCAGGGTCAGCAGGCCCTTGCACAGGTGGAACAGTTCGTGGTGGAGTTGGCGAGCGTTGGCGAGGTCGTCCTTCAGGCCTGCGTTGACGAGGGCCTTGACCTTCGCGGGCAGGAGATTGCTCAGCACGGAGATAACGCCCTTGCCGCCGATGGACATGAGCGGCAGTGTGAGCGAGTCGTCGCCGGAGATAATCGGTATGTCACAGCGGGACGCGATCTCGCTGGCCATATCGAGCGAACCCGTCGCTTCCTTAATCGCGACGATCATGGGGTGGGTGTACAAGCGCGCGACGGTGTCCGGGGCCATGGTGATATTCGTTCGGCCCGGGATGTTGTAGAGGACGATCGGCAGGCCGACCTCATCCGCGATGGTCATGAAGTGGCGGTACAGGCCTTCCTGTGTCGGCTTGTTGTAGTACGGGTTGACCATGAGCGCGGCATCCGCGCCGACTTCCTTGGCGTGCTTCGTGGTCGAGAGTGCTTCTGCGGTGTTGTTGGAGCCGGTGCCGGCGATAACCTGCACTTTGCCCGCGGCAGCTTCGACGACAGCGGTGATGATCTTGTTGTGTTCATCGTGAGAGACGGTGGGCGACTCGCCGGTCGTGCCGACGGGCACGACACCGTCGATCCCCTGCTCAACCTGGAAGGTGACGTTCTGCTTCAGGCGGTCGTAATCGACAGCCGAGGCATCGGGGGTGAAGGGCGTGATGAGGGCGGTGTAGGCGCCGGCGATCTGCATGGGGGGCTCCAATTCTCGTGAACGGGCATTGTACGGGCAATCAAAAACTCGCAACAAAAGCGTTGGAGGTTCGGCGGCTTGGGCTCCTTCTCCCTTTCAG
>JBMZAP010000139.1:0-9738 GCA_049611445.1 Phycisphaeraceae bacterium | reverse complement strand
GGATCTCATGCATCTCGGTGATCTCTTCACCTTTCTCCTTGAGCTGCATCAGCTGTTCCTGAGGCATGCCGACGAGGTCCGCACGGAGTTTGCTGCGTTTTTCAACACATGAGTAGCCAAGGGAAGGAACCGTGTGGATCGTGCTGAACGCACGGAGTACGACATTACCCTTCAGCGGGATGTCATCCTCAGGCTCCATCGTGACCACTTCGTAGGGCGTGCGCTGCCGCTCAATATCAACGAGCGCGGCCATCAGGTTGTGGATCGGTTCGGCCAGGTCGGGGTGGCAGACCACCTTGCCCGTCCCCATCCCTTGGAAGGAGCGCTGGGAGAAGTAGTAGATCAGCGATGCGATGTGGTCCATGTGACCGTGGCTGATCGCGACCATGTTGGAAGTGAGCATCGCACGTGGGCACTCACCGATATCAAAGCCGATATCCAGTTCGGGGACCTGCACCGCGGTGGCTTCGCCGGCGATGGAGACGCCTTGAACGCGGTAGGGCGGCAGGTAGAGGAAGCCTACTTGTGGGCGGCGGGGTGGTTCCTTTGGCAGCATAATGTTCTCTCGCTCGGTCAGCGTGCTTGGGGGTTGGCCATCATTCGTGCAGCACGCTGACCCTTGCGGAAAGCTGCGTCTTGATGGGAAGAGCGCTCACGGGGTTACTTAAACCCCGTCGGCTGTCGGTCCTCAGGCCACGACTCCGGTCGCGGCACGAAAGAGTATTGTATCGGCTGAGCAAACCCGCAAGCAGAGGCTTTGGATGAATGCGATTTTGGACAAATGGGAAGGCCTGAGCCACCCGGTCATCGGGATGGTACATCTGCGGCCACTGCCGGGGAGTCCGGGCTTTCGGGGGGATTTTGCTGCAGTCATCGACGCGGCGGTGACGGATGCCCAGACATGGGCCTCGGCCGGGGCAAGCGGTCTGATGATGGAGAACTTCGGGGATGTGCCGTTCTTCAAGGACGATGTGCCGCGTGAAACGGTCGAGGCGATGACAAAGGTGGGCAACAAGATTCGTTCGGCGGTGTCCGGTCTGCCGCTGGGGATCAACGTCCTGCGAAACGATGGGCTCTCTGCCCTCAACGTCGCGGCAGCTGTCGGCGCGAGCTACATCCGTGTCAACGTGTTAAGCGGTGCGGCGGTGACGGACCAAGGCCTTATCGAAGGCCGGGCCGCAGAGATCATGCGTTATCGCCAGAAGCTGGGCGCGGACATCAAGGTCCTGGCCGACGTGCGGGTCAAGCATGCCGCACCACTGGCCGAGCGCCCGCTGCAGGACGAGGTCGAGGAGTTGGTCCATCGCGCGGGTGCGGATGCGGTGATTGTCTCGGGGACCGGCACGGGTAAGCCGACGGACCCGAGCCACGCCGCGGAAGTGAAGCAATATGCAGGCGACACGCCGGTCCTGATCGGCAGTGGGGTGGACGCGAACTCGATCCCGATACTGAAGTCCGCATGCGATGGGTTCATTGTGGGCAGCGCGGCGAAGCCCGGCGGACAGATTGATCAACCCGTTGACCTCGCGCTGGCCAAGCAGATCATCGGAGCAAGCTGAGCTTTTGATGATGATCGCAAGCGCATCCTGGCTCCCCACCCCGCCCGACGACACCACGGCGTGGGTGTACTACAGCCTCGTCATCGCGGCCGTGGTCGTGATGGGGATCGCCAAGTCCGGGTTCGGTGGCGGTATCGGCATCCTCGCGGTGCCCTTGGTGGCCAACGCGTTTCCGAAGGACCAGACCGGTATGGCATTGGGCGTTATGCTGCCGATCCTGATCGTCGCGGATGTCTTTGCGGTCTACCACCACCGCGGCCAGCAGAGTTGGAAGCACATGCGGCCCGCGTTGCTGGGCGGCGTCGTGGGGATCGCACTGGGTACCTTGCTTCTGTTTGTCTTGATCTCGAACGACAGCGAGGGTTCGTCAAAAGGCAGTGTCAGTAATGTGCTGTCCATCCTCGTTGGATCGATCTGTTTACTGATGGTCGCGGTGCAGGTCTACCGCTTGTGCGGCGGCAAGGTCCCGACACTGCCGGGCAACAAGCCGACGGGCGTGAGTGTGGGCGCTGCGGCGGGGTTCACCTCGATGCTCGCGCACGCGGCCGGGCCGATCATGTCGATCTATTGGCTCGACCAGCGCCTGGGTAAGCGGCTGCTGACGGGTTCGCTGGTCTTGTATTTCTTCTTGATCAATTCCGCCAAGCTACCGAGCTATATCTTCCTGATGGGCTGGGTCACGTTGGAGACGCTCAAGCAATCGGCGTTCTTTGCCTTGTTTGTACCCATCGGTTCGCTGCTGGGGATCGTGATGCACCACCGCATCCCTGAGCGGCCTTTCACCGCGGTGATGTATGCCGGGGCTGCGGTTGCGGGGGGCTGGTTGATCATCAAAGTGCTGGTGTGAGCGATCACGCTGCATGGGGTAGAATGCTCGGCTCAACGAAAGGCGAAACGTGAGCGATATTGATCGATTTAAGCTGGATGGGAAGGTCGCGGTGGTCATCGGCGGCACGGGTGTGCTCTGCGGCGTGATGGCTCAGGGGCTCGCGACGGCGGGCGCCAAGGTCGTGCTTGTTGGCCGAAGCGAAGAGAAGGCCAAGGCCAATATTGACATGATTGCTGAGGCCGGCGGCGAGGCTGTGTTTGAAGCCTGCGATGCGTCCAGCAAGTCGGACGTCGAGACGCTGCTCGCGAACGTGCTTGAAAAGCATGGGCAGGTCGACATCCTCATCAATGGTGCCGGCGTAAACTCGGCGACGCCTTTCGTGGATATCCCCGAAGACGAAATCGACCGCATCCTTTCGATCAACTACAAGGGCGTCGTGTTCGCCTGCCAGGTCTTCGCCAAGCATTGGTTGGACGCCGGCAAGGGCGGCTCGATCATCAACGTCGGCAGCGCGTCTGGCGTGACGCCGCTCAGCCGAGTGTTTACGTACTCTGCGAGCAAGGCGGCGGTACACAACCTGAGCAAGAACCTGGCACGCGAGTGGGCCGAAGCAGGCATCCGCGTAAACATCCTCGTGCCGGGCTTCATCCCCGCCGAGCAGAACAAGAAGGTGCTGACGCCCGAGCGTGTCGCGCAGATCATGGGGCACACGCCGATGAATCGGTTTGGTACGCCAGACGAGTTGATCGGTGCGACGCTTTTGCTGGCGTCAGACGCAGGTTCGTTTATCACTGGTGCGGAGCTGGTGGTCGACGGCGGCTTCAACGCGATGACGATCTGATTCGATCTTAGCCGAGCGCACCCATGGCCTTCCTCGATGACAATTTCCTGCTGACCAACGACACCGCGTCGAAGCTGTATCACGACGTCGCGGCGCTGCAGCCGATCTACGACTACCACACGCACCTGGATCCCGGTGATATCGCGCGCAACCGCGTTTATGACAATCTTGCCGACATCTGGCTCGAGGGTGACCACTACAAGTGGCGGGCGATGCGGGCGTGTGCGATCGATGAGGTCTACATCACGGGGGATGCCGACCCGTACGACAAGTTTCTGGCATGGGCCAAGTGCGTTCCGCAGACGCTGCGTAACCCGTTGTATCACTGGACACACCTGGAGCTCCGCCGGTACTTCGGCATCGACACACTCCTGAGCGAAGACACCGCGAAAGAGATCTGGGACGAAGCTAATAAGAAACTCCCGGATATGTCCACGTGGTCGATCATGGACAAGATGAAGATCGCGATGGTCGGGACGACCGACGACCCGGCCGATTCGCTGGAGCATCACGAAGCGCTTGGTAAGAGCGCGCTTGCGACGGTGGTCGCGCCGACCTGGCGGCCAGACACGCTCAATAAGATTTTCGATGCGACGATCTTTAACGGCTATATCGATACGCTCGGTGTCGAAGGCGATGATTTTCAGGCGCTCATCAATCGGCTCGAAGAAACGCACCAGTCGTTTCATGATGCGGGTTGTCGGATGTCGGATCATGGGATATCGAGCCTGCCGGATGTCGATTTCACGCGCAGCGATGTCGAGGCGGTTTATCAGAAGGTGCGCGGCGGCGCAAACGCGACGGACCACGAGACCGCGGTGTTCGTCGGCTACATGTTCCAGTTCTACGGCAGACTCAACGCCGAGAAGGGCTGGACCATGAACATGCACCTTGGCCCGATCCGCAACCTCAACCGCAAGCTGTTCCGCGATATTGGCCCAGACCTTGGTTGCGACTCGATGTGCGATGAACTGCAGGGCCCGGGCCTGGTGCGACTCTTTGGCGAACTCTCCGAGCGCGGCGAGCTACCAAGGACCGTCATCTACAACCTCAACCCGATCAACAACTACCTCTTCGCCACGATGCTTGGCAACTTCCAGGACAACGAGCAGGGCATCAAGAGCAAGATGCAACTGGGTAGTGGCTGGTGGTACAACGATCAGAAAGAGGGCATGACCGCGCAGCTCAACGCGCTGAGTAACCTTGGCCTGCTTTCGCACTTTGTTGGCATGCTGACCGATTCGCGCTCGATGCTCAGCTATCCGAGGCACGAATACTTCCGGCGGATCCTGTGTGATCTGATTGGTACGGACGTCGAGAATGGCGAGCTGCCTGATGATTTTGACATGATGTCCAAGCTTGTTGCGGACGTTTGTTTTAACAACGCGAAGCACTACTTCGGGATCGACCTTGATCCGAAGTATGCCTGACGCTTCTAACCTTTAACCTGCCAAGAAATATGATTGAACTGAAACAAGACGCGAAGTACGCATTGGTGATCCCAACGAGCATGGGCCTGCGTTTGACGCCTGAGAACGGCCAGCCGTTCCACTGCTCGGACACGATGAAGATGCAGGCGACCAGTGCCGAGTCGAACGTCGGCAGCGTCGCGAGCTACCTCGGCCTGCCGGTGCATATCCTCACGGCTTTCGTGAAGGGAAGCCCGGTCTCGCGTTTCATTAAGAATAATCTTGGCCATCGGGGTATGACCTGTGAAGGCCCGGAGCTTGAGCAGGCCGACCCCTGGGGCTTCCGCCATCAGATCAACATGGCTGATTCTGGTGCCGGCTCGCGCGGCCCGCGTGTCGCGAACGACCGAGCCGGTGAAGTGGGGCGGGAACTCTCTGCAGAACACTTTGATCTTGACCGCATCTTTGGGCAAGAGGGCGCGCAGCTGGTGCACCTCTCGGGACTGATCGGCGCACTGTCGCCAAAGACGAGCAGGTTCTGTGTCGACGTCGCACGCAAGGCGAAGGAGCACGGGACAAAGATCGCTTTTGACCTGAACCACCGCGCTTCGTTCTGGAAGGGTCGTGAGCAGGAACTGCACGAGGCCTTCCGCGAGATCGCCTCGTTGGCAGATGTCCTGATCGGCAACGAGGAAGACTTCCAACTTTGCCTGGGCGTGAAGGGCCCGGACGCAGGTGGTCAGGGGATCGCGGAGAAGATTGATGGCTTCAAGGACATGATTGGCCGCGTCCAGAAAGAGTTCCCCAACGCATCGGTCTATGCGACGACACTGCGTGAGGTCGAGAGTGCGAACCTGCACCATTGGGGCGGGATCGTGAACTGCGGCGATGACTGGGAAGTCATCGAGCCCAGAGAGATCGGCGTCGTGGATCGCATCGGCGGCGGCGACGGCTTCGTCGGTGGGTTGCTCTATGGCATCCTCAAGGGTTGGCCGATCGACAAGTGCTCGCAGTTCGGCTGGGCCAGCGGCGCATTGGCCGCGACGCTGTTGACCGACTACGGCCAACCGGCCGACGAAGAGCAGGTCTGGGCGATCTGGTCGGGCAACGCGAGAGTGAGGCGGTAAGATTTTGCTTCGTGCCTTGCCCCCTCTCCCACCCAGGGAGAGGGATGGGGTGAGGGTCTTGCGTAAGATTCACATAGAGATGCTGAACAAGCCGTGGGCAGCACCACGCCCCACCCTTACCCCCTGCCCTCTCCCTGAGAGGGAGAGGGAGCCCAAGCCATGCCAAACTTCTTAGCCACTGGCCATGCGACCAACGTCATCGACACCGCCGCGCTTAACGCGCACCTGGACCGCTATATCGCTGATGAGATCGACGGCAAGGGCGTGAAGCGTCTACTGATCCTGCCGCCGGATATCACGCGATTAAACTCGTTGGCCGGGGAGATCACCGCTTATCTCTGGGACAAGCTGGCCGAGCGCGTACACATAGACTTGATGCCGGCTCTGGGCACGCATGTGCCCATGACTGAGGCACAGTGCCGCCGCATGTTCGGCGAAGCGATCCCGATGGACCGTATCCTCCCGCACCGCTGGCGCGATGACCTGCGTGAACTCGGCGAACTGTCCGCTGATTTCATCGGCGAACTGTCCGAAGGTAAGCTCGTCAAGCCCATGCAGGTCGCGGTCAATAAGCAGCTCTTCGAAGGCGACTACGATCTGATCCTGTCCATCGGGCAGGTCGTCCCGCACGAGGTCATTGGGCTTGCGAACTACACGAAGAACGTCATGATCGGCGTAGGCGGCAAGGACACGATCGATAAGAGCCACTTCCTCGGCGCGGTGTGCGGGATGGAATCAATCATGGGCCGCGCGGATACGCCGGTGCGACGTGCCCTGAACGCGGGATTCGACCAGTTCGTGCGCCCCGCGCTGAATGTGCAGTTCATCCTGACGGTGATTGGGCCGGATGCAGACTTCAACAACGTCCTGCGCGGCCTGTACATCGGTGATGACGACGCCACGTTTGAAGCGGCGGGGGAACTCTCTCGTCAGGTCAACTTTGATGTGTTTGATGAGCCGGTTGACCGTTGCGTGGTGTACCTCGACCCCGAAGAGTTCCACACGACCTGGCTGGGTAACAAGGCGGTGTACCGCACGCGCATGGCGATGGCCGATGCAGGCGAACTGATCATCCTTGCCCCGGCACTCAAGGGCTTCGGCGAGGACGAGGGCATCGACACGCTGATCCGTCGGCACGGCTACATGGGCACCGGGCACACGCTCAAGGCGATCGAAGACGATTCCGAGATGGCGGGTAACCTCAGCGCTGCCGCTCACCTCATTCACGGTACCAGCGAAGGCCGGTTCAAGATCACCTATTGTCCCGGCCAAGGCGTGACCCAACAGGAGATCGAGTCCGTGGGCTTTGGCTACCGCGGCTATGAAGACGCCGCCGTCCAGTATGACCCGAGCAAGCTCACGACCGGTTGGCATACCGATGTGGATGGGAAGAAATTCTTCTACATCGCCAACCCCGCGCTGGGCCTGTGGGCGAGTAAACAGCGCCTAGGGTGATCTAAAGCCGTCGAGCAGCGCCTCGACGGATGAATCAGAGCACGCGTCCGTCGAGGCGTTGCTCGACGGCCAGGTAAAGGTCGTCTACAATCTACCGCTCGACACACCAAACACGCGTGTCGATCCCGGCCGTGTGCCCGAGTGGACTAAGGGGGCGGATTGCAAATCCGCTATTCGTCGGTTCGAATCCGACCACGGCCTTTCCTTTCTTTTTGCCGTTTCCTCTCTTGAAGGAGTTTGCGGTGCGCAGAGGCTTCACGCTGATCGAATTACTGGTCGTCATCAGTATTATCGCGTTGATGATCGCGATCCTGTTGCCGGCTCTGGGCAAATCGCGTGAGGCGGCTGCAAAGATCGAGTGCCTCAGTAAGATCCGCCAAGTCACGATCTCGACCACCGCCTACGCGATGGATGACAGCGAAGAGCGTTTGATCGAGGGCACGCGAACCGCGGGCAATTATTCTTCGCTCGTCGGATTGAACAAGAAGGATTGGGAGGCATTTCAGGACTATGGCTTTGAGATCCCATTCTGGCAATGCCCTGGCAGAGCGTTTGAGCCCGACTTTAATCCAACGACTGGGCGACTCAACCACACGTACATGTACTTCGGCGGGGCCACGCTCTGGAAGGGCACTTGGGGCGATGTTGAATCACGCAGCCCGGTTTTTCTGGATGACATGACCCGAGGCGTCGCGGTCATCTCGGATGCGACCGTACAGTCCCGGCCGCCGAGTTGGATGCCGAAGAACGACTACTACTATGAATTCTGGTCCGATTGTCAGCCGCATGGCCGAAACGATGACTATTCTCCGACCGGCAGCAATACGGTCTTCGGTGACGGTTCAGGCGAATGGATTGATGCAAGCCGATTGATGCCGCTGCATACGTGGAGCGTTGGTGGTCGCCAGCCCTGGTGGTATCAGGACGACATCGGCGAACTCGAGACTGCAGGACATCTCGTCCACCCGGATCGGCCTTAACTTACGCCACGATGTCTTTAATCACCTTCGCCGGGTCGACGCCGGTGAGCTTGGCGTCCAGGCCCTGGTGCTTGAAGGTCAAGCGCTGGTGGTCGATGCCGAGTTGGTGCAGCATGGTGGCGTGCAGGTCGCGGACGTGGACGATGTCTTCCTGGGCGTTGTAGCCGAACTCGTCGGTGTTGCCGTAGGTCATGCCGGGCTTGATGCCGCCGCCGGCCATGAACATGGAATAGCCCTTGATGTGGTGGTCACGGCCGCTGCCTTGCGCCATGGGAGTTCGGCCGAACTCGCCACCCCAGATGATGAGGGTCTCATCGAGCATGCCGCGTCGCTTGAGGTCGTTGATGAGTGCGGCGGTGGCCTGATCCACGAGTTTGGAGGCGGTGGTCATGCCTTTCTGCAGGTTGCCGTGGTGGTCCCAGCCGCGGTGATAGAGCTGGATGAAGCGGACGCCGCGCTCGGCCAGTCGTCGTGCCATGAGACAGTTGGAGGCGAACGAACCGTCGCCGGGCTTGCAGCCATAGCTTTCAACGATCTTCGGGTCTTCGTTCGAGAAGTCAGTCAGGTCGGGCATCGCCATCTGCATGCGGAAGGCAAGCTCGTACTGCGCGATGCGGTTGCTGATCTCGGGGTCATCAACGACCTTGGCGTGGTCCTGGTTGAGTTGATTGATGGCCTCGATGATTTCAGACTGGCAGGGCGTGGAGACACCGTCTGGCGAGCCGACGTAGTAGACGGGGTCGCCGATGGCATTGAGCTTCACGCCCTGATACTTGCTCTGGAGGAAGCCGGAGGACCACTGCCGTGCGCTGATGGGCTGGCCCTGTCCGCCGCCCTGGGAGGTGAGCACGACGAACCCGGGCAGGTTCTCATTCATGGATCCGAGGCCGTAGAGTAGCCAGGCACCGATGGACGGGTGGTTGGGCCGAATGGTGCCGGTGTTGAAGTAGGTGTGTGCCGGGTCGTGGTTGATCTGCTCGGTGGTCATCGACTTGATCACGCAGAGGTCGTCGGCCACGGTCTGGATGTGTGGGAAGAAGTCACTGATCTCGATGCCGGCCTGGCCACACTTCTTGAAGGTGGTCTGTGGCTTGAAGGCCTTGAGTACCCGGCCCTGCAATTGCGCGATGGGCTGGCCAGCCGTGAGCGACTCGGGCATCGGTTTGTCATGCATCTTCTCGAGGGTCGGCTTGTAGTCGAAGGTCTCGAGGTGGCTTGGGCCCCCGGCCATGCAGAGGTGGATGACGCGTTTGGCTTTGGGTGCATGCGTGAGGTAGCGGGCGCTCAGATCGCTGGTCGCAGGTGGGCCAGGCAGTTCAGGCGTGCTGCTGGGCGCGGCGAACAATGAGGGACCGGCCATGGTACCCAGCGCGAGTGAGCCGACCGAGCCGAACATGCTGGTAAGGAATTTTCGCCGGGTCTGGCTGAGCAGGCATTTCTCGGCGTGCTCGCGTTCGAGCATGACCTTTTCGAGTCGCATGGGTTGAGAGTTGTTCTTTGTCATGGTTTTGTCCCATCTGCTGGGAGGGCGAGGCTCC
>JBMZAP010000138.1:0-9828 GCA_049611445.1 Phycisphaeraceae bacterium | reverse complement strand
AACCGCAGAAGATTCAGGTCACTCGCTCACGCTTCGTGCTCGGTTTAGGCAGATCAAGCCGCCTTAAGCCGGTACACCGCGGCGATCAATTCTTCGATCGTTTCCGGGCGTTCCTCGGACTGCATGACTTGATCGACCCAAGCCAACGCTCGGGCGCGGTCTTCGCCGAGGGTGACCAACGCTTCGACGGCACCGCGGGCCAAAGAACTCGTCGGCGTGGAGGGTGCGACATCCAACACATCTGGATCGCCCGGCGTCGAGACGCGTGGGGCATTCAAAAACGCGTCCACCTTGTCGCGCAGCGTCAGCGCGATCGTCTCGGCGGTCTTCTTGCCGACCTCGGGCATCGTCTGAAGCAGCTTGATATCACGGTCCGCAATCGCGGCAGCCAGCTGATCCGTTGGCAGCACCAAGGCTCTTAGTGCACGGCGGTGTCCGATGCCCTTGACCGTGACCATCAATTGATAGAACGCCTTGTCGGCCGGGGTCAAAAAGCCTGCGAGGCGGGGCAGAAAAAGTGCACCCTGGTTCTGGCCTTCGAGAAAGTGCAGCGTGTGGAGCGTGACGGTCTGTGTCAGCGACGGCGCAAGGCGTTGGGTCACAAACGCGGGCAGCAGCAGCTCGTGCACGATGCCGGGGCTGGCTTCGATCAGGGCGGTGTCGCCTTGGAGGTCAATCAGTGTGCCGGTGATACGGGCGATCATGGTGAGATTGTACGTAGCCGCCGCGTCACACGCGGGCGGACGAACCACTCATTGCGTTCCGACTCGTAGGACCGCCCGGGCGTGGCCCGGCGGCTATCCAAACTCAATCATCCAGATCAATCGAAACCGGTGCGTGGTCGGAGACTTCCAACCCCCCTGCACGATGGATATGGGCCTGCTTAAACCGTTCTTGTGCGGCAGCATTGGCCAGCAGGTAGTCAATCCGCCAGCCGCGGTTCTTGACACGTGCGCTGCCACGGTTGGACCACCATGAATACGGACCGTGCTTGTCAGGTTCGATACCCTCGCCCTCAACACCGAAACGCTCTGCCACGTCGCCGCCTGCTTCGAGCAGTTGGTCGTAATCGTCGCGCACCAGGTCGGCCCAGCCACTTTCAATCACCTGGCCCATCCAGTCGCGTTCATGTGGCAGGTAGCCCGAGGTTTTTTCATTCGACTTGGCGTGGAAGATATCGCGCGCGGTATGGGCGATATTGAGGTCGCCGCCGAAGACGAAAGGCGAGTCCGCCTTGCGGTGTTTGTCGGCCCATGGTTTGAAAGCCTGCATCCACTTCTCTTTCTCAGCCTGCCGATGATCGCCTGACGAGCCGGAGGGCAGGTAGACCGACGCAAAGCCGATGCCGCCTACCTCGGCCGTAATGAGCCGGCCCTCTTCGTCGGCGTCTTTCTTCGTCAGACCGATCGTGTGTGTGTCGATTGGGAGGCGTGACCAGATCGCGGTCCCGGCGTAGCCCTTCTTCTGTGCGGGGTTCCACAAAACGTTCCACCCATCGGGATCCTGCCAGGCCTTTGGCAACTGCTCAGGCAGTGCACGGACTTCCTGCAGGAGCAAAACGTCCGGATTGATGGCATCGATGTGTTCGGCAAAGCCCTTGCGGAGCGCGGCACGCAGGCCATTCACATTCCAGGTCGTAATTCGCATGGCGGGAGTGTAACGGAGCGTTACAGAAGTTGTGTTTAATTCTGCTGGATTCCATCCGGTGGTCTACTATATTGCTAATGGCCTGAATCGCGTGCATATCCCCAGCCAACAAATCCAAAGGAGATCACCATGATGAACTGGATGCCTCTGCTGGCCCAAGCCGAAGGCGAAGAAGCCACGACCGAACCAACCGGTGAAGAACAGGTCAACGAAGCCGCTGAAAAAGGTAAAGAAGCCTTGGACGGCGCGATGTCAGGCGACTTCAGCGGCGCGACGCAGCTGCTGCTGGACTGGGGTCCGAAGATTGCCGGCGCAATCATCATCCTGGTTGCGACATTCATCGTCGGCAAGATCATCGCCCGTATCGTCAGTCGAACCGCCGAGAAGGCCAAGATCGACCTGACCCTCTCGCGTTTCTTCGGCAAGATGGTCTATTACCTCGTGCTGGTCATCGGTGTGATGATCGCGTTGGGAACGGTCGGCGTCGAGGTCACGAGTTTTGCCGCCATCCTCGCGGCCGCGGGCTTTGCGGTCGGCATGGCGATGTCCGGAACACTGGGCAACTTCGCCAACGGTGTGATGCTGCTGATCTTCCGACCATTTGACGTCGGCGACGTCATCAGCGCTGCAGGCGTGACCGCGAAGGTCAACGCGATCGAACTGTTCACCACCACACTCGACACCCCCGACAACCGTCGCATCATCGTGCCCAACAGCGCGATCTATGGCGGCACCATTGAGAACATCACGCACCACGACGAACGCCGCTGTGATGTCTTCGTGGGCTGCGACTACGGCGCGGACCTGGATAAGACCCGCGAAGTGCTGACCAAGGCCGCCGAGTCATTGGACCAGTACAACGTCAAGGGCGAGGGCCGAGGCTTCCAGATTTTCCTGATCGATCTTGGCGACTCGTCCGTGAACTGGACAGTCCGCTTCTGGACAACCGGGGCGGACTTCTGGACAGCCAAAGAAAAACTGACCGAGGCGGTCAAGCAGCATCTGGACGAAGCGGGTATCGGTATCCCGTTCCCACAGATGGATGTGCACCTGGACAAGGTCGGCGAGTAAGCCGAGCAAAAGACTTTTTTCAAATTGAACAAGGACGTTTTACCCATGAAACGAACGATGATTTCGGCAGCACTGCTGATCGCAGCGATGGCTTGTCCTCTCACGGTTGCAGAGACGATCCAACTCAAGGGCGGGGACGTGATCAACGCAAAGATCACCGCCAAAGACGACGCGAGCATCACGATCGAGCACCCCTCGCTGGGCACGATGACCATCGCACGCGACAAGATCGAAGCGATTTACGCTGACCCCGACGCGATGGCTACTGCAGAAGCCGAGGCAGACGCAGCAGCGAAAGCCGCGGAACTCGAAGCCGAACGAGACGCAGACGAAGGCCTCTTTGGCGTCGGACTGTTCAAGGGCTGGAATCGCCAGCTTGAGATCGGTCTCAACGGTGCGGACGGCAATACCCAGAACCTCAACTTCCGCGCGGCGTTCAAGACCGACTACGAAGACGACGAGGACCGCTGGCTCTACAGCATGCTCTACCGCACCGCGTCGTCGGACGGCACGACGTCAGAGAAGAACTTCAATGCCGAACTCTTCAAGGATTGGCTGCTGCCGGGCAAGGACTACTTCTACTTCGCAAACGGTCGTTACGACTGGGACGACTTCCAGGACTGGGACTCGCGCTGGTCGGGCTTTGGCGGCATCGGTTACCAGTTCATCGACAATGACGAATGGAATGTCCGTGGCCGGGCCGGCCTCGGTGGTAACCAGGAGATGGGCGGCACACTCGGTGACGAGTTCACGACCGAGTCTCTGCTTGGCGTCGAGGCTGACTGGCAGATCAAGGACGGCCACGCGTTTGCCTTCACCAACTACCTGTACCCGTCGCTGGAAGACATCGCTGACTTCCGAAACGTCACGACACTGGACTACATCATCACGATCGACCGGGACAAGGGCCTGGCCCTGAAGCTGGGACTGACCAACGAGCATGACTCGGCCACGCCCGCGACCAGCAAGAAGAACGACTTCACCTACTACGCGTCGCTGATCTGGCAGTTCTAACCCAACTTCCCTTTCTTAACATCCCTTACCCGCAGTCTTATTACTGCGGGTTTTTTAATGCATGAAGTCTCATAACGTCGCTATTTTTAGAAGTTGCATTGATCTTTTTGCCGCCTGAAGCGTATCTTTTAAGGTGGCCTTCTCACTGGCGGGTCACGCCAGAGCCGTTTCGAAATCGGAGATCGTTGATGAAGCCAACACGCCTTGCCGCATGGGTCCTCGCCGTATTGCTTTGTGCCGGGTGGTCGGTGCGCGCGGCTCAGGACCCGGGCGCAGACCTCGCTTCGTTCAACCCCGTGTTGACGGGCGTCGCAGATCAGTGCCGAGAGGCAACCGTCGGGATCGTGATCCCCGGCGGGTCGATGGGCTCAGGTGTCATCATCAGCGAGGACGGCCTGATCCTCACCGCGGCACACGTACTACCCGAAGCGGGTGGTGACATCGTGATCGTTCTATCCGACGGCCGACAAGTCGCGGGCAAAGCACTTGGCGTCAACCGCAAAATCGACTCGGGCATGGCCAGGATCACCGAGGAAGGAACCTACCCAACTGCTCCTGTTGCCGAGAGCGGCACCATGTGGGAAGGCGACTGGTGTATCGCGTTTGGTCACGGCGGCGGCGTGCAGACCGACCGGCCGGCGCCAATGCGTCTGGGACGTATGCTGCACGTCACCTCGACCTCCGAGCCCGTCCGCTGGCTCACCACCGACTGCACCGTGATCTCAGGCGACTCCGGCGGCCCGCTCTTTGACCTGCAGGGCAACGTCATCGGCATCCACTCCAACATCGGCATGAGCGTGCTCGTCAACCGGCACGTACCGATCAGCGCTTATCACGCGCAGTGGGATGATCTGCTTGAAGCCGGCAAGGAAGTCAGCATCCTTCCTGAACCCAAGGCCCCGCTGATCCCCGGCCTCGACACCCTGCCTGACACGATCGAACGCGAGATCGCCCGCCGACTCAACGACAATGACGAAGCGCTGAAAACAAAGCTCGAAGCACTGCGCGACAAGAATGGTCGCATCGAGTTGACACCTGAGCAGGCCGCAGAATTGCTCGGGCGCAGCGACCTGATCGAAGAGGTGCGTGCCTATCAGGAAAAACTCGCCGAGCGCAAGCGCCTGACCGAGCAGATTGAAAATGCCGGCGCGGATGACAAGCCCAAGCAAGAACCCAGTGCCGTGAGCAAGCAGTCCGAACTCACGCGACTGATGATCTTGGAGAAAAAGCGCGAGCGGATGCTGGTGAATATCGCGGAAGACCTGCGCAAGACACATGGCAAGATCGCGCCGCATGTGCTCGCCCGTTTTGAGCCCTCGGTGTCCTCGGCCGGTGCAACCACGGTCGAAATCCTCAGCCGGGGCAGGGTCGTCGCACTCGGCACGATCGTCCGTGAAGATGGCTACATCATTACCAAGGCCAGCGAACTGGCAGGCCCCGCCCGGGTACGCCTCAACGACCAGGAATACATGGCCCGCGTGGTCAATGGCAACGGGCCCAATGACCTCGCGCTTTTGAAGATCAACGCCGAGGGCTTGACGCCTGTGAAGTGGGCCAGCGAAACCCCCGCGCTTGGCTCGCTGCTGGTCGTACCCGGCGCAGACCAGCAGCCGCTTGCGATGGCCGTGGTCAGTGTCGATGCACGCGTCATCCCCAAGGGTGTCAACAACGTCACCGTCGAGCCGCCCGCCCAGCCATTCCTGGGCGTCTCACAACTCGAAGCCGACGAAGACTCCGGCGGCGTTCGCGTAGGCGAAGTCATGCCAGACAGTGCCGCTCGTAATGCAGGCGTTCAGGACGGCGACCTCATCACACAGATCAACGGCCAGCCCGCGACCTCCGCCGCCGACATCGTCCGCGTGGTCCAGCAGGCCAAGGTCGGCGATCAGATCAAGCTCACCGTCCAGCGCGGCGAAGAAACACTCGAACTGCAGGCCACCCTCGGCAAGCGCCCCACCCCGCCCAAGCCTCAGGCAAAGGACGACAGCAAGTCCGCAGCCCAGGTCTACAGCGCCCGCGGCGGCAAGCTGTCCGACCGCCGCACCGACTTCCCCTTGGCCCTGACGCATGACGCGGTCATCTGGGCACCGCAAATCGGTGGCCCGGTCCTCAACACCGAAGGCCAGGCCATCGGCATCAACATCGCCCGCTACGGCCGAACCGCCACCTACGCCCTGCCCGCCGAGCATGCGAGGCAGGCCGTCGAGGCGATGATGGGCGGGCGGTGAGCCGCTTGGTCCATTAAAACCCGCTGATTATCGGGTTCTGCAGACATTTCTATTGACCTAGGCGCAAACGCCGTTCATTATGGGATTCCGCGCATCCCCTGCGCGCGGCAAACCAGAGGAAAACCGCTTTGCGATACCGATTCAGAGGCCTGATGCGTGAGACCGGCAAGCCCGTCGAGGGCCATGTCGATGCGCCCGATGGCGAGACCGCCTTCAAACTCATGGCCGACAACGGCATCGTCTGCGAGTCCCTCCGCGAAGACCCCGCCAAGCCCATCGCCCCCGCCGGCAGTTCGCCTCAAGACAACGAGGTCGCCAGCCAGATCGAGTCGGCCCTGGATATCAGCTCGACCGACGTCAACGTCGACGACCTCTGGAAGCGCTACCGCGGCCAGCGCGTCCGCGTCATCGACCGCGACAAGATCCGCAGCAACGTCCTGGCCGTCATGACCAAGGCCATCCAGCAGTCCGGCGGCGGCAACAGCAACCAGACCCTCGAGCGCGTCGAAGAAGCGCTCACCAAGATGTTCGGCGACAACAAGAACCTCACCTCCGAACTGTCGCCAACCCAAACCGCACTCGAAGACCAGATCACCCGGCTCAACGGGGTCGTCCTCCGCCTCGAAAAACAGCTCGCCCAACTCACCATGGCCATCCGTCGCGGCGGCTACGGCGGCGGCGGAGCACCAACGGGCCGACTGATGAAACAGGTCCGAGACCCCAAGAACGACAAGATCCTTCTGGAAATCTTCGAGACCAATCTCGAGATGCAGCGCCAGATCAAGAAGAAAGAAGACGCGGACATCAAGTCCACTTCTCAACCCACACCCAAACCAGAATGACAGATTGAACACACTCATAAGTGGGGCAGACATTCCTGTCTGCCTTGCGACGAAGTCGGAACTGAACTGACAACAACACCTGGCCTGTGGCCAACGGCAGACAGAAATGTCTGCCCCACTGAAGAATCAACAGAACCAAAGAACCCTGCAACCGGAGCATTTCACCATGGCAGAATCCAAAACCACCGCAACCGACGACAGCGGCGCAGACGAAAACGCCCTGTATATCGGCATCGACCTGGGCACCAGCCGATCCTCCGTCTCCTGTGCCAACGGCGTACGCAAGACGCTCGAGTCCTATGTCGGCTGGCCCAAGGACGCGGTCTCAAGCAAGAAGTTCGGCGGACGCGAGCTGATCTACGGCAAGGAGGCGGTCGATAACCGGCTGTCACTGGACCTGTACCGACCGCTTGCTGCCGGTGTGATCAAGGACGGCGGCGACCAAGGCGATCGCAACCTCGAAGCCGCACGCGAACTCATCGCACGCATGGTCGAGATGTGCGAGCCCGGCCGGGGCGAGTCGCTCTACGGCGTCATCGGCGTGCCTTCGGAAGCATCGATCACGAACAAGCAGGCCATCCTCGACGTCGCCAAGGGCACACTCGACTCGGTCATGATCGTCACCGAGCCGTTCTGTGTTGCCTATGGCATGGACCGGATCTCGGACGTACTCGTCGTCGATATCGGTGCCGGTACGACCGACCTCTGCCGGATGCACGGCACGGTCCCGGCCGAGGACGACCAGATCACCCTGGACATCGCCGGCGACAATGTCGATGCCAAGCTGCTCGAACTGATCAACAAGACCTACCCCAACGCGTCGGTCAACATGACCATGGTCAAGAAGATCAAGGAGAAGTTCGGCTTCGTCCACACCGCCAAGGACAAGATCGAGGTGGACTTCCCGGTTGACGGCATGCCGACCAAGCACGACGTCACTGACCTGGTCCGCGAGGCCTGCACGATCCTGGTCGACCCGATCGTCGATGCGATCCACAAGCTGGTCGCAACGTTCGACCCCGAGTTCCAGCAGCAGCTGCGCGAAAACATCATCCTGTCCGGCGGTGGCGGCCTGATGGACGGCCTGAATAAGGCCATCGAAGACAAACTCGACCGTGTGGGCGGTGCAAACGTCACCGTCGTCGAAGAACCGATGTACGCGGGCTCGAATGGCGCGCTACAGCTCGCACTGGATATGCCGTCGAGCTACTGGCAACAGTTGAAGTAGAAACGGATCAGCAGCCCCCGCAGGTTGCATTTCCGAGACCCTGCCGAGCCAGGACGCAGCTACCACAACGCAATAGCCCCAAGCCTCAGGCCATTTGGTCTGGGGCTTTTTTGTTATGCCGTTAATCAAAAGCAGCCTGAAGCACGAATCAGCTTGGCCGATGCTTTACCCATCTTGAAATAGCTACTTCAGGCAATAGCTAAATCGTTCAATAAGGCTATTCTTAATGTTCAGCCTCAGGTCACTCGGCCTGTCTTTCGGGCTTGATACACATTGAGGGACCTTTCAATACAGAAGGAAATCGGAGAACGACAATGATCACGACCAAACATCTATTGGCATCACTGTCCTGTGGCGCCCTGCTGCTCGCCGGCTCGGCGAATGCGGCAAACCTGACTTGGGCGCCTGGCTCGGGTACTTGGCAGAACGGTACGCAGGACTTATTCAACGCGGCCTGGAACAACGCCAACCCAGACAGCGCCGACTTCACCGGCTCAGCCAACACGACCTATACGGTTACGGTAGTAGGCTCAATCGACCTGCTGAACCTGAACTTCACCACTACCGGCGCCAGCCAGAGCAGCACCTCGAAGTACATCATCGATGGAGGCACGCTCAACTTCGCTGCCGGCGGCAACATCACGACCAACCGCAACGATGTCGACCAGACCATCACTTCGACGATCACCGGCGCCCCCACGGTCAACGTGGTGGACTGGAACCCCGGCGGGAACAACCAATATGAGGGCCTCGCATTTTCTCCTGGCGCCGGCCAGACCCAGACACTCGGGGCGGTCCTGATGCCCGACAACACCGGCAACGGCGACAAAGCCGGCATCCTGCTGGGCGGTGAAACAACGGGCAACACAGTCGCCTCGATCGACTACGCCGGCGGCGACCGTTACGGCACAATCTACAAGCAGGGCACAAGTACCTGGACCATCGCCGGAGATAGCAGAACAGGAACCGTCCGTGTCAGCCAAGGCACTTTGATTGTGAATGGCGTCCTGAATGCGACTTATTCAGGCCACATCTACACCGGTGGCACTGTGGCTGGCACTGGGACGCTGCGTGCCAACGACCGCCGCTCGGAATTGAAAATCAATAACGGCGTGACTCTCGCACCAGGTAACAGCATCGGAACCCTTACCGTGGACTGGGGCGGTGCAGGCGGCGACCCGACAGGCAGCCGGACCGACCGTTCGCTGCAGATGCTCAATGGTTCAATCCTCGAGTGGGAAGTTGGTGCAGGCAACGCCACTGACATCATTGATGTCGATGGCGTCAAGAGCGCCCTGTATGTTGATGACATGACACTGAAGATCATCGATGCAGGTGGTTCCCCGCTGGCCGGAGACCAACTCGCCGTCTTCACCTACGACGTGGGCGCAACCGTTGACATCTCCGGATTTACCGGCAACTTCGACACCTCGGCTACTCCCGGCTGGGACGCCAGCGGTGCAAGCCTCGTTGATGACGGTAATGGTACGGTCTATCTAACGGGCTTGGTTGTTCCCGAACCGTCATCGCTCGCCCTGCTGGCACTGGGCGGTCTGCTCATCGCTCGCCGACGACGCGGCTGAAAACAGCTTTGAATCACAACTAAAAAACCCATGCTCAACAGGCATGGGTTTTTTAATTACTGAGGCTTGGCGAGGCGTGCTACTTGATCCGGTTCTCGCCCTTGTTCTCTGTCTGGTGGATCGTCAGTGGCCAACCCGGGTACTGGTTGCTTGCCTTGCCGTCCGTTGCGTCGCAGAGAAACTTGAAGCAGTTAAGGGTGTAGGTCTTGGCCTTG
>JBMZAP010000137.1:0-9971 GCA_049611445.1 Phycisphaeraceae bacterium | reverse complement strand
TGGCGGTCCACCGTACGTTCAAACAGATCGAAATCAAGCCGGAGCCTGATGAACCTCATCCACCAACGCCAAACCCACCCAAGACGTTGCCAGATGAGGAGCCGTGGACGGTCTACACGCCGACGACAGTCAAGGCCCTGATTGAGCAGACGATCGCCGAGCGGATCGGGATCGACAAGCATGCGTTGCAGATCACGTTTAATGACCGTGACCGCGAACTGCTTGCGCAGAGTGCAGTGGCCGGGCGTTACGAGGTACAGTCGCTGGCAGAGCCGACGCTTGGCGCGGTGACGTTCAAGGTCACCGCCTACCAGGGCACACAGGCGGTTGACAACGGTAAGACCATCTCGGCCCGCGTGCAGCAGCGTGTCATCGCGGTCGTGGCTGGTGACAGGATCAACCGCGGTGATCTTATAAATCGCCGGCAGGTCCGTCTGCGTGAGGTGCTGATCGATGATGCCCTGCAGCCTTACCTCAGCGATACCACGTTGGTCACCGGCCAAGTTGCCGCAAGCACGATCAACGCCGGCGACCTGATCACCGCAAGTTCCGTCAAGCTGCCGGTCGCGGTGACCCGCCGACAGCGTGTGACGGTGGAACTTAATAACGGCGGTATCCAGATCATGTTCAACGGTGTCGCTCAGGGCGAAGGTGCTGTAGGCGAGACCGTCGAGGTTCTGAACAGCAAGACCGGGCAGCGTTTTAATGCAACGGTCGTTGGTAAGGGCAAAGTCATCGCGGGGGACGCGATTCAACCTGAGAAAGAGTGATAGCTATGAACAAACGCCAGTGGATTGCTTTTACGATCTTCACCACGGCACTGCTCGGCGGACACGACGCGGCGGGGCAGTCTTCTTCGTTATATGCCACGTCGGATGAGCACATCGACACAATTGCAGCGCAACGATACAACCAGCCTTTGGACCGCACGCGAAGGGCGTTGCCGGATGTTCACCCGGACGTGCCGCGATTCAGCGCTTATGTTCATATTCGGCCTGAGCCACGTGAGTTCATGCTGAATGACCTGGTCACGATCGTTGTCCGTGAATCTTTTGAGAGTGAAATGGAGGCGGAGAAGTCGACCGAGAAGACGTCGAATCTCAGTGGCGGAATTTCCCAGTTCCCCAGGATTACACTCAAGGATCTTCTGGACCTCCAGATTTCACAGGGCACCTCCGGTGAGGCGCTGGTCGATCTGGGATTTGAACGTGAGCATGAGGGCGAGGGTGAGTACGAGCGAACCGAGTCTATGACAGGCCGGGTCCGAGCTCGCATCATCGATATCAAGCCAAATGGCATGCTCGTCCTCGAGGCGCGGCGCACGATTATCAATGACGGTGAACAGTCTGTACTTGTCGCCACCGGTAACTGCCTGCCTGAGGATATCTCCGCGGATAACACGATCCTTTCGACCCAGCTCGAAAACCTGTTCATCGACAAGCAGCATTCTGGCGAACTCCGCGAGTCCGGCGAGAAGGGCTGGCTGACCAAGCTCTTCGATGCTGTCTTTGATTTCTAGTTCATGGCATCCGGCTTGCTTCATAGGGCTGGACACCCAAAACGGTTTCAAGGACTGAAACACGCTCACACGAAGGATTCGAACGATGCACAAACTTAAGTTGACTTGGTTATTTGGCTTGGCCTTGCTCATGATCAGTACGCCCGCATTGGCGACACAGATCCGAAACGTCGTCACACTCAAGGGCTCGGAGCAGAGCAAAATCAGCGGGATCGGCGTGGTTGTGGGCCTTGACGGGACGGGCGATGGTGAGTTCGGTCCAGCACACAAAGCGGTTTTAGCTGCTGTAGCACGCAATATCGACCCGACCGCGACACCACAGAATTTCACAGACGCCGACAGTATTGCGCTGGTCCATGTCAGTGCAACGATCCCGGGGCAAGGGGTTCGTGAAGGCGTCGATCAACTCGATGTCACGGTCGCCACGATTAACGACGCGGAGAGTCTGAAGGGTGGGGTCTTGTTGGACGCGGTGTTGTTCGCTCCGGGTAAGAACGGCCGAGCCTATGCGGTTGCGGCCGGCAACTTGATATTGGAAAACGAGGAAGAGAACCCCCGCCGCGCAAAAGTCGTCCGTGGTGCGCATATGGTGCGCGACGTGCCTTCGATGAACTTGGACCAGTTCAACCAGATCACGCTGGTGCTTCATGAGTCCAAGGCGTCCTGGCAGTTGGCGAACTTCATTGCCGAGGCGATCAACGGCGTGATGGTCCTGGCGGACGATGCAGAGCCGATCGCTAAAGCGGTGGACCAGAAGAACGTGATCGTAAAGGTCCCGGACGAGGCTTTGCCGAACCTCTCAAGCTTCATCACTCAGATCATGACCACGACGATTGACTCGGAGATCGCTAGTAGCGGGGCCCGGGTGATCATCAATCGCGCGGAAAGCTCGCTGGCGATATCAGGGGATGTGGAACTGTCGCCGGTCATCATCTCGCACAAGGGGATGACGATCCGGATCGTGAATCCCGAGCCAGAGCCTGACCCGAACAATCCAACCGTTGAGACGGCGAACTTTATTTCCTTGGACCCGGAGGATCGGGGCGGACCAAGGCTGCGTCAGTTGCTCGATGCACTGAACATACTCAACGTACCGGCTGAGGACAGGATCACGATCATCGAGGATCTTCATGATCTCGGCGTGCTGCACGCGGAGTTGATCGACAAATGATTGACACTTTGCCCCCGAGTATGGATCTGGCTCAGCAGCCGACACGTGTGGACACGTCGTCCGGTGCGAACTTTGCTTCCGCGCCCGTGTTCAACGGCTTCCTCGATCGCGCACAAAGCGAGGGTCAGAGCGACGAAGCACAACTGCGTGAGGCGGCCGAGAAGCTTGTCTCGACCACACTCATCATGCCAATGTTCGAGCAGCTGCGCAATGACCCGCTCGCCGCGAATCTCTTCCATGGCGGACGCGGCGAGAAGATCTTCCAACAGCAACTGGACCAGGTACTGTCTGACCGCATTGCCGGCGCGACACGCTTTGACCTGGTTGACGCGGTGTACAAACAGCTGGGCGCTGCGGTGAAAGGTGAGGCATTGAATACTGATGGCTAACGTGGCCTACAAACACATCCCGGTTCTCGAGACCGTGCTCAAGCAGTTGACCGATCGTCACGAGCAATTGCTGACGCTGATGAAGCGGCAGCGCGAGTGCCTGCGCCTGGCAGATCACCACGGCGTGTCGGAATGCTCACGCTTGGAGAACACGCTGGTGCAGGCGATCGGCGAGCTTGAGAAGCGTCGTCTTGAACTCGTTGCGCAACTGACTAGGGCGATTGATCCTGCTGCGATCCAGCCGATGCGGATGCGCGATCTGGCCGAGCGATTGCCCGAGCCGTCGCGGGGCCGCTTGCTGGTCTTGCGTGAGCAGTTGCGTGAGCGGATCACCGCGGTGAAAGAGCAATCATCGGTCACCCGGCGCGCCACCGAGGCGCTACTGAACCATATGCAGGGTCTGGTGCAGACCCTGGGCAACGCAGGCCGAGCCGCGGGCTACGCGCCGGCCAATCAACCTCAACCCGCCAGCGGACACACGCTCGGCACGCTTCAAGTGACGGCATAAGCGGCATCGCCGCACACGGATATCCACCATGGGTTTGACCAGTTCCCTCTACATCGGACGCTCCGGCCTGCTCGCGTCGCAGGCCGCGATCCAGGTGGCGGGTAACAATCTGGCGAACATCTCGACCAAGGGCTACCACCGCAACGAGATCGAACTCACGGCGGTCCGCGCCAACGAGATCCAACGCGGCATCTATTTGGGCAACGGCGTACAGATCGCATCGATCACCCGACAGGTCGACGAGGCGCTCGAGGCCCGCCTGCGTAACGCGATCTCCGACGAGGGCGGCAGCAAGGTCGCGCAGGACCTGTGGTCAGAGATTGAAGCGATCGAGAACGAGCTTTCCGAGATCGATATTTCGACGCGAATGGCCGAGTTCTTCAACAGCTGGTCACAGATCGCCAACAACCCGCAGGACCTGTCGCTGCGGACGTTGGCGGTGAAGCAGGCCGAGACACTGAGTGACTATGTCAGTTCAGTGCGTGGTGAGTTTCTGAACCTGCAGAAGCGCATTGATGATCGCACTGCGAATGCTGCGAATGCCGCGAATGATCTGCTGGATCGCATCGCCGAGTTGAACAAATCGATCACGCTGCAAGAGGGCGCTTCGGAAACCCAGGCGTCCGGTCTGCGTGACCAGCGTGACCTCTATCTTGGGGAACTTGCCCAGTACATCGACTTCTACACCAACGAGCAGGCCAGCGGCGCGGTCGATATTTTTGTCGGCTCGCTGCCGATCGTGCTGGGCAACCAGAACCGTGGTATCGCGGTGACGACCGAGTCGACGCCTGAGGGCCTGACGACGACGGTGCGACTGGCCGAGGACCGTAGCCCCCTGCAGATCAGCAGCGGTGAGTTGGGTGGCTTGATTGAATTTCGTGGCGTATATCTGGAAAACGCGATCCAGACGCTGGACACCTACGCCAACGCAATGGTCTACGAGGTCAACAAGCTTCACAGCCAGGGACAGGGCTTGAACCTGCTCGATTCGGCGCTGGGCACGACCGAGGTGATCGACACGACCGTCGCACTTAACGACCCGGCGGCGCAGATCCCGTTTGATATCCAACATGGTTCGTTCCAGATCCATGTGACGCAGGTCTCTACCGGACAACGCGTCGCGCAGACGATCAACGTTGACTTGGACGGCATCGACCCGACCAATGACACCTCTCTCGACGATCTCGCGGCACAGATCAATGCGGTGGCCAACATCTCTGCGGTCGTCACGAGTGATGGGCGCCTTCAGATCACCGCTGATGCACAGGACTTCCAGTTCAGTTTCAGCAACGACAACACCGGCGCAATGGCGGCGCTCGGGATCAACACTTTCTTCAAGGGCAAGGACGCCAGCGACATGGGCGTCAACCTTGACCTGGTCAATGATCCCCGCATGATCGCGGTCGCCCGTGGGCATCTACCCGGTGACAACCGCAATGCTTTGGCGATCGCAGCCCTCCGCGAAACCGGTGTCAACGCGCTGGGCGGCCAGAGCCTGACGGGTTACTGGAACCGCCACATTGAGGATGTTTCGATCCGAACGGCTCAGGCGATTGATCAACTCAACGCCGACGCGGTCGTGAAGGAAAACCTGCAGGTTCAGCAGCAGGCATTTTCCGGTGTCAATGCGGATGAAGAAACCATCGACCTGATGAACTATCAGCGCATGTACCAGGCCAACGCAAGGTTCCTGACTGTCGTTGACGAGTTAATGCAGACCCTGATTGGAATTGTTTAGAACCCGAAGCCCGCGACCAACAGCAGCGTCATGTCCACGATCTCCCCACTCCTGGCCCGCACCTCGAACCTGATGTCGAGTGAGTTGCTGCGCCGGCGTTTGCAGGAGACGCAGCGCGAATTGCTGCTCGCGCAGGATCAGGCATCGACCGGCAAGATCATCAGCCGGGGCTCGGATGCACCCGCCAATATCTCGGCGGTCCTGCACCTGAATCAGGCGAAGATCCAACGCGAGCAGCAGAAACTCAACCTCGAACATGCACGCGGGGTGCTGAATCTAGGCGATTCCTCGTTGCGAGAAGTTACGGACATCCTGATCGAGGCACAGCAGGTCGCCTCGAGCCAGATCGGTATCGGATCGGACGCGGTGACACGTGCGACACAGGCTGAGGTGATCGATTCGCAGTTGGCCGGCGCGATCGAGGCGGCCAACCGGCAGTTCAATGGCTTGTCTGTCTTCGGCGGCAACAACGGCGTCGTCGATGGTGCGGTGTTCGAGTCGTTCCTTGGCGGAGTCCGGTATCTCGGCGGCGACTTGAGCCTGGCCAATGACGGCGGGGCACTCTCCGACCTGAACTTTAACAGCAATGGGCTTGAAGCCTTCGGTGCCTTGTCCACACGTGTCGCGACGCTCGTGGACCTTGACCCGCAGGCCAACGGGCAGGTCCTGCTGCGCGATATCGACGGTGCACGCGAGCGGGGCTACCTGGCCGGCGCGATTAATATCACGGTTAACGGCGTGCCAACGGTGGTTGATCTGACCACTGCGGACACACTCAGCGATGTTGTCACACGCGTTAATGACGCGATTACGAACCTCGACCCCGCGGCCGGCTCTATCGCTATCGGGCCCGGCGGCTATACGCTGACCGCCAACGCGGGCAACACGATCACCATCACGGACTCGGCGGGTGGTACCACGGCGGCCGACCTCGGGATCAATATCAGCGCGACTTCGGCCGCTGTCGCAGGTGGCGACTTGAATGTGAAACTGACGGAACGAACCACGCTCGCCAGCTTCGGCACGCCGGTGGACTTTGCCAGTGGGTTATTGATCACGCAGGGCGAAAACACCGAGGTTGCCGACTTCTCCAGTGCGACAACGGTGCAGGACCTGCAGAACGTAGTCGATGCCTTGAATCTGGGCCTGCGTCTGACGATCAACGCGGACGGTACGGGCCTGGATCTGGTCAGCGAGGTCAGCGGCATCGAACTGAGCATCGGGGAAAACGGCGGGACCACCGCGGAGGATCTGGGCCTGCGTACGTTTGGCCAGACGACATTGCTCTCGGACTTCCGAAACGGTGTGGGCGTGCAGACTTCCGGTGCGGGTGAGCCGGATCTGGACATTACCTTGCATGACGGAACAAACTTCACGGTCGATCTTAGTGCAGCATCGACGGTCGCGGATGTGCTCTCCTTAACACAGGCCGCCGCGACAACCGCTGGCTTGACCGTCGGGGTGGACTTCGACATTGCACTGGCAGCATCGGGTAACGGCTTTGAGGTGACCGACAACACCGTCGGTGGTAACGATTTCATTGTCACCAACGCGGGCCTGAGCTTTGCGGCGGAGAACCTTGGCATCAAAGTGAACGCCGGTGCAGGCGCGACCATCGCTGGCGATGACAATTCGAAGGTGCGGGTCGAAAACATGTTCACGCATTTACAAGAATTAAGCACCGCATTACGAAATAACAACGAGACTGGCATCACACTTGCTGGTAGCTCTCTCGAAGATGACATCGATTCAGTTGTGTCCGCGAGGGCACGGGTCGGTGTTC
This sequence comes from Phycisphaeraceae bacterium, assembly GCA_049611445.1. Lineage (GTDB taxonomy): Bacteria > Planctomycetota > Phycisphaerae > Phycisphaerales > Phycisphaeraceae > JAHQVV01. The sequence goes on along the minus strand of JBMZAP010000137.1, from coordinate 2,863 downwards.
AGGCCAGGCGGGTCGAGGACCAGCTCACCCTGATCCAGGATCGCGACATCCAGGAGCAAACCATGCTCAGCCAATTACAGGATGCGGATTTAACGGAAGTCTTGACGCGTTTTCAGCAGCTGCAACTGCAGTTGCAGGCGTCGTTGCAGGTTGGCTCAGCTAACCAGCAACTGAGTTTGTTGGATTTCTTGCGCTAGGGCGCAAGATGTGCGCGGGACACGGTCAGCAGCCGACCACACCCGCGCAATAATGACCGGCGGCTGGAGCCGCCACCCGCGACAGGATGTCCCAAGCGGGTTTGGAAACCAGGATGGACCGGGCTGCAAGAGGTAACTGACGATGAAAATCAATTCGTCACGTTTCGGTGAGATCGAGGTAGATGACCAGCGCATCATGACATTTCCCAAGGGCCTTCTTGGCTTCCCCGACTACCAGCACTACGTGCTGATCGAGGCGGGCCAGGACAGCTACTTCTGGTGGCTGCAGTCGGTGGACAAGCCGGACCTGGCGTTCATCGTCACGGACCCAACGCTATTCATCCCGACCTACAAGGTGCCGGTCAAGGCCGAGCAGATCGGGCAACTGAACCTGAACACCGTGGATGATGCGCAGGTGCTCGTCATCGTCAATAAACGTGGCGAGACACTGACCGGCAACCTGCAGGGGCCGCTGGTCATCAACGTAAGGAACTGCATCGGCGAACAGCTGGTGCTCAGTGACCGCCGCTTCACCACGCGTGTGCCGCTGGTTGAAGTGAAGGCTGCGGTACACGCGCAGAGCGCGTGATTGAGGGTGTGAGAGAAGTTGACCCGGCGTTTGTGTAGCCGGGGATGTGAATAAGACTATCGACCCGCGTGCGTATCGCGTGGGGCCTTGCAGGACGCAAGGTGACCAAGGCCAAGGAAGGACCACCCAAGCATGCTCGTGTTATCACGACAGCGCGACGAAACGATCATGATCGGCGACGAGATCGAAATTACCGTCGTTGACATCAGGGGGGACAAAGTTCGGCTGGGCATTAACGCCCCACGCACGATCCAGGTCCACCGTAAGGAAGTGTATGAAGCCATCCGACGTGAAAACACGGAGGCCGCTCAGATCGAGATCGAAGACCTCAGCGTTGCTGACCAGACCCTGCGTCAACGCAACGGCCACCCAACGAGTAATGGCCGTTCCAAGTTGAAGCAGTCGCCATAGATGGAACTTTAACCCGGCGCAAAGGAGTGCTCGCCGGACCGACTCGCCAGGCTCGTGCCCGGCAACGAAACCCTGAGCGGCATCATGGAACGCCGCCACAGAGATGACAAACACGGAGGTTTGTCCCCATGACAAGGATTAACACCAATGTTTCCGCCATGGTCGCCCGGACCAATCTGGATCGGACCAATACCGACCTCGCTACCAGGCTGCAGCGACTCTCCACGGGTCTGAAGATCAACCGTGGTGCTGACGACCCGGCCGGTCTGATCGTTTCTGAACGATTACGTGGCGAGATCTCCAGCATCGGCCAAGCCGTTGACAACATCGAACGCGCCTCCAACGTCATCGCGACGACCGAGTCCGCGCTTCAGGAAATCAACGACTTGCTGATCAGCATCAAGTCGCTGGCGGTTGAGTCGGCGAATACCGGTGCGTTCTCGAAAGAAGAGATCCAGGCGAACCAGCTGCAACTCGACTCGGCCGTCGAATCGATCACGCGGATCAGTAATACCGCGAGCTTCGCCGGGCTCAAGCTGCTTAACGGCTCACTCGATTACCTGACTTCGGGTGTCACCGCCAGCCAGATCTCTGATATCTCCATCAAAGGTGCGAACTTCGGGCTTAATACCTCTATCCCGGTGACGGTGGAAGTCCTGCAGTCTGCTGAGCACGCCTCGCTGTTCCTCTCGGGTAACGGCACGGGCACGCTGACCTCGGCGGTCAGCTTCGAAGTCCAGGGCAACAACGGTGTGCAGGTCTTTACGTTCGCATCAGGCACGGCACTCTCCGCCGTCGCCACCGCGATCAATCAGGTCTCCGACGCCACCGGCGTCAACGCACAGCTTGCCTCCGCGGCCGACCCGACCTCGGGCCTGGTCCTTGAGTCAATCAGCTTCGGTTCATCCGAGTTTGTCAGCGTTCGTAAGCTCTCTGGCGGTGCGTTCTTCGACGCTTACACCGCGCAGGGCGGCGGTGCCGTTAACCGCGACATCGGTGGCGATACCCTCGCACTGATCAATGGCAACCTCGCGATCGGTGATGGCCTGGACATCTCGCTCAACGCCTCGAATCTCAATGTCGAGATGACCCTCACCTCCGCCGCGGCACAAACGCTCAATACGCCGTTCAGCTACTCCATCACCGGCGGCGGGGCGACGTATCAGATCGGCCCGGACATCAACTCCCTGCAGCAGGTCGGCTTCGGCATCCAGTCCGTTGCCGCGACCCGCCTGGGCAACTCCACCGTCGGCTTCCTCAACGAGGTGCTAACCGGCGAAGCCGACTCGCTGATCAACGACCCGCGTGGCGCATCCGACATCATCGATGCGGCGATCGACCAGATCTCGACCCTCCGCGGCCGGATCGGTGCCTTCGAACGCAATACGCTCGACACCACGATGCGATCGCAACAGGTCGCCCTAGAGAACCTGACCTCCGCTGAGAGTGTCATCCGCGATACGGACTTTGCGGAAGAGACGAGCAAGCTGACCCGTGCCCAGATCCTCCAGCAGGCCGGCACGCAGACCTTGGCGATCGCGAACAACACCGCCCAGTCGGTCCTGTCGCTGCTGGGCTAAACCCGAGCGCCTAGAACAATCTGAATTGTGAGAGCCCCGGTATCTTGCCGGGGCTTTTCTTTGTGCGGTATAGCGGGCGACACGAA